>JAAYLR010000055.1 GCA_012521815.1 Acidobacteriota bacterium
ATCGTCGGCCCGTCCGGTTCGGGCAAGTCGACGCTGCTCAACCTGATCGGCTGTCTCGACACGCCGACCGCGGGGAGCTACCGGCTGCTCGGCGAGGAGGTCGAGGGCCTCGGCCGGAACCGCCTCGCGGAGATACGCAACCGGCGGATCGGTTTCGTCTTCCAGAGCTTCAACCTGCTGCCGCAGATCACCGCCCGGGAGAACGTGGAGCTGCCGCTCCTGTTCAAGGGCGTGCCGCGGCGCGAGCGCCAGGAGCGGGTCGAGCGGCTCTTCGCCGAGGTCGGGCTCACGGACCGGATGCACCACCGTCCGACGGAGCTCTCCGGCGGGCAGATGCAGCGGGTGGCGATCGCCCGCGCGCTCGCCTGCGATCCGACGCTGCTGCTCGCCGACGAGCCGACCGGCAACCTCGACTCGGCCGCCGGCCGGGACGTCCTCCACCTCTTCGAGGAGCTCGGAGCGCAGGGGCGGACCCTGCTGGTGATCACCCACGACCCGGCGGTGGCGGCACGCACCCGGCGGGTCGTGCGGATCGCCGATGGCGAGATCGTGGAGGACCGGATCGCCGCCTGAAGCCGCCGCCGGCGGCGCCTCAGTAGAGGACGATCTCGATGTTGCCGACGTTCACGTCGAGCTCGACCGCCGAGCTGCCGCGGCCGCTCGTCCAGCGGAGCGCCTTGCCCACGAGGCCGGTCCCTTCGAGTCGGCCGGAGGGGAGGACGAGCGCCGCCTTGCCGACGTTGGTGTCGAGATCGACGATCCGGACCGCCGACTCCGGCAGCCGGACCTGGAGGTTGCCGACGCCGACCTCGAGCCGCAGATCGTGGGTGAAGCCGCTGACCTCCAGGTCGCCGACGCCGAGCTCGATGGCGAGCGGGAGGCGGCGGGGAGCGAGCACGGTTCCCTTGAGCCGGATCGTGCTGCCCATCGCCCGCGTCGGTCCCTTGAGGCGGATGTCGAGCCGGTCACCCCGGCGCCGGGAATCGATCTTGAGGGCCCGGGCGAGCTTCTCGCACTTGGCGCCCTTCGCGGTGCACTCGATCTCCAGATCGACCTCGAAGTCGGGGCCGTCGCTGGAACGGACCTCGAGGTCTCCGACCGAGAGCTCGAGGCTCACCCAGGTCGCGTTCCCGACCGAGAAGCTCTGCGTGAGCCGAAACGACTCTGCGGGCGCCTCCTCCTGGGCCGCGGCCGGGCCGGCGAGGGCGAGGAGGAGGGTGCAGCAGGCGATCCCCACCAGCAGGGAAGGAAGCAGGGGAGGGAGTCGGCGCATCGGTGGATCTCCTCTACGAAAAAGGGGCCGTACACCCGGCCCCTCGAAACACTCTATGACGAATCGCCCGGAACGGTCCGGACGGTCCCCTCCGGGTCACTCCGCCCCTTCCGCCTCCAGGAACCGTTCGGCGTCGAGCGCCGCCTTGCAGCCGCTCCCGGCGGCGGTGACCGCCTGGCGATAGTGCGGATCGATGACGTCGCCGCAGGCGAAGACGCCGGGGATGTTCGTGCGGGTGGAGGGCTCGACGACCCGCAGGTAGCCGACCCCGTCCATCTCGAGGACGCCCCGGAAGAGCCCGGTGTTCGGCTGGTGGCCGATGGCGATGAAGAGCCCCTGCACCGGCAGCTCGCTCTCCTCGCCGCTCACCGCGTGCCGGAGGCGCAGGGCCCGCACCCCTTCCTCCCGCGAGCCGAGGACCTCGGCCACGTGCTGGCTCCAGGCGAAGGCGATCTTCGGGTTGGCGAAGGCGCGCTCCTGCATGATCTTCGAGCCGCGCAGCTCGTCGCGGCGGTGGATCACCGTGACCTTGCTCGCGAACCGGGTCAGGTAGAGGGCCTCTTCGAGGGCGGTGTCGCCGCCACCCACGATCGCGACCTCCTTGTCGCGGAAGAAGAAGCCGTCGCAGGTCGCGCAGGCCGAGACGCCGTAGCCCATCAGCTCCTGCTCGGAGGGCAGGCCGAGCAGCTTCGCGCTCGCGCCGGTGGCGATGATGAGCGTCTCCGCCTCGTAGCGTCCGCGCTCGGTCTCCAGCGTGAACGGCCGGCGCCCGAGCTCGACCCGGCTCACCGTCTCGAAGCGCACGACGGCGCCGAACCGCCGCGCCTGTTCGCGCATCTTCTCGACCAGCTCCGGGCCGAGGATCCCCTCGGGAAAGCCGGGGTAGTTCTCGACCTCGGTGGTGATCGTGAGCTGACCGCCGGGCTGCGTCCCTTCGAGCACCAGCGGCGTGAGGCCAGCCCGGGCCGCGTAGAGAGCCGCGGTGAGGCCGGCCGGACCCGAACCGACGATCGCGACGCGATACGCCGAACGTTCTTCCTGCTTCTCGTGCGTGGTCATCCGTTCTCCTTGCCCGCGGCGGCAGCCCGGCTCAGGCGCTGCCGCCGAAGTACGGCTCGGCGAGCGCGATCGCGTTGAGCGCCCCGCCGACCGTCAGATTGTCGAACACGGCCCAGAGCCAGGTTCTTCCCGCCGCGTCGGTCCGCACGGGGCCGACGAGGATCCGCTCGCTCCCCGCGGCATCGATCGGTCCGGGCCGGTTCGCCGCCCTGGCGATCTCGATCAGCGGATCCGCCCGCAGGCGCCGCTGGAGCTCGCGGGCTGCCGGGGCGGCGGCGAAGCGCAGCTCGACGCTCAGCGCCACCCCGTGGAAGGCGTTGCCCTGAAGGAGCCGGAGCCGGCAGTCCGGCGCCGCGGCGCCGCCGAGCAGCGCGGCGAGCTGCCGGTCGACCTCCTCGCCATCGTCCGCCTTCGCCGGCATCAGGTTGAAGGCGAGCTGGCGGCCGAAGAGGGCGTGCCGGCGACCGCCGGCGAAAGTGAGGATGCCGCGGGTCTCGGCGAAGAGCTCCTCGATCCCGGCCTCGCCGTAATGCGAGACGGGCTGGATCGCCGTGGCCAGCACCTCGCGCGGTGCGAGCGGCGCGAGGATTCGCAGGAGCTGGAGCAGCCCGACCACCGCCGCATGGGGGCTCACCAGCGGTCCGGCGCCGGCCGCGGCCAACGCGAAGCCGCCCACGGCGAGCCGGCCGTCGGCGGCGGTGGCGCCGGGCGAGGCGACCACCGCGCGCGGACCCGGTGGCAGGGAGGTGAAGAGCGGCCGGTCCCGCTCGATCTCGCCGCAGAAGAAGACGACCGCGAACGGGGTGAGCAGATCGGGATCGAAACGATCGACGAAGGTCGCCGTGCCGCCGGTCTCGGTCACGGTGCCGATCTCCTCCTCGTCGGTGGAGAAGAGCCGGAGCTCGAAACCCGGTCCGTGGCGCCGCGCGAGCGCCGCGCGCAGCTCCTTGCCGAGGAGGGTACCGGGGTGGACGATCGCGATCCGGCTCATCGGCGGGAGGGACGGCCGTTGCCGCAGAGGTGGCTGGCGCTCACCGTGGCGGTGGGAGAGCGACCGGGGTTTCGCCGTTGCGGACGCGATCTCCCTTCGCCACGAGGATCTGGTACTCCGGCGGCACGAGGAGGTCGACCCGCGACCCGAACTTGATCAGGCCGAGCCGCTCCCCGCGCTGCCGCTTCTCGCCCGGGCGCAGGTAGCAGACCACGCGCCGGGCGAGGATCCCGGCGACCTGCCGCACCGCGATCCGGTCTCCGCCGGCGAGCTCGAGCAGGGTGAACTGCCCGGCGTTGACCTCGTCGGCGTTCGCCCGGAAGGCAGGCACCTTCCGGCCGGGGCGGAAGGTCGAGGCGAGCACCGTGGCGTCGGCCGGCAGGCGCTGGATGTGGACGTCGAAGGCGGAAAGGAAGATCACCACCCGCCGGAACGTGCCGGGACCGAGCTCCGGAACGGCGACCTCGTCCACCATGGTGACCAGCCCGTCGGCCGGGGCGGCGAGGCCCTCCGCCGGGCCGGTGTAGGCCCGGTGCGGATCGCGGAAGAAGAGGAGCACGAGCAGGCCGACGATCGCCGCCACGACGGCCCAGAGGCGCCAGCCCGCCAGAGCGGCGAGGAGCGCCAGGAGGGCGAACGGCAGCACGAAGGGAAGAGACTCCCGGGCAAAGGTCATGGCGGGTGCCGGCGGCGTGCGACGTGACCGTCAGGAGCCGACGCTGGCGGCGCGGTGCTCGCGCAGCAGCTGCTCCATCCGGTCCTTGAGGCGCAGCTTGTGTACCTTGATCTGTTTCTCCTGGATCTCGTCCTCCTGCGAGAGCAGGCTCTTGGCATGCAACTCCTGCAGCCGGGCTTCGCACTTTCGGTGCTCTTCGGCCAGGCTGCGAAACTCGTCGTGGTTCGCCATGAGCTCGGCTCTCAGGGCTTCCAGGTTGGGCATGATCCGGGATCTCCTCGCCGCGTCTTAGGGCGGCCGCGGTCCCGCCGGGCGACGAGCCGCGCGGCGGCGCGACCGCGTCCAGAATAGCATCCGGCCGGGCCCGCCTCCAAGGTTCCGGCGGGGCGGCGGGCGTCGCCCTTGGCGTCTGCCCTGGAGAAACGGGGAGTGGCCGCTCAGCCCTTCTTCGGCGCCGTCTTCAGCTCCTCCCACCACTGCGGCTCGCCTTTCAGGTACCGGTCGAACCAGGCCACGATCGCCCGCGACCAGACGATCCGCTTGGCGTGCTCGAGGATCAGGTGGTCGAGCCCCTCGACCTGCAGATACTCCACCGGGGCGCCGAGGAGCTTGAGCGCGGTGAAGAAGGTGTCGCTCTCGCCGACCGGGACGTTCGTGTCGGCGCGGCCGTGGGTGAGGAGGAGCGGGGTTCTGACCCGGTCGGCGGCGAAGAGCGGGCTCTGGCCCACGTAGAGGTCGGGCCGGTTCCACGGGAAGGAGCCGGCGGCCGAGCGGGCGTTGTAGGTGTATCCCCAGTACCCCTCTCCCCAATATGAGGAGATCGACGAGATCCCGGCGTGGGAGACGGCCGCGGCGAAGAGATCGGTCTTCGTGACCAGCAACATCGTCGTGAAGCCGCCGTACGAGGCGCCGATCGCCCCGAGCCGCTTGCCGTCGACGTACGGATGCGCGGCGACGAACTGGCGGGTGGCATCGATGATCTCGTCGACGACGAGCGACCCCCACTCGTTGACGTGCCGGGCCGAGTGCGCCTGGCCGTAGCCGATCGCTCCCGATGGCTGCGGGACATAGACCACGTACCCCTGCGCCGCCCACCACTCCTTCGGGTAGCGGCCGCCGAACGCCTGGTCGATCGGCGTCGTGCCGGCGTAGTAGTTGACGATCGCCGGGTAGCTGCGCTCCGGATCGAAATCGGGCGGGAGGTAGACCCGGCCGTCGATGGTGACGCCGCTCGCCACCGTGCACTGCCACGACTCGACCCGCCCGCGCCGCACCGCGGGCATCCAGGAGCCCGCGGGGTCGAGGAGCAGCCGCGTCTCGCCCGTCACGAGATCGAGGAAGGCGACCCGCTCCGGCTGCCACGGGCCGCTGCCCGAGACCGCCAGCGCCGCGGCGTCGCGAGCGGGCGAGAAACCGGAAACCACCGCGCTGCCGGTCGCGAGTCGCGTGTACTGCCGGGTGGCGAGATCGAGCCGGAAGGCGCCCACCTCGTCGCGCACGGCAGCGCGCAGGAGCACGGCGCCGGCCGCCTCGTTCCATTCGGCGCTGGCGATCGACGGATCGAAATCGCGCGAGAGCGCCTCCACCCCGTCGGTTCCCGGCTCCCAGAGGTAGAGCTGGCCGTCGCCGTCGTTCGGGATCACCCCGGGCGGCAGGGCGACTCCGGCGTCGCCGAACTCCGACGGGCCGGCGACGAGCAGCAGGCGCCCGCCGGGGGCGTAGGCCGCGCCGGAGAGCCAGCGGAAATCCCGCAGCTTCGTGGCGGCGAGGGTCGAGAGATCCATCTCCCAGAGCTCGGTGCGGAGGAAGGGACGCGCCTCGAGATCCTCGTACTCACGGGTGAAGAGGAGGCGGCCGCCGTCCGGCGCGATCGCTTCGACCCGGCTCGATTCCTCGCCGGCGGTGAGGCGGAGCCGCACGCCGTCGGGCAGCCGCGCGAGCCAGAGATAGGAGCGGTCGCGTGCTCCTTCCTGACGATCCACGAGGCTCTCGACGAGCTTGATCCCCCGGCTGTCCGGCTCCGCCCGGGTGGCGGTGGAGTAGACGACCGTGCTTTCGTCCACCCAGCGGTAGCCGGCGAGGTTCTCGATCCGTTCGAGCAGGGGGGTGACCGCTCCCGTCGCGAGGTCGGCCAGCCAGAGAGTCGCGGCGGTGCCCTCCTTGCCTCTCTTCTCGGAGGTCGTGAAGCCCAGCCGCCGGGGTGACGCCCAGGCGACGCCCCGCGTCTCGGCGCCGCGGCGGCTCCAGCGCAACGTTCCGTCGGCGGTCGCGCGGACCTCGACCCAGCTCTCGGAGTCGTCGGTGCCGGGCACGATCCGGCGCAGCCCGATCGCGATCAGCTCGCCGTCGGGCGAGAGCGCGATGGAAGCCACCTCGGTCCGGTCCAGGATGTCGAGGAGATCGAGCGAGCGCTCGGGCGTGGTGGCGAAGACGAGCTGCGGGGGCGCACCCGCGGCGGTGAACCGCACCCCGGCTGTCCAGGCTTCCGAAGCGCCGGGCTCGGCGAGCGTCTGCACGAGGAGGAGGTGGCTGCCCGGGAGGAGCTTGACGCTGGACTTCACCTCGCCCGATGGGGCCTTGGCTCCGCTCGTCGCGACCTCCCTTCCGTCGAGAAGGAGTCGCCGGGCGTGGGAGCCGCGCAGCTCGATCTCGACCGCCTGCCAGCGCGGCACGTGCACCTGGGCCGCGAGCCAGGCGAGGCGGGGCGTGCCGCTCGCGGCCGCGCCGAGGGTGACGAGGCCATCCCTGCCCGCCGCGACCTCTCGCCAGACCTGGCTGCCTCCGCCGAACCACGGCACCTCGGCTCCGGCAATCGGCAGCGCCTCGAAAGGCGGCAGCGGCGCGGCCGAGAGCAGCTCGGCGGTACCGTAGCCGCCGCGGCTCTCGTCGCCGAACACCGGCAACGGCCCCGGCGCCGGCCCGAGCTGGAGCCAACTGCCGACGGTGAGCGCTGTGGCAGGCGGTTCCTTCGCCGCCTTCCGGGCCGAAGCCGCCACCGCCGGGCTGGCGAAAGAGGCGGCTGCGAGAAGGAGGAGAAGGGCGAGGGCGAACGTCGAACGCTGGCGCATGGAAACCTCCTGAACGTGGCAGCTTAGCAAGGGAGAGGCTCCGAAAGAGGAGCATCCATCCGGAGAAAATTGACTCCCGCCAACCGCGTTCCTAGAGTACTTGCGATGAGTGGCAACGTGACGGACCACGACCGGACGCACCGGTTGTCCGCCACCGGCTGGCCCGAGCGAATCGGCCATTTCGAGATCCTCGGGCTGCTCGGCCGGGGTGGCATGGGCGTCGTCTACCGGGCCCGCGATACCCGCCTCGGGCGCGAGGTCGCCCTGAAGGTCATCGCCGAGGATCTCGCCGGCACCCCTCTCCAGCGTCAGCGTTTCGAGCAGGAAGCGCGAGCGATCTCCGCGCTGAACCATCCGCACGTCATGGCACTCTACGACGTGGGCAGCCACGAGGGACAGCCGTACCTGGTGTGCGAGCTCCTGAGAGGGCAGCCACTCAAGGAGCGGCTGGACCGGGGCCCCCTGCCTCCCGTCCAGGC
>JAAYLR010000056.1 GCA_012521815.1 Acidobacteriota bacterium
GAAGCCGATGAGCAGGTAGGAGCAGAGCCCCACCCCCTCCCAGCCCACGAACGTCACCAGGAAGTTGTTCCCCAGCACCAGCAGCAGCATCGCCCCCATGAACAGGTTCATGTAGGCGAAGAACCGCTGGTAGCCCCGGTGACCCGCCATGTACCCGACCGCGTAGACGTGGATCAGGAAACCCACCACCGTCACCACCGCCACCATCACCGCCGAGAGCGGATCGAGGAGGAAGGCGAGGTTCACGGAGAGCTCGCCGAGCCCGCCGGGGAGCTTCAGGAGGCCGGCCGGCAGCCACGACCAGATCAGCTGCTCGAACGGCACTCCACCCGCGAACGCCGGGTTCCGGGCGTAGGCGACGATCACCCCGAGCGCGGTGGCGAGCGAGGCCGCCACGCTGCCGATGGCGACCGCCGTCACCCCCCGCGCCGAGAGCCGGTCGCGCAGCACCACCCCGTTGAGCAGGGCGCCCGCGAACGGCAGCAGCACGATCAGCCAGAGCAGCTGCAGCACCGTCTCAGCCCTCCAGCTCCCGGGCCCGGTCGAGCTCGGTGGTCTGATGCATGCGGAAGAGCGCGAGCAGGATCCCGAGGCCGACGGCCGCCTCGCCCGCCGCCACCGCGATCGTGAAGACCGCGAAGACCTGCCCGGTCAGATCGCCCCGCTCGTGGGCGAAGGCGACGAGGTTCAGGTTCACGGAGTTGAGCAGCAGCTCGATCGACATCAGCACCGTGATCAGGTTGCGCCGGGTGAGGATCCCGACGAGCCCGATCCCGAAGAGGATCGCCGCGAGCACCAGGTAGTGGCCGGTGCCGATCGCCCCGAGGGTCATCGCCGCCTCCCCAGCACCACGGCGCCGATCATCGCCACCAGCAGGAAGAGCGAAGCGGCCTCGAACGCCACCAGGTGATCGCGGAAGAGGACCCAGGCGAGCGCCTGCGGGTTGCCGATCTGCTCACCGCCGATCGCTCCCAGGGCCGCGGTGTCGCCGGCGCGCACCAGCGCCGGCCGGGCGAGCACCGCCCAGAGGAGCATCCCCACGAGGAGCGTCGCCACCACCGCCGCGAGCGGCGCGGTGCCGGCGAACATCCGCACCTCGCGCAGCCGGTGGAGGTTCACCAGCATGATCACGAAGAGGAAGAGCACCATCACGCCGCCGCCGTAGACGAAGATCTGCACGACCCCGACGAACTCGGCGTGCCGCAGCAGGAAGAGCGCGGCCACGCCGAGGAAGGTCGCGAGCAGGCAGAGGGCGCCGTACATCGGGTTGCGCAGCGTCACCACCCCGATCGCGCCCGCGATCACCACCGCGGCGAACAGGTAGAAGAGGAGCGTCGCGCCGTGCGCGCTCAGCAGCTCCACGGTCCCTCCTTCCGGCGCGCCGCGATCACGCCACCTCCTCGTCGGTGTACGACGGCCGCACCCGCCAGCTCTCGAGCTGCTCCATCGTGACGTAGAGGTTCTGCCACCGGTCGTAGCTGGCGAGCTCGTAGGTCTTCGTCGTCAGCCAGATCGACTTCGGTTCGGTCGGGCAGGCCTCCTCGCAGAGACCGCAGAACATGCACCGCTGGATGTCGATGTCGAACCGGTCGAGGACCTTCTCCTTCTTGCCGGTCTCGGGGTTCGTCTCCTGGTGCCAGTCGATGTAGATGATGTCGAGCGGGCAGTCGCGCGCGCAGAGGGTGCACTTGATGCAGCGCTCGGAGTCGAGGCGAAGCATGCCGCGGAAGCGATCGGCCGGCTCCAGACGCTGCTCCGGATACTGGACGGTGACCTTGCGGCGGAAGAGATGACGACCGGTCACCGCCAGACCCGCGAAGAGGTCGAGCAGCAGCAGCCGGTCGAGAAACTGCTTGAGGGCGCTCATCTCACGTCCTCCCGTTGAGCAGCACCACCAGCAGCCCGGTCACCATCAGGTTGGCGAGGGCGAGCGGGATCAGCCACTTCCAGCCCAGCGCCATCAGCTGGTCGAACCGGAAGCGGGGGAAGGTGCCGCGAAACCAGATGAAGAGGAAGAGGAAGGCGAAGACCTTGAGGAAGAACCAGACGGCCCCCGGGATCAGGTCGAGGAAGGCGAGCGCTTCGATGCTCGGGAAGGGGCGCAGCCAGCCGCCGAGGAAGACCGTCACCGCGATCGCCGAGATCACGATCATGTTCGCGTACTCGCCGAGGAAGAAGAGCGCGAAACGCACCCCGCTGTACTCGGTGTGGAAGCCCGCCACCAGCTCCGACTCCGCCTCCGGCAGGTCGAACGGGTTGCGGTTCGTCTCCGCCACCCCGGCCACGAAGTAGATGAAGAAGGCGACGATCTGGGGCACCGCGAACCAGAGGCCGCGCTGCGCCTGGCTCTCCACGATGCCGACCAGCGACATCGAGCCGGCGAGCATGAGCGGGCCGACCAGGGCGAGCCCCTGCGGCACCTCGTAGGAGACCATCTGCGCCGCCGAGCGCAGGCCGCCGAGCAGGGAGAACTTGTTGTTCGACGACCAGCCGCCGAGGATGATGCCGTAGATGCCGAGCGAGGCGAGGGCGACGACGAAGATGATCGCCGCGTCGAGATCGGTCACGTACCAGCGCGGCGCGCCGGGCGCGTTGGGAGAGGGCCCGAACGGCACCACCGAAAAGATGACGAACGCCGGCGCGACGACCAGGCAGGGGGCGAGCAGATAGGCCCAGCGCACCGCCCGGTTCGGGATCGTGTCCTCCTTGATCAGGAGCTTGAGGATGTCGGCGATCGGCTGCAGGAGCCCCCAGGGGCCGACCCGGTTCGGGCCGAGGCGCACCTGCAGGAAGCCGAGCAGCCGCCGCTCGACGAAGACGAGGTAGGCGATGATCAGCAGGATCACCACGATCGCGACCAGGAACTTCGCCGCCGGGGCGAAGAGCAGCGTGAACTGCGGCTGCCCGATCGTCTCGCGCAGCGAGTCGAGCCAGGCCCAGCTCACCGGTCGATCTCCCCGAGCACGATATCCACGGTTCCGATCAGGGCCACGAGGTCGGAGATCAGCGCCCCGCGGGACATCTCCGGCAGGGCCTGCAGGTTCATGAACGAGGTCGGGCGCACGTGGCAGCGGTACGGGTTCGTGCTCCCGTCGCCGACGATGTAGAAGCCGAGCTCGCCCTTCGGGCCCTCCACCGCGTGGTAGGCCTCGGTCGCCGCGGCGGCTTTGAGGACCCGCGGCCGCTTCGCCATGATCGGGCCGTCGGGGAGCCGGTCGAGACACTGCCGGATGATCCGCGCCGACTGCCGCATCTCCTCGATCCGCACCAGATACCGGTCGTAGGTGTCGCAGTTGTGGAAGACCGGCACGTCGAACTCGACCTCGCCGTACGCCTCGTAGGGAAGCGCCTTGCGCAGATCCCAGTCGACGCCGCTGCCGCGCAGCATCGGCCCGGTGACGCCGTAGGCGATCGCGGTCTCGGGGGGCAGCACCCCGATGCCGACCGTGCGCCGCTTCCAGATCCGGTTCTCGGTGAGCAGGTCCTCGTACTCGTCGACCTTCGCCGGGAACTCCGCGATGAACTCGCCGCACCGCTCGACCCATCCCTGCGGCAGGTCGTACGGCTGGCCGCCGGGGCGCATGCTGTTGAGGGTCAACCGGGCGCCGCAGTACTGCTCGAAGAGGTCGAGGATGAGCTCGCGCTCGCGGAAGCAGTAGAAGAACGGGGTCATCGCCCCGATGTCGATGGCGTGGGTGGCCAGCCAGACGAGGTGGCTCGAGATCCGCTGCAGCTCGGCGAGGATCACCCGGATGTAGCGGGCGCGCGGCGGCACCACCAGCCCGACGAGCTTCTCGACCGCGCCGACGTAGGCGAGGTTGTTCGTCGCCGCCGCCACGTAGTCGAGCCGGTCGGTGTGCGGCACGTTCTGGAAGAACGGGTGGAGCTCGAAGAGCTTCTCGGTGCCCCGGTGCAGGTAGCCGATGATCGGGTAGCAGTCGACGATCCGCTCGCCGTCGACCTTCAGCTTGAGCCGCATCACGCCATGGGTGGCCGGATGCTGCGGCCCGAAGTTCAGCTCCATCTCGCGCAGGCCGAAGAGCGGCTCGCCGGTCGGCGCGTTCCCGTTCACTTCTTCTCCTCCGGGCCCGACTCGGGCGCCGCCGCGGGCGGGTTCTTCACCTTCCAGCCGGTGCCGGTGCCCGCGATCGGTCCCTGGCGCGCTTCGTAGTACTCCGGATAGATCGCCGCGCCGGTGTCGATCCCCTCGACGGGGAAGTCCTTGCGCAGCGGATGGCCGTTGAACCCCTCCCAGAGCAGGATCCGGGTGAGGTCGGGGTGGTCCGCGAAGCGGATCCCGAACATGTCCCACGTCTCCCGCTCCGGCCAGTTGGCCGCCGGGTAGACCGGCACCAGGCTCGGCACCTCCCCGCCCTCGCCGACCGCGGTCTTGACCCGGACCCGGCGGTTCGCGGAGAAGCTGTAGAGGTGGACGACCACCTCGAACCGCTCCTCGCGCTTCGGGAAGTCGACGCCGCAGAGGTCGACCAGGAGCGTGAAGTCGTGTCTCTCCTTGAGCGCCGCGCAGGCGCTCCGGAACGCCTCCCGGCGCACCTCGAGGGTGAGGTCGCCGGCGAAGGTGCGGGCGCTCACGAGCGCCTCGCCGAGCGCCTCCCCGAGGGCAAGGGCGACCGGATCGTCGGCCGCCTCCTGCCACTGCGGCGCGGCCGGTTCACGCTCCCACGGCGCGAGCTCGGCGGGGGGCTTGGGGGCTTCGCTCATCGCCCCACCGCCACCGGCCGGCTCCGCGTGCGGTCGATCTTCCGCTGCAGGTGCAGCAGCCCCCAGATGAGGGCCTCGGGCCGCGGCGGACAGCCCGGGATGTAGACGTCGACCGGGATCACCCGGTCGACCCCCTGGGTCACCGCGTAGGTGCGGTACGGACCGCCGCAGGTGGCACAGGCGCCCATCGCGATCGCCCACTTCGGCTCGGGCATCTGATCCCAGAGCCGGCGGATGACCGGCGCCATCTTCTCGGTCACCGTGCCGGAGACGATCATCAGATCGCTCTGCCGCGGGGTGGAGCGGAAGACCTCGGCGCCGAAGCGCGACATGTCGTGCCGCGGGTCGAGCACCGCCATCATCTCGATCGCGCAGCAGGCCAGGCCGAACTGCATCGGCCAGAGCGAGGAGCGCCGCGCCCAGTTGTATAGCTTCTCGTAGGTCGTGGTGACGACCTCGGGTTCACCCGTCATACCCAGTCCAGAGCCTCCCGCCGCCAGACGAAGACGTAGCCGGCGATGAGGATCGTCAGGAAGAGGAACATCTCGATCAACCCGAAGAGCGCGAGCCGGTCGAGCAGCACCGCCCACGGGAAGAGGAAGATCGTCTCGACGTCGAAGATCACGAACAGGACCGCGATCAGGTAGTAGCGCACCGAGAAGCGGTGTTCGTGAGCGAAGGTCTCGGGTTCGTTGCCGCACTCGTACGGCTCGCGGTCGGTGAGCGGCGAGTTGCGCTGGCGCAGCAGCCGGCTCGCGAGCAGGAGCCCGAGCAGGATGAGCACGGTGAGCAGCGTGCAGATGAAGATCGGCAGGTACGATTCCACGGCGTCGGCTCGGGGCCCCGTTGCGGACGAAACCCGCCGGATTGTAGCCGATGCCCTTGGCCAGTCAAGCAAAGCCGAGGGGCAGATCGAAGAGCCCGTCGGTCCCGATCTCCCGGCCCTGCACGAGGACCCGGATCTCCGTACCCATCCCCTCCGGATCGAGGAGCGCCATCGCCTCGTGCCGCTGCCGCTCGCTCGCTCCGGCGAGGTCGGCGAAGAGGCCGCAGGCGGCCAGCCAGAGCGCCTGCGAGGTGAAGCCGAGGGTCGTGAGCCCGGCGGTCTCGCCGGCGCCGCGCAGCAGGTCGAAGTCGACGTGGGCGGTCAGGTCCTGCTCGCCCGGCCAGGCGAGAGCGTCGCGGTGGAGCCGGTGCCGGCGGTGGCAGGCGAGGGTCCCGTGGAAGCGGCTGCGGGGATCGTAGAGCCGGCCGCCGGCGAAACCGTAGTCGCAGGTGACGAGCAGGCCGCGGCCGAGCCGCGCCGCGAGCTCGGCGTAGAGCCGCTCCCAGGCGGGGGTGACGTCGGCGATCTGGCCCGGGGCGAGGCGGACCCCGGCCCGGCCGAGGAGCGCGGCGAGCCCGGGATCGGAGAGGGGGCGCTCCTCCCAGGCGAAACCCGAATCGGGCGCCGTGCCGACCCAGAGCTCGGCGAGCCCGTCGCCGGTGCCGATCAGGCGGTGCACCGGCAGGGCGTCGAAGAGCTCGTAGGAGAAGATCAGCCCGGCGAGCGACCGGGGGGCGATCGCCTCGAGGCCGCTGAGCGCCTCGGCGGGAGGCGGAAGAGGACGCGCCGCGCGATCGACGCCCCGCAGACGGCGGCGGCCGCCCTCGCTCGCCGCGAGCGCCGCGAGGTGCGCCCCGTCGCCGTAGCCAACCTCCAGGAAGTCGGCGGTGGCGCCGAGGTTGCGGTCGAGCCGCGCGAGGAGCCGCCCCGTCGCCCGGGCGAGGAGCGGCGAGAGGGCGGGTCCGGTGACGTAATCCCCCCGGGCGCCCACCGGCCATTCCGCGCGCCGGTAGTACCCCCCGTCGCCGTAGAGCGCTTCGGCCATGAAGGTGGCGAACGGGATCGCTCCCTCCCGCCGCACGCGCTCCCGGAGCCGCTCGGCCACGCTCGTCATGGGCGGAGTGTAGCCGGAGCGCGTGCTAGACTCCTCGCCCGATGTCCGACGGTACCCCGCGGGTCGGTGCCGACCGGCTCCTCGCTCTCACCGACCGCCTCGCCGGCCAGCGCGTCCTCGTGCTGGCCGACCTCGTCCTCGACCGTTTCCTCACCGGCAGCCCGAAGCGGATCAGCCGCGAGGCGCCGGTCCTGATCCTCCGCTACGACGGCGAGAGCGTCCTGCCCGGCGGCGGGGCGAACGCGGTGGCGAACATCCGCGCCCTCGGCGGCGAACCGCTGCCTATCGGCTTCGTCGGCGCCGACGAGTCGGGCCGCCGGCTGCGAGCCGAGCTCGCCGCTCGCGGGATCGCGACCACGGGGATCCTCGAGGTCCCGGACTACCGCACCCCCACCAAGACCCGCATCGTGGCGGGTTTCCCCCACGGCACGAAGCAGCAGATCGTGCGCTACGACGTCGAGGACGAGCTGCCGGAGGACGATGCGGCGCACGCCCGCCTCGCCGCCGGGATCCGCGCCGCCGCGGCGGACGCCCGGGTCGCGGTGGTGAGCGACTACGGCTACGGTGCCGCCCGCCCCGCGCTCCTCCCCGCGCTGCGGGAGGCGCTCGGGCCGGAAGGGGTGGTGATCGTCGACAGCCGGTACCGGCTGGGCGACTACCAGGGAGCCGACGGCGCGACGCCGAACGAGGAGGAGGCCGAGGCGCTCTTCGGCGGCCCCCTGCCCGCGACGATGCCCGCGCTCGGGCAGGCCGTCGACCGGCTGCGGGAGCGCCTCGCGGCCCGGTTCCTGCTCGTGACCCGCGGCTCGCGCGGGATGGTCCTCGCCGACGGCGGCGGCGCGGTCGCGATCCCCGTCCACGGCACCGCTCAGGTCGCCGACGTGACCGGCGCCGGCGACACCGTGGTCGGGACCTTCGCGCTCGCCCTCGCCGCCGGCGCCACCCCGGCGGAGGCGGCCCTGCTCGCCAACTACGCCGGCGGGATCGTGGTGATGAAGATGGGGACCGCCACCACCTCGCCCGCGGAGCTCGCGGCGGCGATCCGGCGCGACCCGCGGCCGCTCACGGAGGCGACATGGGCGAAGTGGTGACCGAGGTCGAGCTCGGCGAGCGGCTGCGGCCGCTGCGCGCGGCGGGGCGGCGGATCGCCTTCGCCAACGGCCATTTCGACCTCCTGCACGTCGGCCACCTGCGCTATCTGCAGGCGGCGCGCCGGGAGGCCGACCTGCTCGTGGTGGCGATCAACGACGACGACTCGGTGGCGCGTCTCAAGGGCGCCGGCCGTCCGGTCGTCCCCGCGGCCGAGCGGGCCGAGCTGCTCGCCGGCCTCGCCGCCGTCGATTTCGTCGTCGTCTTCGCCGGCGACAGCCCCGGACCGCTGCTCGCGCGGCTGCGCCCCGAGGTGCATTGCAAGGGGAGCGACTACGGCACTCCGGAGCGGGTGCCGGAGTACGAGATCGTGCGCGCCTACGGCGGCCGCACCGCGCTCGTCGGCGACCCGAAGGACCACGCGACCAGCGACCTGATCGCCCGGGTTCGCGCCCTGCCGTGAGCGGCGCGGAGCGGCTCCGCGTTCTCATCGTCCGCACGAGCTCGCTCGGCGACGTGGTGCAGGCCGTGCCGGTCCTCACCGCGCTCCGCCGGGCACTGCCGGCGGCGCGGCTCGGCTGGGTCGTCGAGGAGGGGTACGCGCCGCTGCTCGCCGGACACCCGGCGCTCGACGATCTCCTGCCGGTAGCGCTGCGGCGCTGGGGCCGGGCGCCGCTGCGCCCCGCTCACCTCGCCGAGCTCGGTGGCTTCCTCGACCGCCTCACCGGGTTCGGCGCCGACGTGGCGCTCGACCTCATGGGCAGCCACAAAGGAGCGGCGATCGCCGCCCTCTCGCTGGCGGGCCGGCGCATCGGGCTCGCGGCCCGCTGCCGGCGCGAGCCGGAGAGCGCGCTCTGGATCAACGAAGCGGTGGTGAACGAGGCGCCGCACGCGGTCGACCGGTACCTCTCGCTGCTCGTCCCGCTCGGGATCCCCTCCGGCCCGGCCGCCTTCGCTCCGGAGGCCCTCTTCGCCCGCGCCAAGCCGCCGCTCCCCGCGGCGGTGGCCGCCGGCGGCCCGTACCTCTTCCTCCATCCCGGCGCCGCCTGGGGAAACAAGCGGCTGCCGGCGGCGACCTGGGCCGACGCGGTCACGCAGATCGCCCGCGCCTCGGGCCTGCGAGCCTGGATCGGCGCCGGCCCGGGGGAGGAAGCGCTCGCCCGCGAGATCGCCGCCCGCGCGCCGGGCAGCGCGGCCATCGCGGCGCCCGACCTCCCGAGCCTCGGCACCCTCCTGCGCGAAGCGCGGCTCGTGCTCGGCGGCGACACCGGTCCGCTCCACCTCGCGCATGCCCTCGGCAGCCCCGTCCTCGCGGTGATGGGCCCGACCGATCCCGGGCGGCACGGACCGTACCGGGCGCCCGAGCGGGTGGTGGCGCACCGTCTCCCCTGCAGCTTCTGTCACCGGCGGATGGCCGAACCACGCCCCTGCCTGACCGCGATCCCGGCCGGCGAGATCGCCGCCCGCGCCCTCGCCCTCCTTGCCGGGAACGCCTGATAGACTCCGTTCCCTAGAACCGAAACCGGGAGGCGGTGGCTGGCAGCGACCCGCTCCCGCCTCCGGCTGAAAGGGTCGCGAACCGCGACCGTACGGGTGACCATGGCAAGCAATCGACTCGGTGATCTCCTCGTCCAGTCCGGCAAGCTGACCCCCCAGCAGCTCCAGCAGGGCCTCGCCGCCCAGAAGGAGAAGGGGGGACGGCTCGGCTCGAACCTGGTCCGGCTCGGCTTCCTCAGCGAGAAGGAGCTCGTCGAGTTCCTCTCCCAGCACTTCGGAGTGCCCGCCATCGACCTGAACCGGGTCGAGATCGACGAGAGCGTCGTCAAGATCATCCCCGCCGACGTCGCCCGCAAGTACACGATCCTGCCGGTGACCAAGGTCGGCGCGAAGCTGACGATCGCGATGATCGATCCCACCAACGTCTTCGCGATGGACGACATCAAGTTCATGACCGGGTACAACGTCGACCCGGTCGTGGCT
The DNA here is from genome assembly GCA_012521815.1 of Acidobacteriota bacterium. Classification (GTDB taxonomy): domain Bacteria; phylum Acidobacteriota; class Thermoanaerobaculia; order Multivoradales; family JAGPDF01; genus JAAYLR01. The sequence continues at coordinate 9,732 of JAAYLR010000056.1, forward strand.
TCCGAGTCGGCCCTGCGGGTGGCGATCGACCGCTACTACGGCTCCACCCACGCGATCGAGCTCAAGAAGGTGATGGAGGATCTCGCCGAGCCGGCCGACACCTCCCTCGAGGTGCTCGACGAAGAGGAGGAGCTCGACATCGAGAGCCTCACGGCCGAGTCGGAGGAGGCGCCGGTCGTCAAGCTGGTGAACATCATCCTCACCGACGCGATCAAGAAGGGCGCCTCGGACATCCACATCGAGCCGTACGAGAAGGAGTACCGGGTCCGCTACCGGATCGACGGCGTCCTCTACGAGATGACCCGGCCGCCGCTGCGGCTGCGCGAGGCGATCACGAGTCGGATGAAGATCCTCGCGAAGCTCGACATCGCCGAGAAGCGGCTCCCCCAGGACGGCCGGATCAAGATCAAGACCCGGATCCAGGATCGCGTCAAGGATCTCGACTACCGGGTCTCGGTGCTGCCGACGATCTTCGGCGAGAAGATCGTGCTCCGGCTCCTCGACAAGGACAACCTGATGCTCGACATGACGCGCCTCGGCTTCGAGCCCGAGTCGCTGCAGCGCTTCGAGCAGGCGATCCTCAAGCCGTACGGCATGGTCCTGGTGACCGGCCCGACCGGCTCCGGCAAGACCAACACCCTCTACTCGGCGCTCTCGCGGATCAACACCTCCGACGTGAACATCATCACCGCCGAGGACCCGGTCGAGTTCAACCTGCCGGGCATCAACCAGGTGCAGATGAAGGAGCAGATCGGCCTCAACTTCGCCACCGCCCTGCGCTCCTTCCTGCGCCAGGATCCCAACATCATCCTGGTCGGCGAGATCCGGGACTTCGAGACCGCCGAGGTCGCGATCAAGGCGGCGATGACCGGTCACCTCGTGCTCTCGACGCTGCACACCAACGACGCGCCCTCCTCGATCAACCGCCTCATGAACATGGGGATCGAGCCGTTCCTGGTGGCCACCTCGGTGCACATGGTCGTCGCCCAGCGGCTGGTCCGGCGGGTCTGCACCTTCTGCAAGGAGCCGGTCGAGGTCCCGCCCGCGGCGCTCATCGAGGCCGGCTTCTCCGAGCGCGAGGCCCGCACCCTCAAGCTCTTCCGGGGCAAGGGCTGCGAACGGTGCAACAGCACCGGCTACAAGGGCCGGACCGGCCTCTACGAGGTGATGAGCATCGACGACGACATCCGGGAGATGATCCTCTCCGGCGCGAGCGCCATCGAGCTGCGCAACAAGGCGATCGAGCACGGCATGATCAGCCTGCGCGGCAGCGGCCTCGAGAAGATCCGCAACGGCATGACGTCGATCGAAGAGGTGGTGCGCGAGACCGTTCTCTGAGCGCGCCGCGCCCGCCCGTTCACCCCCTCTTCCGGACTGTTCCGTGCGTCAGCTCGTCACTTGGTGCCTGCTCGCGACCGTCAAGACCATCAGCCACCTCTTCTTCCGGGCGGAGGTCGGCTGGATCGGTCCGCATCCGGAGCCTCCCTTCCGGGACCTCCAGCGACTGCGGGTGGTGGCGATCCTGAACCACACCAGCCTCTACGAGCCGATCTTCACGATCACCGTGCCGTACCGCTTCCTCTGGCGGATCGCCCGGCACGGGGTGGTGGCGATCGCCGAAAAGACCCTCAAGCGTCCGGTCGTCGGGCGGTTCTTCTCCCTCATCGCCGCGCACGTCGCCTCGGTCACCCGGGAGCGCGACCACACCTGGCGCGCCGTGCTCTCCCGGATCGGTCCGGACTCGATGGTCCTGATCCTGCCCGAGGGCCGGATGATGCGCGCCAACGGCCTCGACGCCAACGGCGAGCCGATGACGGTGCGCGGCGGGATCGCCGACATCCTCGAGGCGGTCGGGGACGGGGAGATGCTCGTCGCCTACAGCGGCGGCCTCCACCACGTGCAGGCGCCGGGTGAGCTGCTGGCGCGGCCGTTTCGCCGGATCCGGATGAACTTCGAGCGGCTCGACGTCGCCACCTACAACGAGGCCCGGCGACGGGAAGCGGCGGAGATCGGCGACTCGTTCAAGCGCCGGGTCAAGGAGGATCTCGAGGCCCGCCGCGACCGGAACTGCCCGCGCGCCGCCGCCTGATTCGCGTCAGGCCCGGCTGTCCCAGAGCACGTCGGGGACGCCCTGCCGCCGGTTCTCCCACCGGGCGGCGACGAAGAGCGCGTCGGAGAGGCGGTTCAGGTAGGGGATCACCCAAGGACCGATGCGCTCCTCCCGGGCGAGCCCGACCACCCGGCGCTCGGCCCGCCGGCAGACCGCGCGGGCCACGTGGAGGCCGGCCGCGGCCGGCGCGCCGGCCGGCAGGACGAAGTTCGCGAGCGGTTCGAGCGCCGCCTGCATCTCGTCGATCCAGGCCTCGAGCGCGCGGACGTGCTCCTCGCGCACCACCGGCACCGGCAGCCGCTCCTTGTCCTCCTCCGGCACGCAGAGGTCGCTTCCGAGATGGAAGAGCTCGTTCTGGATCCGGGCGACCACCGCGGCAGCCGGGCTCTCCGCGAGCTGGGCGCGCACCAGGCCGAGCACGGAGTTGAGCTCGTCGACCTCGCCGTAGGCGTCGATCCGCGCCGCATCCTTCTCGACGCGCCGGCCGCTGCCGAGACCGGTCCGCCCTTCGTCCCCGGTCCGGGTGTAGACCTTCGTGATCCGTGGCATCCGTTCGCTCCTCTTCCGCGCCGCTGATTCAAACAGAAACGCCCCCGGTGAAGGGGGCGTCAAAACAAGCTTCCCGGCAACGACCTACTCTCCCACCCACTTGCGCAAGCAGTACCATCGGCGCTGAGGGGCTTAACTGCCGTGTTCGGAATGGGAACGGGTGTTTCCCCCTCGCCACAGTCACCGGAAAACTCCAAATCAAAGAACCGTCTGCAACCGAATCGGGTGAAGCGACAGGATTCGCCGGCCAACAAGCCGCGCAATTGGTCAAGCCGAACGACCGATTAGTACGGGTCAGCTCAAGGCCTCGCAGCCCTTACACCTCCCGCCTATCAACCTGGTCATCTACCAGGGGTCTTCAGGGAGACCTCATCTCGAGGGGGGCTTCACGCTTAGATGCTTTCAGCGTTTATCCTTTCCGAACATAGCTACCCAGCGGTGCCGCTGGCGCGACAACTGGTTCACCAGAGGTTCGTCCATCCCGGTCCTCTCGTACTAAGGACGGATCCTCTCAAGTCTCCTGCGCCCGCATGAGATAGGGACCGAACTGTCTCGCGACGTTCTGAACCCAGCTCACGTACCGCTTTAATCGGCGAACAGCCGAACCCTTGGAACCTGCTTCAGCTCCAGGA
>JAAYLR010000057.1 GCA_012521815.1 Acidobacteriota bacterium
CCCTCACCCCGGCCCTCTCCCCAAGGGGGAGAAGACCCCTCACCCCGGCCCTCTCCCCGAGGGGGAGAGGGGGAAGGGGCCGTGGAGTTTCTGAAGGCGCATCCGACGTTGATGGTGGATACGCGGCATTTCGATACAGGCTTCACCGAGCGGCTGCTGGAGGCCGTCGGCAACGTGGACGAGCGGACCGACGGTGTGCTCTTCCACAGCGAGAACTTCCAAGCTCTGTCGCTAATGGACCGGACTTACTCAGGTCATATGGACTGCGTCTATATCGATCCCCCATACAACACGGGGGATTCAGAGATCCCATACAAGAACACCTATTTGCACGGATCTTGGCTGACGCTCATGGAGAACAGGCTTGCGCTGGTTCCGAAGCTGCTCGGCGAGGATCCTTCCCTATTCATCGCAATCGATGATTTTGAGATGGTCAACCTCGCACAGCTAGCCGACAGCACCCTTCCGACTATGCGGCGAGAGATGATCATCGTGAACCATCATCCGCAGGGTGGGAAAGCGCGGACATTGGCGCATACCCACGAGTACATGCTTGCGTGCGTTCCGATGAACTCCGATAGAACCTTTGTGGGCCGCGCCGTCGATGAAGGCGTAGAACGTCGTCCGTTCAAGCGAAGTGGGACGGCCGAGAGCAACTTCCGCTCTGGACGACCAAACAGCTTCTACGCAATTCTCGTCAATCCGCTATCGAATGAGATCGTTGGTCTTGAGCCCCCGCCCTCGGGGAGTGAGTATCCGAAGGACCCGACTGCAGATGGCGCGCTTCGCGTCTACCCAATTGGTACTGATGGTGTGGAACGAGTGTGGCGACGGTCATATGAGTCGTGCAAGAAGCTCGTGATGGACGGTAAGCTGGCGAGTTCTGGCTCGGGGACGATCTACCAGCTCATCGAAGCAAACGAGCGTACCGCGGCGCTGTTCTCGAATTGGGTGGATCCGCGATACAACGCTGGGACGTACGGCGCGAATCTGCTGCGCGACATCATTGGCGAACAGAATCCATTCTCGTATCCAAAATCGATTCATACCGTAGGAGATGCAATCTTCGCTTTGGGCGCCGAGGAGTGTATCCGCGTTCTTGACTACTTCGCCGGCTCCGGCACCACCGGCCACGCCGTCATCAACCTGAACCGAGAAGACGGCGGCCAGCGCAAGTTCATCCTCGTCGAACAGGCCGACTACTTCGACACCGTGCTCCTGCCGCGCCTGAAGAAGGTCACCTTCACGCCGGAGTGGAAGGACGGCAAGCCCAAGCGCCTCGCCACGGCGGAGGAGGCCGAGCGCAGCCCGCGCATCATGAAGGTGGTGCGCCTCGAATCGTACGAGGACACGCTCAACAACCTGGAGCTCAAGCGCACGCAGGAGCAACAGGGCCTGCTCGACCTCGCGGCGGCGCAGGGCGCGGACAGGCTGAAGGAGCAGTACCTGCTCCACTACCTGCTCGACGTCGAGACCCGCGGCAGCCAGTCGCTCTTGAACGTCGCGGCGTTCACCGACCCCACCGCCTACAAGCTCAAGGTCAAGCGCCCCGGATCGGACGAGTCGCGCGAGGTGAACGTCGATCTGCTGGAGACCTTCAACTGGCTGATCGGCCTCACCGTGCAGCACATCGCGGCGCCGCAGACCTTCAGTGCCGAAACTGAACGCGACACCGAAGGGCGGCTGCGGCTCGAGGGCCGGCTCAGGCAAGACGCCGACGGCCGCTGGTGGTTCCGCACCGTCACCGGCACGACGCCCGACGGCCGCAGGACGCTCGTCATCTGGCGCAAACGCCCCGGCGGCGAGGAGCCCCAAGGCGTCGAGCAGGACAACCTGATCCTCAACGAGTGGTTCACGAAGCAGGGCTACAAAGCCAAGGACAGCGAGTTCGACCTGATCTATGTCAACGGCGGCAACAACCTCGAGAACCTCAAGGCCCCCGACGACACCTGGAAGGTGCGCCTGATCGAGGAGGATTTCTTCCGGCTGATGTTCGAGACGGAGGGGGTGTGAGCGTGGACGGTCTCAGTCCGCAGTTCACGATCACCCACGCGATGGCGGAAGGGCTGACGCGCATCGAGCGGGCGCGCGGCTTTCTGGAAGCCGCCATGCTTTCGGAGCGGTGGGTGCGCGACATGAGCCGCCGCGCCTTGCTCCTCGAAGCCCACCACACCACGCACATCGAGGGAACAGAGCTCACGCTCGAGCAGGTGGAACGCGCGCTCGCGGGGGCCGAAGTCCCCGAGGCGCGAGCGGACGATGTTCGCGAGCTGCTCAACTACCCGGAGGCCTTCGCGTTCGTCTCGACGTACCTGGAAGATGGCGGCCCGGTCACTGAAGGGTTGGTCCGCGAGATCCACAAACGGCTGGTGACGGGGGTTCGCGGTGGCGCGACGGCGCCTGGCGAGTACCGCAGGATCCAGAACCACGTGGTCAATTCCCGGACCGGTGAGACGGTGTACACACCGCCGCCTGCCCATGACGTGCCGGTGATGATGGCCGAGCTGGTGGGCTGGCTGCAGCGGGAGCAGGACGTGCACCCCGTGCTCGTCAGCGGCATCGCGCAGTTCCAGCTGGTGCACATCCACCCCTTCCTGGACGGGAACGGGCGGACGTCGCGACTGCTGTCCACCTTGTGCCTGTATCGGGCCGGCTACGATTTCAAGCGCCTGTTTACCCTCAGCGAGCACTACGACCGCGATCGGCCGGCGTTTTATCGGGCGCTGCAGCAGGTTCGCGAGCACGGCATGGACCTGACCGGCTGGCTGGAATACTTCGTCGTGGGTTTGGCGGCGCAACTGGCCGAAGTGAGGCGGCGCGGCGAACAGGCCATCGAGCGCGACGTGCTGGTCGGAGAGCACCGTCTCAACGAGCGCCAGGGCGAGGCCTTGCGGCACCTGCTGGAATCCGGCGGGCTCACGATCCAGGACTTCGAGCGCCTCTGCCCCGGCACGAACCGCCGAACGCTGCAACGGGACCTCAAGACGATGATGCAAAAGGGGCTCATCGTTCCCGAGGGCGCCACCAACCAGCTCATCTATCGTCTGCCGGGGCGGAAATGAATTTGCGACGATCTTGCGACAAAACTTGCGACAGACTCGCGACACGACTTGCGGCGCGATTGCGGCGTGCCAGGGGCGGGATCGGACTCAAGCGGTCGAAGGCCTTGTCGCTCACTTCTGTCATGAAGCCGAGCGACAAGTATGGTTATGTGCAACAACTGAGCGACAAAGCCGGAGGGTCATTCTGATGCCGCGCGGGCGTCCCCACGGAAGCTCTGCCGCGCCGGCTGCCCGCCGCGGGCGTCGGGCCAGCGCGCGCGCTTCCGTACCCTTCAACCGCAAGCTGGTCCTTAACCAGTGGCTGCTCGGCCTCTTCGGCGTCGAGCGCTTCGACCCGCTCGCCGAGCACCTGAAGGACGAGGCGCTCGAAGGGATGGACGAGAGCAACGTCCACCGCTTCCATCACACGCTCTGCCTGCATCTGCCCGTCGAGCAGCGGCCCGAGCTGACGGACGACGTGCTGCTCGAGTACGACCAGGCCATCGTCTCCGTCACCCAGCGCCTCAACGAGCGCCGGATCACGCGCGGCGATGCGCCCATCGTCTGGAAGTACTTCCAGTACCTGGCGCTCCTCTTCACGGAGATCTTCCTCGACCGCTACTTCCGCGACCCGCGCGGTCTGCTCGTCGCCCTCAACCAGCGGATCGCCGCGCTGAACGAGGGCCTGGACGAGCCCGACCGGGTCGCCGCGCTCGACGAGACCGCCGAGGCCTGGTCGCAGCTCAACAAGATCGGCTTCTGGATGGCGACTGGCAGCGGCAAGACGCTGCTCATGCACGCCCACATCCTCCAGTACCGGCGCTTCCTCGAGACCCACGGCCGGGCGCGCGAGCTGAACCGGATCATCCTGCTCACGCCCAACGAGGGGCTCTCGCAGCAGCACCTCCGTGAGTTCGAGAAGGCCGGCATCGACGCGGAGATCTTCAACAAGGACGGGCGCGGACTCTTCGCCGGGCAGTCGGTCGAGATCCTGGAGGTCACCAAGCTCAAGGAGGAGATGGGCGAGAAGACCGTGGCCGTGGATGCCTTCGAGGGGAACAACCTGGTGTTGGTAGACGAGGGGCACCGCGGCGCCTCGGCTGGCGGCGAGGGCGCATGGATGAAGTTCCGCAATGCGCTTTGCGAGAAGGGCTTTTCATTCGAGTACTCCGCCACCTTTGGCCAGGCCGTGAAGGGAAGCCAGGCACTCACCGACCTCTACGCGCGCAGCACGCTCTTCGACTACTCCTACCGCTGGTTCTACGGCGACGGTTTCGGGAAGGACTACCAGATCCTGAACCTCGAGGACGACAGCAACGCCGAGTGGATGCAGAGCTATCTCACCGCCTGCCTGCTCGCCTTCTTCCAGCAGCAGCGCCTGTACCGGGAGCGCGAGGTGGCGTTTCGGCCCTTCAACCTGGAGCGGCCGCTGTGGATCTTCGTCGGCGGCAGCGTGACCGCCACGCTGGCCACGCGCGACGCCTCGGACATCGTGGAGATCCTGCGTTTCCTGAGCGGATACGTGGCGAACCGGGCCGCCAGCGTCGAGCATATCCGGCGGGTGCTCCACGAGGGGCTGGTTACCGCCACGGGTAAAAACCTGTTCGCCGGGCGCTTTGCCTACCTGAACACCTGCGGACTGACGCCCGCGCAGGTCTTCGAGGAGACGCTCGCGACGCTGTTCAACGCGCCGGCCGGCGGCGCGCTGCACGTCGAGAATCTGAAAGGCGCTACGGGCGAAGTGGCCGTCCGTGTGGGCGACAACGATCCCTTCGGCGTCATCAACGTCGGCGATGACGCCAAGCTCGTGAAGCTCTGCGAGGAAAAGGGCCTGAACGTGGCCGAGCGCGAGTTCGCGGGGTCGCTGTTCCACGAGCTGGAGCAGCCGCACTCGACCATCAACATCCTCATCGGCTCGAAGAAGTTCACCGAGGGCTGGAGCAGCTGGCGCGTGAGCACGATGGGGCTGATGAACGTCGGCCGCGGCGAGGGCGCGCAGATCATCCAGCTCTTCGGCCGCGGCGTGCGGCTCAAGGGCGTCGGCATGAGCCTCAAGCGCAGCGCGTGTGCCACCCTGCCCGAAGGGCTCGAGCGACCGAAGCACATCGACACGCTGGAGACGCTCCACATCTTCGGCATCCGCGCCGACTACATGGCGCAGTTCCGCGATTTCCTCGAGGAAGAGGGGCTGCCGGCCAACGAGGAGCGCATCGAGTTCATCCTGCCAATCGTCAGGGACCTCGGAACGCGGCCGCTGAAGACGATCCGCCTTAAGAAGGAAATCAACGGTGTGCGCACCGAGTTCGGCGACGCCTTCCGCAAGCTCGGCCCGATCCCGACAGTCAGGCCCCCGGACCCCGCGCGGGACGAACCGACCGCGTACCTGCAGAAGAACCAGGTCGTGCTCAACTGGTATCCGAAGATCCAGGCGATGAAGTCGGCGGGGGTTTCGGGGGGCGACGACGAGGACGCGCCGAATCCGGACTGGCTGACCGCCCGCCACGTCGCCTTCCTCGACCTCGACCGGCTCCACTTCGAGCTGGAGCGCTTCAAGGCGGAGCGCGGCTGGCACAACCTGAATCTCACGCGCTCGGGCATCGCCGGCCTGCTCGCGGACACGACCTGGTACCGCCTGCTCATCCCGGAATCCGAGCTGACGTTCGATTCGTTCGCGAGGGTGCAGCTCTGGCAGGAGATCGCGCTGGCGCTGCTGCGCAAGTACGTCGAGCGCTACTACAGCTTCCGCAAGCGCGAATGGGAGCTGCCGCACCTGGAGTACCGCGATGTCGCCGCGGATGATCCGAACTTCCCGTGCGTCGTTCGAGAAGGCGGCACCGAGTACGGCTACCGGATCCTGATCGAGGAGTCGCAGCAGGAGATCGTCGCGAAGCTCGGCGAGCTGAAGATCGCGATCGAGGCGGGCACGCTGAAGCCCTGGGAGTTCCGGGGCATCAAGGCGATCAGCTTCGAACGGCACCTTTACCAGCCGCTGCTCTTTCTCGACGGCAGTGCGGTCGAAATCTCGCCAGCGCCGCTCAACAAGGGCGAGCGCCGCTTCGTCGAGGACCTGAAGGCATTCCACGAAGCGAACCCCGAGTTCTTCGCGGAGAAGGAGCTCTACCTGCTGCGCAACCTGAGCAAAGGACGTGGGGTCGGGTTCTTCGAGGCCGGCAACTTCCACCCCGATTTCATCGTCTGGCAGCTTGCGGGCGAGCATCAGCGGGTCGCCTTCGTCGACCCGAAGGGCATCCGCAACGTGGGCCTGCAGGATCCCAAGATCGGCTTCCACGAAACCGTCAAGGAGATCGAACAGCGGCTCGGCGATCCCGCGGTCGTTCTCGAGTCCTTCATCGTCTCGAACACGCCCTCGCACGTGATGCGCAAGCAGTGGGGCATCGAGAAAGACGAGATGACCCGGCGGCACATCGTCTTCCAGGACGAGGACAAGGACACGTACATCCGCACCCTGCTCCAGAATTGAGCAATCCTGCGCTCTCTCCTTCACGCCCCTTCACCACCAGTACACCTCCAGCGACGGCTTCGCGTGTCACATGCGCGACGCCCTGCCGCTCGCCTCGTTCATCGGCTTCACCGGCACGCCGTTCCTGAAGCGCGACGAGCGCCGCTCGATCGAGGCCTTCGGCCCGTACATCCACACCTACAGGTACGACGAGGCGGTGCGCGACGGCGTGGTGCTCGATCTGCGCTACAAGCTGGCCCACGGTGGCCTCGTCCAGGGTGCAGCTGACTCTCCGCAGCGCCATGCCGATGCCTTATCATCCGCTCCAGGCCGCTGCCGGCGGGGCCGGAGGCGCTCCCGCCGAGGGGAGCCCCTGTGGTAGATAGAGGCACCATGCCCATTTACGAGTTCTACTGCCCCGACTGTCACACCGTCTTCAGCTTCTTCTCGGCGGCGGTGAATACCGAGGCGCGGCCGGCCTGTCCGGAGTGCGGGCGGCCGGAGCTGGGGCGGCGTCCCTCGCGCTTCGCCACCGTGCGTGCCGGGCGGGGCGGAGAAGAGGAGGAGGGCGGGGGGGAGGAGCTCATTCCGGGCCTCGACGAGGAGCGGATGGAGCGGGCGATGGCGCAGCTCGCCGGGGAGATGGGCGAGCTCGGCGGGTTCGACGGCGAGGAAGAGGCCGCGCCCGACCCGCGGCAGCTCGCCCGCTTCATGCGCCGGTTCGGGGAGGTCGCGGGGCTCGAGCCGGGGCCGAAGCTCCAGGAGGTGCTCCGCAAGCTCGAGAGCGGCGCCGATCCCGACTCGCTCGAGGACGATTTCCCGGAGGACGGGGAGGACGACGCGGCGGCCTTCGCCGAGCTCTTCCAGCTGAAGAAGGCCGGGGGCCGGGCCTCCCGGCGGGGGCGGCCGCGCATCGACGAGACCCTTCATTTCCTATGAGCACGCCGAACGGATCCGCCGTGCTCTTCGTCGAACGGCAGTGGCTGCCGGGCTGGGCGCTCGCGCTGCTCCTCGCCATGCCGCTCTTCGTCGCCGCCCCGCTCCTGCTGTCGGCCGCGCCCGGGATCGACGCGGCGGAGCGTGCCTCCCTCCATCTGGCCATCGCGGCGGTCGTCGCCGTGGATGGACTGGTGCTCCTCCTCGTGGGCTCGATGCGCACCCGGGTCGATCCCCGGGGGGTGCTCGTCACCTTCGGGCTGCCCGGGTGGATCCGCTTCCGTTTCGAGCGCGAGGAGATCCGCGCCGCCGACGCCCGCCGCTACCGGCCGTTCCGGGAGTTCGGCGGCTGGGGGATCCGCGGCGTCGGGGCGAAGCGGGCGCTGAACATGCGGGGCTCGGAAGGGGTCGAGCTCACGGTGCACCGGCGGGGGCGCGACGGCACGGTGATGATCGGCAGCCAGCGCTCCCGGGAGCTCGAGCTCGCGCTCCGGCTCCTGGAGATCCCTCCTTTCGAGGGGCGTTCGCTCGATCCCGTCTGAGCTCCGGCGGGCCGGAGCCCGGCGCTCCGGGCCGCCGGCCGGGGGTAGAATCCGGCAGCCATCGAACTCCGGGGCCTCCCCGCGGGGAGGGTCACCCGCTGCCGTTCCGACCATTGGAGGGAGACCACGTGAAAGCGCGTCAGCTCGTCCTGCTCGCTCTGCTCGCCCTGTGTCCGACGCTCGCCCGCGCCCAGTGCGTGAGCCTCACGACCGGAGGAGTGCCGTACGGCCAGGATTTCGACTCGCTGGCGAGCGCCGGCGACTCGTCGGTGACGCCGGCCGGCTGGTTCTTCCTGGAGACCGGCGCCAACGCGAACGGCACCTACAGCGCGGGAAACGGCTCGGGCAACACCGGCAACACCTACAGCTTCGGGGCCACCGGCAGCACCGAGCGGGCGTTCGGCGGCCTTCTCAGCGGGAACCTGACGCCGACGATCGGGGCCTGTTTCTCGAACGGTACCGGCGCGCCGATCGCCGCGCTCGCCATCGCCTATACCGGTGAGCAGTGGCGGCTGGGAACGGCCGGTCGCGCCGACCGCCTCGATTTCCAGTACAGCCTCGACGCCACCTCGCTCGCCACCGGGAGCTGGGTGGATGTCGATGCGCTCGACTTCAGCTCGCCGAGCACGACGGGTAGCGCGGGAGCGCGCGACGGCAACGCCGCCGCCTATCGCACCGCGATCAGCCAGACGATCACCGGCCTCGCCATCCTCCCCGGCGCCTCCGTCTGGATCCGCTGGAACGACTTCAACGCCACCGGCGCCGACGACGGTCTGGCGGTGGACGACTTCTCGCTCACCCCCACGCTCGCCGGCGACGCGGCGCCGTACGTGGCCTCGACCACGCCCGCCGATGGCGCCACCGGGGTGGCCGCGAACGCGAACCTCACGGTCACCTTCAGCGAGGCGGTGAACGTGACGGGAGGATGGTTCTCGATCTCCTGCGCGTCCTCCGGGCTCCACCCGGCGGCGGTCTCCGGCGGGCCGATCACCTTCACCCTCGACCCGGCGACCGATTTCACCCCCGGCGAGAGCTGCACCGTGACCATCTACGCGGCCGCGGTGAGCGATCAGGACGCGGACGATCCGCCGGACGAGATGGCTGCCAATTACGTCTGGTCGTTCACGGTCGCGAGCCTGGCGGCGATCTCGATCGAAAAGGCGACCAACGGCGAGGACGCCGATCTGCCGCCGGGGCCGGCGATCCCGGTGGGTGCGGCGGTGAGCTGGACCTACCTCGTCACCAACAGCGGCCAGACCAGCCTGACGAACGTCACCGTGACCGACGACCAGGGGGTTGCGGTCACCTGTCCGCAGGACACGCTCGCGGCCGCGGAGACGATGACCTGCACCGCCAGCGGCACCGCGGTCGCCGGGCAGTACGCGAACGTGGGCGTCGCCACCGGCACGCCGCCCGCGGGGCCGCCGGTTGCGGCCAGCGATCCGAGCCACTACTTCGGGATCACCTTCGTGATCAACGAGATCCATGCCGACCCGTCGAACACCCAGGGGGACGCGAACGGCGACGGCGTGGTGAGCGCGACCGACGACGAGTTCGTCGAGCTCGTCAACGCGACCGCCGGCCCGATCGACATCTCCGGCTGGACGCTCGCCGACGCCGTCACGGTGCGCCACACCTTCCCGCCCGGCACGGTGGTCCCCGGCGGCTGCGCGGCGGTGGTCTTCGGCGGCGGCACCCTGGCGGCCTATTTCGGGGGCAGCGTGGCGCAGACCGCGTCGACGGGTCAGCTCGGGCTGAACAACACGAACGAAACCGTCACCCTGAGCGACGGCGTCGCGCCGGTGGCGGTCGCGATCTACGGCGCCGAGGGAGGCAACGATCAGTCGATCACCCGCGTGCCCGACGTCACCGGCAGCCTGCCGTGGGTGCTGCACACGACCGCTCCCGGCTCCGGCGGCCTGCGCTACTCGCCGGGCCGCAAGGTGGACCGCACGCTCTTCGGCGGGTGCGCGCCGCCGCCGCTCTCGTTCATCCACGACGTCCAGGGGGCGGGCGCCGTCTCTCCGTTCGCCGGCCAGGCGGTGCAGGTCGAGGGGGTGGTCACCGGCGTGAAGGCGAACGGCTTCTTCCTCCAGGAGGAGGAGAGCGACTACGACGCCGACCCGGCGACCTCGGAGGGGATCTACGTCTTCACCAGCGTCGCCCCGCCGCCGAGCGTGGCGGTGGGCAACGTGGTGCGCGTGGTCGGCGTCGTCTCCGAGTACGTGCCCACGGCCGATCCGCTGCAGCCGCCGCTGACCGAGATCGTCTCGCCGGGGATCACCCTCGTCGCCACCGGGCAGCCGCTGCCGGCGCCGGTCGTCCTCACGCCGACGATGCCCGATCCCGCCGGGGCGTTCGATCAGCTCGAGCGCTACGAGGGGATGCGGGTCGCGGTGCCGTCGCTCACCGTGGTGGCGCCCACCCGCGGCTCGATCAGCGAACCGAACGCCACCGCCACGAGCAACGGGATCTTCAGCGGCGTGGTCAGCGGCGTGTCCCGGCCGTTCCGCGAGCCCGGCATCCAGCAGCCCGACCATGGCCTCTGGCCGGCCCCGCCGAGCGTGCCGGTCTGGGACACGAACCCCGAGACGCTCACGGTCGACAGCGACGCCCTCGGCGGGACGCGCCTCGACGTCGGCACCGGCACCGTGATCACCGGCCTCGTCGGCCCGCTCGACTACGGCTTCCGGCGCTACACGCTGCTCCCCGACCCCGGGCTCGCGCTCGGGGTCAGCGGCGGCCCGACGCCGGCGGCGGTGACGGCGCCGGGGCCGGGCGAGATCACGGTGGCGACCTACAACGTGCAGCGCTTCTTCGACACCGTCAACGACCCGGGGACCTCCGACCCGGTGCTCACCCCGGCGGCCTTCGACCTGCGCCTCGCCAAGCTCTCCGACGGGGTGCGCAACTACCTGCACTTCCCCGACGTCCTCGGCCTGCAGGAGGTGGAGAACCTGACGACGCTCGAGGCGATCGCGGCGCGGATCTCGGCCGACGCGCTCGGCGCCGGGCAGCCCGACCCGCTCTACGCCGCCCATCTCTCCGAGGGCAACGACATCGGCGGCATCGACGTCGGCTTCCTCGTCCGGACCGCCGAGGTCGTCCCCGGGACGCCGCGGGTCACGGGGATCACCGTGACGCAGGTCGGCCTGGCCGACCCCGACGCGCTCTGGGACGATCCGGGCGACGGGTTCGACGGCGTGCTCGTGCCGTTCAACGACCGGCCGCCGCTCGTGCTCACCGCGACGGTCCACGCCGCCAACGGCGCCGCCTTCCCGCTCACGGTGATCGTCAACCACCTCCGCTCGTTCAACGGGGTCGGCGATCCGACGCCGCTGACGCCGCCGGGGGTGGGCACCGCCAACGACCGCGCCTCGGGCAAGCGGCTGCGGCAGGCGCAGTACCTCGCCAACCTGATCCAGGCCCGGCAGCTCGCCGATCCCGCGGAGCGGATCATCGTCCTCGGCGACATGAACGCCTACGAGTTCAACGACGGCTTCGTCGACTCGCTCGGCACCATCGCCGGCACCCCGGCGCCCGACGACCAGACGCTCGTCCCCGGCGACGGCGGCGACCTCGTGGACCCCGATCTCGTGAACCTGCTGACGACCCTCCCCGCGGCCGAGCGGTATTCGTACGTCTACGACGGCCAGGCGCAGACGCTCGATCACGTGCTCGTCAACGCCGCGGTGGTGGCGGACACCGGGGCGCGCCGCCTCGAGCACGCGCGGATCAACGCCGACTGGCCGGAGGTGATCCGGGGGGCGGCGCCCGATGCGATTCGCCTCTCCGACCACGACCCGGTCGTCCTCTACCTCGCGCCGCGCGATTTCGCCACCGCGGATCTCTCGGTCCTCAAGACGGCCGGATCCGATCCGGTGGTCGCGGGGGCGGACCTCGCCTGGACGATCACGGTGAGCAACGCCGGCCCCGACCCGGCGACCGGCGTCTCCTGGAGCGATCCGCTGCCGGCGGGCACGACCTTCGTCTCGCTGAGCGCCCCGGGCGGCTGGAGCTGCACGACCCCGGCGCCGGGCGCCGGGGGCACGGTCAGCTGCGAGATCGCCGCCTTCGGGGTGGGCAGCGCGACCTTCACCCTCGTGGGGCGGGTGGCTCCCGACCTCGCCACCGGCACCGCGATCGTCAACACCGCGACGCTCGCCGCGACGACCTCGACCGACCCGAACCCGGACAACGACAGCGCCACCGCCACCGTCACCGCGCGCAGCGAGGCGGACTTCCAGCTCACCAAGACGGCGGCTCCCGAGCCGGTGACCGCCGGCGGCACGCTCACCTACACGCTCACCGTCGTCAACCCGGGGCCGAGCCTCCTGCTCGCCGCCACCCTCACCGATCCGCTCCCCGCCGGGGTCACGCTGCAGACTGTCTCGGCGCCCCCTGGCTGGACCTGCACCGGCGCGGTGACCTGCACCCACCCGGCGGTGCCGGTCGGCACGCACCCGATCTCGATCGTGGTGCTCGTCGATCCGGCGCTCCCCGGGGGTTCGGTGCTCGTGAACGCCGCGACCCTCACCGCGTCCACCCTCGATCCGGTTCCGGGCGATGCCGAGCCCGCGGTCAGCTCCACGGTGCTCGCTCCGGCCGCCGTCACCGCCACCAAGTCGGTCGCCGGCAGCTTCCGGCCGGGCGGGGTGGTCACCTACACGATCGCCCTGACCAACAGCGGTCCGGGCAGCCAGCCCGATCTCGCCGGCGACGAGCTGAGCGACGTGCTGCCGGCGCAGCTCGCGCTGCTCACGGCGACCGCCGACGCCGGCGTGGCGCTCGCCGACCCGCCGAGCCGGACGGTGACCTGGAACGGCCCGCTCGCGGCCGGCGCCACGGTGACGATCACGATCACGGCCCGGATCGATGCGCTGGTTCCGACCGGTACGCCGATCGTCAACCAGGCGACCTTCCAGTACGACGCCGACGGCGACGGCACGCCGGAGGCCGCCGGGGTGAGCGACGACCCGGACCTCCCCGGCGCGGCCGACCCGACCACCTTCGAGGTCAGCCAGGAGACGGTGCTGGAGATCCCGGCTCTCACCCCGCCGGGGCTCCTGCTCCTCGCCCTGCTGCTCGCGGCGGGAACGATCGTTCGGCTCCGCCGGCGCCCCGCCTGAGCGGGCGGCGCGAGGACGAGAAGGGAGTGGATGATGAATCGAGGCTTCGGCTTTCTCCTCTCCATGCTGCTGCTCGGCGGCGGCCCGGCGGCCGCCGAGCCGCCGGCCACGCCGGAAGCGGGCACGCCGCCGCCGGTCGCGACACCGCGGGCGGAGCAGTCGGTCACCGAGCAGACGGCCCGGATCGACGGCGCCCAGCTCGCCTACCGGGCGACGGCGGGGATCCTCCTGATCCGTGACGACGCCGACGAGCCGGTCGCGGCGATCGGCTACGTCGCCTACACGAAGAAGGGGGCGGAAGCCGCCCGCCGGCCGCTGACCTTCGCCTACAACGGCGGGCCGGGCTCGTCGTCGATCTGGCTCCACATGGGCGCGCTCGGCCCCCGGCGGGTGGTCACGCCCGACCCGGAGCCGGCGCCGCCCCCGCCGTACGAGATCGTCGACAACGAGGAGTCGCCCCTCGACGTGACCGACCTCGTGCTGATCGACCCGGTCGGCACCGGTCTGAGCCGGGCGGTGGGCAAGGCGAAGGACGCCGACTTCTGGGGGGTGGATCAGGACATCGACTCGCTCAGCCGGTTCATCGTCCAGTACGTGAGCGACAACGGGCGGTGGAACTCGCCGAAGTACCTGCTCGGCGAGAGCTACGGCACGATGCGTTCGGCCGGGCTCGTGGACCGTCTGCAGTCGAAGTGGGACATGGCGTTCAACGGCGTGATCCTCGTCTCGGTCTTCATCGACGCCAAGACCGCCTCGACGATGGCCGGCAACGACCTCGGCTTTCAGATGTTCCTGCCCACCTACGCGGCGACCGCCTGGTACCACGGGCTGATCCCGGACGCGCCGCCGCTCGCCGAGCTGCTGGCCGATGCCCGGCGGTTCGCGCTAGGCCCCTACGCGGCGGCGCTCGCCAAGGGGGACGCGCTCCCCGCCGCCGAGCGCCGGGAGGTGATCGCGGAGCTCGCGCGGCTGACCGCGCTCTCGCCCGACTATCTCGACCGGGCCAACCTGCGGGTGCGCGAGAGCGAGTTCGTCGCCGAGCTGCTGCGCACCCACGGCCAGATCGTCGGCCGGCTCGACAGCCGCTACACCGGGGCCGGGCTCGACCGGCTCGCGCAGGGGGTCTTCGACGATCCGCAGGCGGCGGCGATCTCGGGCGCCTACGTCGCGGGGTTCCTCTCCTACTACCACGGCGAGCTGAAGTTCGGCGCGGGGAAGACCTATCGCGTCGGCGCCGACCTCTGGCGCCACTGGGACTGGAAGCACGAGGTGCCAGGCGCCTTCATCCCGATGCCCGGGTTGCCGGACACGAGCCCGGATCTCGCGCGGGCGATGGCGTACAACCCGCATCTGCGCCTGCTCGTGCTCAACGGCTACTACGACCTCGCCACGCCGTTCTTCGGCACCGAGTACACGCTCGACCACCTCGGCCTGCCCCCGGCGCTGCGCGAGAACATCGAGATCCACTCGTTCGAGGCGGGGCACATGATGTACCTCCACGCGCCGTCGCGCCGGCTCTTCAAGGAGACGATCGCGGAGTTCGTCACCCGGACGAGCCGCCGGTAGCGGCGGCCCCGGCGCGCCGCCACTCGCCCGGGGGCGGCGCCGCCTCCGGGTAGCGGGCGGCGAGGAGCGCGGCGAGCGTCTCGCCGAGGAGCGCGCCGAGCGCCTCCCGGACGCCCGGTTCGCCGTGCCCGGCGGCCTTCCAGAGCCGCCCGAGCTCGCCGCCGCGCCGGGCGAGCGCCGCCTCCACGCTCTCCACCCAGCTCGCCGGTTCGGCCAGCTCCCGCATCTCCCCCCGGCCCCGCCCCCAGTGGGCGGCCGCGAGGTAGCGCAGCAGCGCCTGCCGCGCGAGGCCGTCGAGAAACGGCGGTGCCCAGGCGACCTCGGGCGCGCCGGCGAGCTGCACCAGCTCCGCGGCCCGCGTGAGGCCGGCGCCGCCGAGCGCGCCGAGCAGCGCTCCGGCCACCAGCCCGCCGCCGAAGGTCAGGCCGCCCGCGAGGAGGTCGGCCGCGAGCCCGCCCATCGCGCCCGAGACGGCGCCGGCGAGCAGCGCCCCCTGCTGCGGGGTGAGCGGGAGCGTGCCGCGCTCGGCGAGATCGCCGAGCTCCCGTTCGAGCGCGGCCGGCGGCTCGCCGGCGATCCCGTGGAGCGTGAGCAGGCGGGTCATCAGCTCCCGGGTCTCCCGCTCCAGCCGGCGGCCGAGCCGATCGAGCGCCTGCCGCTTCTCGCGGCGGCTCGCGCGGGGGCCGGAGAGCGGCTCGTGCGCCGCGGCCGCGCCGTACAGGTAGCCCGCGAGCGCGGCGACCGCCTCGCCGAAGCGCGCCCAGCCGGCCGCCTCCCGGGCGCGGGCGAGCGCCGTGAGCGCCTCCCGCTTCTCCGGCGCGAGCAGCGGCGCGAGCCGGGCGAGGAGGACGGTCTCCTCCACCCAGCAGCGGGTGAAGGCGTCGAGCGGGAGGACGTCGGCGACGAGCGGCCAGGGGGCGACCTGCTCCCGCCAGGCCGCGGTGAGCCGGGCGAGCGCCGCCGGCGTGGCCGGGCCGGTCTGGTTGAGCAGCAGCAGCACCGGGCGGCCGATCCAGGTGAGCAGGTCGAGCTCGTGCCGGACGTAGCCCGCCGCCGCGGGCTCTTCGGTGGCGTTGACGAGGTAGAGGACCGCGTCGGCGCTCTCCTGGACATGCCGGGCCACCAGCTGCGAGGCCCAGAGGCCGGGCTCGCGGAACCGCTCCCAGAGCTGCACCCGCAGCCAGCCGAGCGGCCGCTGCCGGGCCCGGAGGAGGGCGAGCAGCCGGGCCGTGTCGCCGAATCCCGGGGTGTCCCAGAGGAGCAGCCGGTGGGCGTCGGAGCTCGCGAGGAGGAACGGCTCGACCCGGTCGGTGACGTGCGGGGCGTCGCGCACCTCGCCGACGTCGCGCCGCAGCAGGGTGCGGGCGAGCGCCGTCTTGCCGACGTTGGTGTGGGAGACGAGCGAGAGGTGGATCTCGGTCATCCGCCCGGCCCCGCGGCCGCCGCGAGGAGGCGGGCGATCTCCTCGGGAGTCGTGTCCTCCAGATCGACGACCGCGAGCCGCCGGCGGGCGCCGGCCGCGGTCTCCTCCCAGAGGCGGCGGCGCTCGGCGAGCCGCTCCGGCGCCTCCTCGCCGAGCCGGGCACGGAACGCCGAGGCGTCGGCGACCGGAATCCAGGAGGCGTCGAGCGAGCGCAGCAGCTGGCCGTGGACCTCCGGTTCCGGGGTCTGCGCGAGGGAGAAGAGGAGGAGACCGATTGCGGTCTCCCCGGGAAGCGGCGCCGGCGCCCCGGCGCCATACTCGGCGGGCGGGAGGGTGTCGACTCCGGTGCCGGCGCCGTAGAGATGGCGCAGGGCGGTGCCGAGCCGCTCGTGTGCTGCCGGCGAGAGGCTGCAGGAGTAGGGCTGGATGACGGCGCGCAGCGGCCCCGCGGCGAGAAGGCGCCGATAGTACGGCGCGCTGAAGTCGAGCGGCAGCCGGCGGGCGAGCACCGCCACCCGTATCGACTCGCCGAGGGCGAGCACGAGCCTGGGGATGACGACGAGCAGCAGCACCGTGGCGGCGAGCAGGTGGATCCAGGGAGCGGCGTCGCCGTCGGCCGGAGCCCGCAGCGTGGCCACCGGCGGGGTTTCGGCAGCGACGAGGAGCCGTCCGGGGGCGACCAGCGCCCCGATCACCATCTCGGCGGCGCGCGGGGAGAGGAAGGTCGACTCCCAGGTCGCCCGGTATTCGAAGGCGATGCCGCGCAGGTAGAGGCCGCCGATCATGCCCAGCGCCAGCACCGCCGCCGCGAGGTGGAAGAGGCGGCGGCCGCGGGCGGTGACGAGCGGCGCGGCGAGCGGCCGCCAGGCGGCGAGGAAGGCCGCGAGCGCGCGACCGGCGAGCCGGGCCCGCTCGGCTCCGAGCACCCGGGCGATCTCGCCGCTGAGCCGCCGCACCTGACGCAGGAGCGCCGCGGCCGGGAGGAGGCGCGCGAGCGCGCCCCCTTCGCCGCGACGGCCCGGGAAGAGGAGGCCGAGGGTGACCACGAGGTAGACGGCGAGGTTCCAGGCGAGGAGACCGGCGAACGGCAGCGCGAGGAGGTTCACCCGTCTGGCGGGGCCGAGCACGCTCGTGCCGAGGCCCACGAGGAGGGCCGCGAGCACCACGCCGGCGGCGAGGCCCGGCGCGAGACGGGCGGTGCGGCGCAACGGCCGCAGGAACGGGAACCGGGTGTCGAGCGCGGCGAGGAGCGGCCGGGCGCGCGCCGCCAGCCGGTCTCCAGGCTTCCCCTGCCCCGGCATGGCGGCCGGAGGCAGCGCGAGCTCCCCCTGCTCGTCCGCCTCCTCGAAGGCGCGCACGAGGAGGATCGCCATCGCCTCCTCTTCCCGCAGGCGGCCGGTGCTCATGGCGAGATCTTACGCGCGCGGCCGCCCGCTGCCGGCGGCACGGACCGCGCTCAGAGGAGCGGGGCGATCACCAGGGCGATCACCGACATCAGCTTGATGAGGATGTTGAGCGACGGGCCGGAGGTGTCCTTGAACGGGTCGCCGACGGTATCGCCGACCACCGCCGCCTTGTGCGGCTCGGAGCCCTTGAAGTAGCGGTGCCCGCCGATCTCGATCCCCTCTTCGATCATCTTCTTCGCGTTGTCCCAGGCCCCGCCCGCGTTCGCCTGGAAGATCGCCAGGAGCACGCCGGAGACGGTGACCCCGGCGAGGAGACCGCCGAGCATCTCGGCGCCCGAGTCGAGCCCGAGCAGCTTCGGTCCGAGGCCGAAGGCGACCGGCACGATCACCGCGAGCAGCCCCGGTGCGACCATCTCGCGGATCGCGGCGGCGGTCGAGATCTCGACGCAGCGGGCGTACTCCGCCTTCCCGCTCGCCTCCTCGAAGACCCGGCGGTCGTCCTCCGGCCAGTCGGCGAGCTCCTTGTCGCCGTGGGTGTTCATCGCCGCGAGCGCCGCCCGGAGCGCCGGGATCTCGGAGAACTGGCGCCGCACCTCCTGGATCATCGCCATCGCGGCCCGCCCGACCGCGCCCATGGCCATCGCCGAGAAGAGGAACGGCATCATGGCGCCGATGAAGAGTCCGGCCATGACCGTCGCCTTCGAGACGTCGATGGAGGCGAGCCGGGCCGAGGTCATGAAGGCCCCGAAGAGCGCGAGCGCGGTGAGCGCCGCCGAGCCGATCGCGAACCCCTTGCCGATGGCGGCGGTGGTGTTGCCGACCGCGTCGAGCTTGTCGGTGCGGCTGCGGACCTCGCGGGGCAGCTCGGCCATCTCGGCGATGCCGCCGGCGTTGTCGCTGATCGGCCCGTAGGCGTCGACGGCGAGCTGGATGCCGGTGTTGGAGAGCATGCCGACGGCGGCGATGGCGATGCCGTAGAGGCCGCCGAAATGGAAGGCGCCGATGATCGCGGCGGCGATCACCACCACCGGCCAGGCGGTGGAGCGCATGCCGATGCCGAGGCCGGCGATGACGTTGGTCGCCGAACCGGTGACCGACTGGTGCGCGATGCTCGCGACCGGCGCCTTGCCGGTGCCGGTGAAGTACTCGGTGATCATCCCGATCGCGAGCCCGGCGGCGAGGCCGATGACGGTGGCCCAGAAGATCCCGAGCGAGGTGATCGTCCGCTCGCCGCCGTAGAGGAGATCGGTGAAGGTGAAGCTCGCGGGCAGGAGGCCGCGGATGAGGAAGTAGGAGAGGACGACCATCACGAGCGAGGAGCCGAACTCGCCGGTGTTGAGCGCCTTCTGCGGCGAGCCACCCTCCCGCACGCGGACGAAGAAGGTGCCGGCGATCGAGGTGAGGATCCCGACCCCGGCGAGCACGAGCGGCAGCAGCACCGCCGAGAGGCCTTCGAAGCCGTCGGCCGTGAACGGTTCGCCCGAGGCGAGCCGGCCGCCCATGAAGGCGACGCCGAGGACCATCGCGCCGACGATCGAGCCGACGTACGACTCGAAGAGGTCGGCGCCCATCCCCGCCACGTCGCCGACGTTGTCGCCGACGTTGTCGGCGATCGTCGCCGGGTTGAGGGGATGGTCTTCGGGGATCCCGGCCTCGACCTTGCCCACGAGGTCGGCGCCGACGTCAGCGGCCTTCGTGTAGATCCCGCCGCCGACGCGGGCGAAGAGGGCGATCGAGGAGGCGCCAAAGGAGAAGCCGGTGATCACCCCGACGGTGCGCACGACGTCGCCGGCGAACTGGCGCTGGAAGAGGAGCATGAAGGTGCCGAGCCCGAGGATCCCGAGGCCGACCACCCCGAGGCCCATCACCGAGCCGCCGGCGAAGGCGATCTCGAGCGCCTTGCCGAGGCTGGTGCGGGCCGCCTGGGTGGTACGCACGTTCGCCCGGGTGGCCACCCGCATGCCGATGAAGCCGGCTGCGGCCGAGCAGAGCGCCCCGCCCACGAAGGCGAGGGCGATCAGCGGCGAGGAGCCGGGCTGCCGGGCGCCGCTCCAGCCGAGCAGCAGCGCCACGGCGAGCACGAAGACGGAGAGGACCCGGTATTCGGCCCGCAGGAAGGCCATCGCTCCCTCCTGGATGGCGCTCGCGATCCGGATCATCTGCGCGCTGCCTGCATCCTGCCGCGTTACCCAGGCGGTGCGCAGGAAGGTGTAGAGCAGGCCCGCGATGCCGAGCAGGGGGATGACGTAGAGGATCGTGTCCAGATTCATGCGCGATGGGCTCCGTCGGTGTGGAGGATGGCGTTGGCTGCCGAAGGGCGAGCGAGATTATCGCACAGCGCCCGGCTCCGCAGCCGGCGCCGGCGGTTGCGTCCCGGGACGTCCGACGGTGGTGTACGATGCCCCGGTTGGCGATCCGATGCGGCGGCGGCCGGGCGGGCTCGGATTCCGGTTCCGGCGGTGGCTGCGGGTGGGGGGCGGCATGGCAGAAGACCGGCAGCAACCGGAGCAGTGGGGCACCCGCCTGGGCGTGATCCTGGCGGTTTCCGGCTCGGCGGTAGGGCTCGGCAACTTCCTTCGCTTCCCGGGGCAGGCCGCGCAGAACGGCGGCGGGGCGTTCATGATCCCGTACTTCTGCGCGCTGCTCCTGCTCGGCATCCCGATCGGCTGGGCGGAGTGGACGATGGGCCGTTACGGCGGCCAGAAGGGGTTCCACTCCGGGCCGGCGATCCTCGGGGTCTTCGGCGGCCGCTCCCCGGGTCGCTACTTCGGGGCGATCAGCGTCCTGATCCCGCTCGCGGTTTCCTACTACTACATCTACGTCGAATCGTGGTGCCTCGCGTACTTCTGGAAGTACCTCACCGGCGGCCTCGGGATCGATCCCACCGCCCCGGTGGCGGCCCAGGTGGAGACCTCGTCACGCTTCTTCCACGAGTTCGTGGGCTCGGCGGCGAACGGGGTGCTCGAAGCCGGGCACGGGACGACGATCTTCTTCTTCGCGCTCACCGTGGCGGTGAACCTCTTCCTCGTCTACCGCGGCCTGAACAAGGGGATCGAGAAGTTCGTCACCTGGGCGATGCCGCTCATGGCCGTCTGCGCGCTCGTGGTGCTGGTGCGGGTACTCACCCTCGGCACCCCCGATCCGGCCATGCCGGAGCGCAACGTGCTCGCCGGCCTCGGCTACATGTGGAACCCGGACTTCGCGGCGCTCACCAACTTCCAGACCTGGCTCGCCGCCGCGGGGCAGATCTTCTTCAGCCTCTCGGTCGGCTTCGGCGTGATCCTCAACTACGCCTCGTACATGAAGAAGAAGGAAGACGTGATCCTCTCCGGGCTGACCGCCTCGGCCACGAACGAGATCTTCGAGGTCGGCTTCGGAGGGATGATCACGCTCACCGCCTCGTTCGTCTTCCTCGGCCTCTCGGGGACGGTGGCGGCGGTGCAGACCGGCTCGTTCGGGCTCGGCTTCAACACCCTGCCCGTGGTCTTCGCGCAGATGGGACCGATCGGCAACTTCATCGGCGCCACCTGGTTCCTGATGCTCTTCCTCGCGGCGATCACCTCGTCGCTCTCGATGTACCAGCCCACGATCGCCTTTCTGCGGGAGTCGCTCGGCATCTCCCGGAAGCTGGCGACGACCGGCATGGCGGCGCTGGCGGTCACGGGCGGCTGGCTGGTGATGTACTTCAGCCGCAATCTCATCTTCTTCGACACCCTCGATTTCTGGGTCGGCACCTTCCTGATCTTCATCCTCGCGGCGCTGCAGATCTTCCTCTTCTCCTGGGCGTTCGGCACCCGGCGGGCGCTGGCCGAAGCGCACAGCGGCTCCCACATCCGGATCCCGTCGCTGCTCGGCTTCGTCATGAAATGGGTGACTCCCGCCTACCTGATCGTGGTCTTCATCGGTTTCAGCGTGCAGAACCTGCGCGACTCGCTCGCCCACGCGCTGGAGAACAGGGAGGCCCAGATCGCCCTGGTCTGGGTGCTGCTCAACCTGGTCTTCCTGCTGGTGCTCGTCTGGCGCGGCGAGCGGCGCTGGCGGGCCGCCGGGCTCGATCTCGACGGCCTGCGGGAAGAGACGGACTGAGGAAGGGAGGCGGAGATGCGGATCGGCGGCTGGATCTTCCTCGTGGCCTCGGTGGGCGGCGTGCTCGGTCTCGCCTGCTGGTGCTACTACAAGGTGATGACGCTCCCCCGGCCGGGCGTGGTCAAGCCGCCCGACATGCTCGGCGGCTGAAGAGCCCGCCGGCCCGCTACATCCTTTCGGGTTCCTCGATCCCGAGCAGCTCGCAGAGCCCGCCGAGCGCCCGCATCGCCGTCTGGAAGGCGGTCTGACGGACCGCCCGCAGCGCCGGATCCTCCTCGTGGAGGACCGGGTGGTGGTGGTAGAGGGCGTGGAACCGCTGCGCAAGCTCGAGCGCGTGCCGGGCGACGAGCGAGAGCTCGAGGGTCGAGGCCGCCTTCTCGACCGCCTCGGTGGCGCCGGCGGCGAGGTGGACCAGCTCCCAGAGATCGTCGCTCCAGAGCTCCTCGGGGAGCGCCGCGGCCGCGGCCGGGTCGAGCTCCGCGGGAAGGCCGGCGGCCGCCAGCTTGCGCTGGATGTTCCGTCCCCGGACGAGGGAGTACTGCAGGTACGGTCCGGTCTCTCCCTCGAAGGCGAGCGCCTCGTCGAGGTCGAAGACGATGACCCGGCTGGTCGTCGCCTTGGCCATGAAGAAGCGGAGCGCGGCCGCGGCGATCTGCTCGGCGAGCCGCTGGAGCTCGGGGCGGGGCAGATCGCGATGGCGCTGGGCGACCTGCTCGCGGGCCTTCTCGACGAGGCGGTCGAGGAGGTCGTCGGCCTTCACGCCGATCCCCTTGCGCCCGGACATCTCGACGCTGCGCCCCTCCTCCTCGCCGACCGCCTGCCCGAGCTGCCGGGCGGTCGCCGCCGAGAGCGAGACCATCTCGTAGGCGAAGTGGACCGAGTTGGCCGCCGCCTCGGGGTGGCCGAGCGCTTCGAGGCCGGCGCGGACGATCCGCTGCAGGTAGCTCTGGCGGGCGTCGATCACGTTGATCACCCGCCCCGCGTGGCCGAAGGCGGGCGGGTTCTCCGCACCCTCCGCGGCCGTCTCCCAGACTCCCTGCTCCATCCAGTACCGGTAGGCGAACTCCTTGCCGAGCAGCCCGAACTTCCAGAGCTGGTAGGCGATGTCCTTGCCCACGTAGGTGATCGTGCCGTCGGAGCGGACGATCACCTTGTCGGGATCTTCGAGCCCGGCGAACTCGGCGACGTCGGCGAGCGGCATGACCCAGCAGCCGGCGTTCTTGCCGTCTGCTTCCAGGCGCACGGCGCCGCGCTCCCGGAGCTGCTGGAAGGCGTGATCGAAGAAGTGGAGGCCGAGGATGTCGCTCTCGCGGGTGAGCAGGTCGTAGCCGATGCCGAGCCGCGCCATCGTGCCGAGGTGGCGCCCCACGATCCGGCGGGCGATCAGCCGGGCGGCCTGGGCCCGCTCGCCCGTGCCGGCTTCGAGCGCGTGGAGGGTCTCGCGGCGCCGTTCGAGCCGGGCCGGATCCTCCTCGTACCAGCGCCCGACCCGGGCGTAGAGATCCCAGCAGTGGTAGTCGAACGGCTCGGGGAGCGCCCGGATCTCGGCGAGCGACGTCGGCTCGAGGTCGAGGAAACCGACCACGACGTCGGCGAGCTGGACGCCGGTGTCGTCGATGTAGTTCTGGATCTCGACCGGGTGGCCGAGCGCCCGCAGCGAGCGCCCCAGCAGGTCGCCGAGCACCGCGTTGCGCAGATGCCCGACGTGCGCCGCCTTGTTCGGGTTGATGTTCGTGTGCTCGACGACGATCTTCGGCGCCCCTGCCGGTGCGGTCGGGGCGATCGGCGGGGCGGCGAGCAGCCCGGCGGCGAAGGCGCTGCGCGCGAACGAGAAGTTCAGGTAGCCGGCTCCCTCCACCCGCAGCGCCCGGACGCCGGCCGGCAGCTCCCAGCTGCCGGCGAGCTCCTCGGCGATCTGACGCGGAGGCCGGCGGAGCTCCCGGGCGAGGTGGAGAGGGGCGGGGAAGGCGAGGTCGCCGAGGGCGCGCCGGGGTGGTACCTCGGCGACCGGACGGTGTTCGATCCCGTACCGGTCCCGGATCCGTCCGGCCAGCTCGGCCGCCAGGGTCTGCTTCCAGGTGAAGAGCATGCGGCGGAGTCTACTGCATGAGCATCAGGCCGCCGACTTGATATGATCCGGCTCCAAAGCACCGGCGGCGCCGCGCCGCCCAACCAGGATCGGAACCGGGGGCCTTGCCGCCCCTCGTTCGGGGGACCCGGCGGCCATGACAGAAGCGATGTCCGAAAAGAAGGAACGACGACTCGTCATCAAGCTGAACGACACCTCCCTGGAGCTGGTCGAGGGTGACATCACCGAGCAGCAGGTCGAGGCGATCGTCAACCCGTCCAACGAGAAACTGCAGCTGATCGGTGGCGTCGCCGGGGTCATCAAGGAGCACGGCGGGCCGGCGGTGCAGGAGGAGTGCAACCGGATCGGCGGCACGCCGGTGGGCACGGCGGTGATCACCGGGGCCGGGAAGATGCGCTTCAAGCATGTCATCCACGCGGTCGGCCCCCGCTACGGCGAGGGGGACGACGACCGCAAGCTCGCCTCGGCGGTGCGGGCGTCGCTCGCGCTCGCCGACCGCCACGGCCTGAAGTCGCTCGCCCTGCCGGCGATCTCGACGGGCAACTTCGGCTTCCCGCTCGAGCGGTGCGCCCGCATCCTGCTCACCGAGGTCCACCGCTACCTGCAGGGGGGCACGAAGCTCCAGCAGGTGGTCGTGGTGCTGGCCGGCGAGGAGGCGTACACCGCCTTCACCCGCGAGCTGCGCCGCGGTTTCCGCTGAAGCCCGCGGCAGACGCCGCGGCCGCAGCCGATCCCGCTTCCGGGGACCGGCTGCTCCTTTTCAGGCCCCGAACTTCTGCAGCCGCCCGGCGTGGGCGAGCAGCAGCCCCATGAGCTCGCACGAGCGGAAGGTGCCGAGATGGCCGGCGATCGCCGCGCTCTCCCCGAAGGTGCGGCAGTCGTCCACGAAGGCGTGCGGCGCGTGGAGGAGCAGCGGCACCGGATGCCAGCTGTGCCCCTTCATCGGCGCCGGCGTGGAGTGATCGCCGGTGACGGCGAGCACCTCCGGTCCGAGCGCGAGCAGCCGCGGCAGGGCCGCGTCGACCTCCTCGATCGTGGCGACCTTGGCGTCGAAGTTGCCGTCCTCGCCCGCTTGGTCGGTCTGCTTGACGTGGAGGAAGAAGAAGTCGAACCGGTCCCAGGCGGCCGTGACCGCGTCGAGGATCTCGCCGATCTGCTTGCCGCACGGCATGACCTCCATGCCGCAGGCCGAAGCGACGCCGCGGTAGAGCGGATAGCCGGCGAAGGCGCCGAAGCGCATCTGGTAGAGCGAGGGGAGCGAGGGGAGCGCCGGGAGCCGGGAGAAGCCGCGCAGCAGCACCCGGTTCGCCTTCGGCTCGTCGGCGATCGCGGCTTCGATCCGGGCGACCGCCTCGGTGACCAGCGCCGCGGTCGCCGCGGCTTCCGGCTCGGTGGCGTGGACCGCGAGCGGCGGCACCCCGAGCTCCTGGGGATCGGTGTCGGAGAGCGCCGCCGAGAGCCCGTCGCCGCGGGCGAGGAAGACGAACCGGTGCGCCTCGCCGGGGAAGAGCTCGACGCGCCCGCCCGGCAGGTCGCCGAGCGCGGCCGCCGCCTTCGCGGTCACCCGCTCGCACTCGCTGGTCGGAATGCGGCCGGCCCGCCGGTCGGTGAGGTTGCCGGCGGCGTCGGCGGTGGCGTAGTTGCCGCGCGCCGCCACGTCGCCGGCTCCGAGCTGGAGCCCGAGCCCGAGCGCCTCGAGGATCCCGCGGCCGATGTCGGCCTCGGGGCTCGCCGGGTCGTAGCCGAAGAGCGCGAGGTGGCCGGGGCCGCTGCCCGGGGTGATGCCGGTCGCCACCGGCACGATCCGGCCGAGCGAGCCCGCCGCGGCCAGCTCGTCGAGCACCGGCGTGTTGGCGGCCTCCAGCGGGGTGCGGAACTGCGTGGCGGTACGCAGATCGCCGACCCCGTCGAGGACGAGGAGGACGATCTTGCCCGGGGCGGGGTGGACGAGACGGGAGAGCAGGTCGTGGTGATGCATGCGCGAATCCTCCGGGTGCGGGGAGCGACGGGAGCTCAGGAGACGAGATAGGCGCTGGCTCGGATCTGGATCCGGGTCCGGGGTTCGAAGCCGTTGCCGACCAGCGCCCAGGCGCTGCGCGCCGCCATCACCGGCAGCACGATCCAGCCGTCGAAGGTCTCGCCGCCGCCGTACGGGGCGACCACCGGCTCGATCTCGGCGAGCTTGGTCCAGTGATCCTCGTCCGGGTCGAAGGCGCCCTGGAGCTCGAGGTAGGCGCGGTCGAGATCGATCGTCTTCTGCCCCGACGGGTGCCAGACGGAGAAGACGAACCGGACCTCGTCGTACGGCTCGGTATCCACGTCGGCGTTGCCGTCGACGAGCAGCGGGAAGACGAAGCCGCCACCGCTGTCGGTGGCGAAGATCTCGGCGGTGGGATCGAAGATCAGATGCTGGGAGCGGTTCGGGCGGATCATGGCACCTGCTGCGGGGCAAGGGCCACGGCGGGCCCGAGGATCGAACGAAATCCCAGTCTATCACCCGGATCGCCGCCGGTGCGCGAGGGCGCCGGCGGTCCGGCGCACCAGCCCCCGCAGGATCCGCAGCTCCCGCGGGCTCGGCGCGGCGCGGGCGAGCAGCGCGCCGAGGTCGCGCTCCACGCCGGCGTAGGTGTCGTCGCGGGCGAAGCCGGTGCGCTCGGCGAGCTCCCGGAGCTGGCGGAGGAAGCCGGCCTGCTCGGCCGCGGTGGCCGGCGGCTCGGGGCGCGTGGCCGCCGCCGCGCCCCCGGAGGCCATCCAGAGCTCGTAGGCGACGAGGAGGACCGTCTGCGCCAGGTTCAGCGTCGGCTGCTCGGGAGCGCACGGGATCCGCACCAGCAGCGAGGCGAGCGCGAGCTCCTCGACGGTGAGCCCCGAGCGCTCGGGGCCGAAGACGAGCGCGGTCGGGGTTTCGGGCGGATCGGCAGCGAGCGCCGCCGGCAGCTCGCGGGCGGTGACCAGGGGGACCGTGAGCGCGCGGTCCCGCCCGGAGGTGGTCGCCACCACCCGCCGGAACGGGGCGAGCGCGGCGGGGAGATCCGGGTGCCGGACCGCCCCGTCGAGGATCGCCCCGGCTCCGACCGCGAACGCCCGCGCCACGCCGCCGAGCGGCGGCGCGGGCTCGACGAGCAGCAGCTGCCGGATGCCCAGGTTCGCCATGGCGCGCGCCGCCGCCCCGATGTTCCCCTCCTCCCGGGGCCGGACGAGGACGACGGCGAGGCCGGCGCGCGGGCGCGAGGAAGAGGAGATCGGACCGTCCGTGCCGGGCACCGCGAGAGGCTCTCAGTCGGGGGGGCTGCCGGCGCGGGCCGCGAGCCAGGGGAGGGCGCCGGGGGTGGCCGCCCAGAGGGGCCGGGCTTCGCGGGCGTAGAACCACGCCTCGAGCGGGCTGCCCTCGGCGAGCCCCACGCCCTCGTCGTCCTCCCATGAGATGTAGTCGCG
The DNA here is from genome assembly GCA_012521815.1 of Acidobacteriota bacterium. GTDB lineage: Bacteria > Acidobacteriota > Thermoanaerobaculia > Multivoradales > JAGPDF01 > JAAYLR01. The sequence continues at coordinate 27,114 of JAAYLR010000057.1, forward strand.
TTCGTGCTCGGGGTCGAGCTCGCCGGACGGGGTGTCGGCCGGCGGTTCGGGATCTTCCGCGAGCAGGTAGCCGGCCACATGGGGGCGCACCGCGAGCGCGCGCGCGATCGCGGCTTCCGCGGCTTCGGGGCGCTGCCGGCGCAGCTGCGCGAGGACCCGTCCCCAGACCACCTCGGGGAGCTCGTCGTCGGGCAGGCGGGCGAGCAGCTCGTCGAGCGGCTCGCCCTCGTCGAGCGCGAGCCACCAGGTCACGAGATCGCCGCGCAGCTCCTGGCCGTCCTCCGGATCGAGCGCGAGGAGGCGGGCGAGGGCGGCGGCCGCCTCGCGCCGCGCTCCCTGCCGGTGGAGGCGATAGGCGCGGTCGACGAGGAGCCGCCGGGCCGGGCGGTTCTCGGGCTCGCCCCAGGGGAGGGTGGCGCCGGGCGCCGCGGCGAGGACCGGTGCCACGATCGCCTCGGCCCGGTCGGTGAGCGGCGTGAGCAGGTGCGTGTCGAACCAGGAGCTGCCGGCCTCTTCGAGCGCCGCCACCCCCCGGGCGAGGTCGTCGAGGATCCGCAGCGAATCGCCGGCTTCCGGATGCGCGGCGAGGAAGTCGAGCCAGCGGCTCGCCGCGACGTCCACCCAGGCATCCTCGTCGTCGTCGGCGCGCAGCGAGGTTCCCGGCGGCCGGCCGAGCGGCCAGACCCGCTCCCATGCCGCTTCGAGCGTGAGCAGCGGCTCGGGGGTGACGAGGTGCGCATCGGGACGCGACGGCGACTCCTCCATCAGGCCGTAGGCGGGCAGCTCCCGGCCGGTGAGCCGGGGCAGGAGCGCGGCCAGCGCCTCGATCTGTTCCGGCTCGGCGGCGTTCGAGAAGAGCGCGATCGCGGCCTGCGGATCCTCGGCGGCTTTCTGGAAGAAAGTGCGCGGCGGCTCGTCGGGCGGGTAGCCGCGCCGGCGCAACGCGGCCACGGCGCCGGCCGCGCGCTCGCGCGCCTCGTCGAGACGCCCCTCGGCGGTCAGGAGCCGCACCGCGATCACCGCGGCGTGCGGGTTGGTCGTCAGGCCATCATCGGCGCGCGCGAACGCCTCGCGGGCGGCTCCGAGATCGCCCGCCGCCAGCGCGTGGCCGGCGAGCTCGAGGTCGAACGGGGCGGCGAGCGGCGCGGGCAGCTCCCGGCGCAGGCGGGCGACCCAGGCGCTCCGGTCGGCGCGGTGGGGCAGGCTGAGAATCGCTTCGGCGAAGGGGCCGGCGACCTCCTCGTGCCGGGCGTCGAGGGCGCCGGGCGTGGTGAGGAACGGCGTGAGCAGCGCGAGCGTCGGCTCGGGGCCCGCGAGAGCGAGGAGGTCCGCGGCGATGTCGGTGAGGAGCGGCGGCGGCAGCGCCCCGGAGGCGGCGAGCGCGGCGACCTCGGCGGGCTCCAGCCGATCGACGACGGCGGTCCAGAGGTCGCGGAGGCCGATCGCGGGAAGCGGCGGCCCGGCGACCCCGCAGCAGCGCTTGTACTTCGCTCCGGAGCCGCAGGGGCACCGGTCGTTGCGTTCGTAGCGGGGGAGCGGCTCCGGGCGGAACTGCTCGGCCGGCCGCGGCACGGTGTGCCAGAGCTGCAGCCCCAGCAGCGTCGCGAGCCGCCGCAGCGCCGCCTCGTCGGCCGGCAGGCCGAAGACCGCCGCCGCGGAGCGGGCTCCCTCCTCCTGCATCCAGGCGAGAAAGGCGGCGCGATCCGGGGCCCGCAGGGCGCGGCCGATCGCCTCGCTCCACCAGTCGTGCGGATTCGGCATGGCGGGGAAGGTAGCACAGGCCACGGGCGATCGCGCCGGCCGCGGACGGGCGGCGAGCGGGCGTGAGCCGGGAGGCGGCGAACGGGCGAGTTGCGAGAAGATGACCGGGACGCCGCACCGCCGAGGAGCGCAGAGCGCGTTCCGGACGCGGCCGCGACGGAGCGGGCGGCGGCGGGAACAGGAGCGAGCGCGATGCAGGCGGTGACCTTCGAAGGGGTGGGTGCGGTCGCCTACCGCACGGTGGCCGATCCGGTGCTCACCGGGGCGGACGAGGCGCTGGTGCGGATGGAGGCCGCCGGTCTCTGCGGCTCGGACCTCCACGTCTACCGGGGGCGCGAGCCGGGTCCCGATCCCGGCACGCCGCTCGGTCACGAGCTGGCCGGCACGGTGGTCGAGGCCGGCGCCGCGGTCCGGCGCTTCCGCCCGGGCGAGCGCGTGGTCGCGCCCTTCTCGACCGCCTGCGGCGACTGCTTCTACTGCCGCCACGAGCTGCCGGCGCGCTGCGAGCGCGGCGCGCTCTTCGGTTTCGTCAGCGGCGGGGCCGGGCTCGCGGGCTGTCAGGCGGAGCTGGTGCGGGTGCCGCTCGCCGACGCGTCGCTGGTCGCGGTGCCGCCCTCGGTGCCCTCCGAGCTCGCGGTCCTCGCCGGCGACGTGCTCGCGACCGGCTGGTTCGGAGCCGCGAGCGCGGGCGCCGCCGCGGGGAGCACGGTCGCGGTGATCGGCTGCGGCGCGGTCGGCATCTCGGCGGTGGCGGCGGCGCGCGAGCTCGGCGCGGCGACCGTCTTCGCGATCGATCCGGTGGCCGGCCGGCGGGCGCTCGCCGAGCGGTTCGGTGCCCGCGGCGTGATGCCGGAGGCGGCGCCGGCGGCGGTGCGCGCGGCGAGCGACGGCCGCGGCGCCGACGCGATCGTCGAGGCGGTCGGCTCGCCCGCCGCCACCGCGCTCGGCTACGACCTCGCCCGGCCCGGGGCGACGCTGGCGGCGATCGGGGTGCATCACGAGCCGGCGCTCGCCGTCGCTCCCGGGGCGCTCTACGACAAGAACCTCACCTACCGCGCCGGCCGTTGTCCGGCCCGGGCCTACCTCGAACGGGCCCTCGCGCTCCTTGCGAGCGAGCGCTACCCGTTCGCCGAGCTCGTCTCGCACCGGCTGCCGCTCGCCGCAGCGCCGCGCGCCTACGCGGCGTTCGATCGCCGGGAGCCCGGCTGGTCGAAGGTCGTCTTCCACCCGTGAGCCGGTCGCGTCCGGCGGCCGGGCAGCGGCTCAGCCGGTCACCGGGAGGCCGACGGTGACGGCGAGGGCGGACGGATCGAGGTAGCGACAGGCGGCGGCGACCTCGGAGTGGGTCACGCCGCGCAGGCGGGCGATCACCCACGCCGGATCGTCCACCGGCTTGCCGGTGAGCGCCGCGGTGGCGAGCAGGTTGGCCCACTGCCGGGCCGTCTCCCGGCGGAACGGCTCGCGTCCCAACAGATAGGAGCGGGCCTCCTCGACCTCGGCCGGGGTGGGTCCCTCCGCCACGAGCCGGGCGAGTTCCTCGCGCACCGCGGCCTCGGCCCGGGAGAGGGTGGCGGGAGAGGTCCCCAGATAGCAGACGAGCCGGCCCCGGTCGCGGGCGGCGCCGGCGGCGGTCTCCGCGGTGGCGGTGTAGGCGAGCCCCTCCCGCTCGCGGATCCGGGTCGGGATGCGGCCGGCAAGGCCGCTGCCGGCGCCGAGGACGATGCCGAGCAGCGCGAGCGCGGGCAGCTCGGGGTCGTCCTGGTCCACGGTCAGCCGGCCGAGGAAGAGATGCGCCTGATCGTGCCCCCGGGTGACGATCTCGCGCCGGGCCAGGGGCGTCGCCGGAGGAGCGGGCGGCTCGGGGAGCGGGTCGCCTCCCGCCGGGAGCGCCGCGGCGAGGCCGGCGAGCCGCTCGGCCACCGCCGCCTCGTCGATCAGCCCCGCCACGGTGAGGACGCCTCCCCAGCCGAGCGCCCGGCGATGGTGCTCGGCGGCATGCTCCGGGGTGAGGGTCGCGAGGCTCTCCTCGGTGCCCTGCAGCGGCCGCCCCCGGGGGTGAGGGGAGTAGAGCTGGTCGAGGAAGGCGCGGGCGGTGGTGGCGTCGGCCTGATCGGCCAGGCTGGCGAGCTCGGCCCGCGCCTGCCGGCAGAGCAGCGCGGCGCGGTCGGCCGGGAAGGCCGGCTCGAGCAGGATCTCGGCGAGCCAGTCGAGCGCGAGCGCCCAGTCGCCGGCGAGCGCGTCGAGCGCCACCGCGTGGGTTTCGAAACCGGAGGTCCCCGTGAGCACCATGCCGCGGCTCTCGGTCGCCTCGGCGAGCGTGCGCCAGTCGCGCCGGCGCGTCCCCTCCGCCAGGAGCCGGCCGGTGAGGTAGCACTGTCCGGGCACCGCCTCCGCCCGGGCGCCGCCACGCAGCCAGGCGCGCACCGCCACGAGCGGCGCCCCCTCGACGCGGCGCACGCGGAACTCCCAGCCGGTGGGTGGTGCCGGGGCGCTCATGGCAGCGACCAGCCGAGGACGCCGGCGCGTTCGGGATCGAGCCAGGCCCGCGCCGCCGCCTGCACCCCGCCGGCGTCGGCGGCGAGCGCCGCCGCGAGGGTGCGCCGGGGTTCGTCGAGATCGAAGCCGGCGAGCGCGGTGCCGGCCACCAGCGCCTGCGTGTGGATCCGCTCGTGGGCGAAAGCCCAGTCGGCGAGGAGCACCCGGCGGGCGCGCGCGAGCTCTCGCTCTTCCGGGGGCGTGGCGCGGAACCGGGCGAGCTCGGCGAGGAGGGTCTCCTCCACCTGCCGGGGTTCGACCCCCGGGAGCAGCTCGACCGCGATCGTCAGGTACGGCGCCTCGCTGCCGTCGTGGAGCTCCGCGGAGAGCACGAGGCAGGTGGGATCGGCTTCCACCAGCAGCTGCTGGAGGCGGCTCGAGCGGCCGGCGGTGAGCAGCGCCAGCGCGAGGCGCAGCGCCCCCTGCTCCGGGCTGCCGGCGGCGGGGGCGGGCAGGGCGAGGAGGAGGCGGGCGGCCTCGCCCTGGTGCCGCTCGACCCGCACGAGGCCCGGCAGCGGCGGGAGCGGCGGCAGCTCCGGCCGGCTCGTCCCGCGGGCGGCGAGCGGCGCGAACGCCTCCTCGATCCACCGTCCGGCCTCCGGGCGGAGGGCGCCGGCGACGACCAGGACCGCGTTGTCGGGGCCGTAGAAGCGGCGGTGGAAGTCGGCGAGCTCGGCGGCGCCGGTGGCTCGCAGGGTGGCCGGGTCGCCGAGGATCGGCTGGCCGTACGGGTGGCCGGGGAAGAGCGCGGCGAGGACCGCCATCTCGAGGGCGTCCCACGGCTCGTCCTCGTACATCGCGAGCTCCTCGAGGATCACCTGCCGCTCGCTCGCCACCGCTTCCGGGGCGAGCGTGAGCGCCGCCATCCGGTCGGCCTCGACCGCGAGCGCCGTCCGCCAGCGGTCGGCGCCGAAGGCGAAGTAGAAGGCGGTCAGGTTGTGGCCGGTGAAGGCGTTGTTGACCCCGCCCGCCGCCTGCGTCAGGCGGTCGATCTCGCCCGGCCCGAAGCCCGGAGAGCCCTTGAACATCAGATGCTCGAGGAAGTGGGCGACACCCCGATGCGCCGCCGGCTCGTCGCGCGTCCCCGCCCGGTAGAAGAGCGCGGTGGTCACCAGGTCGGCCTGCCGGTTCGGCAGCAGGCAGACCTCCATGCCGTTGGCGAGCCGGCCGAGGATGGCGCGACGGAGCCAGGGGAGGGGATCGGGGAACGGCGGCGCTGCCGTCTGTCGGACCGGCAAGCGCGACTCACTCGCGAGCCAGCCGCACCTCGACGTTGGTGCGGCGGTCGTGCGCCCGGGGGTCGATCTCCAGCTCGATCTCCGTCGGAGCGTAGCCGGGGGCGGAGAGCACGATCCGATGCACTCCCGTCGGCAGCGCGAGCAGCCGCTTGCCGCCGACCCCGCCCCGGAACTCCGCGGCCGTGCCGAGGCGCCGGCCGCCGGTCGAGACCTCGGCGTCGTCCGGCGTCACCCGCAGCGTGATCCCCTCGCGCACCCGGACCCGGCGGACCTCGCGCCCCGTGGAGAGGCCGCCGCCGGGCAGGTTCAGGTTGGCGCTGATCGTGGTGGTGCCCTGAGCGCCCGGTTTCGTGCGCACCCGCAGCCGCAGCTCGCGCCCCTCGTGCCGGATCCGCACCAGATGCGTGCCCGGGTAGGGCAGCGTGAAGGCGCGCCCGCCCTTCTTGGCGTTCGCCGCGTTCCACTCCGAGGCGCGTCCGATCAGCGTGCGGCCGACGAGCACGAAGGCGCCGTCGGGGATCACCTGGAAGCTCAGGTGGAGGCTGCTTTCGATCTCGCGATCGACCGGCGCGGTCTCGGCCTCCTCCTCTTCGCTCGGCTCGTTCGCCACCTCCACGGGAGCCGCGGTCGGGACTGCGGTCGGCACCGGAATGGCCGTGGGCACCGGCTTCGGCGACGGGGAAGGACGCGGCTCGGGTGCCGGGGTGCTCTCGGGGGGCGGAGCGTGGGGTACCGGGGTGGCGGCCGGCACCGCGCGGACGTCCACCGGTTCGACCTCGACCGGCCGGGGAGGCGGAACGGGCGTGGCCGCCAGCTCGGGACCGGGGAGCACCTCTTCCGGCTCCAGCGGCAGGGGAGTCGGGGCCGTCACCTGTCCGGCGGCCGGCGGTGCGGGAGCCCGCTGGAGCCAGGCCCGGCCGGCGAATCCCGCGCCGACGAGCAGCGCCACCGCCGCGAGGATGCCCCCGGCGACGAGGAGCCCCTTCCGGCCGCCCGGGGGCCGCGAGGCGGGAGCGGCCGCCGGGGTGGCCGGAGGCGCGGGAGGCGGCGGCGTGGGAGACGCCGGCGGGGGAGGCGGAGCGGGCGGGGGCGTCATCAGCACCGTCGCCGGGAGCACCTCCTCCGCGGGGTCGGGGGCCGCCGGGGCGGCGAGCAGGGCGGGGTCGAGCTCGCCTTCCAGACGGGCGATCTCGAGCGCCGCCTCCCGGGCACTGCCGAAACGGGCATTGCGATCCTTCGCCAGCATCCGCCGCAGGAGGGCATCGAGCCGGGGGGTCAGATCGGCCCGGCGCTCCGGCAGGCCGGCGGGCTCCTGGTGGAGGATCTGATAGACGAGCGTGGTCAGCGTCTCGCCGCGGAACGGCCGCTGGTGGGTGAGCAGCTCGTAGAGCACCACGCCGAGGGAGAAGAGGTCGCTGCGTCCGTCGAGCTCCTCGCCGCGGATCTGTTCCGGCGACAGGTAGTGAGGGCTGCCGACCACCGAGCCGGTCATCGTCAGCTCGGTCTGCTGGCCGACCAGCTTCGCGATCCCGAAGTCGGCGATCTTCAGCTCGCCCGCGCGGATGAGCATCAGGTTGCTCGGCTTGATGTCGCGATGGACGATCCCCTGGCGGTGCGCGTAGTCGAGCCCCTCGGCCGCCTGCCGGATCAGCGCCAGCGCCTGGCCGAGGGTGAGCGGCGGTCCGTCTTCGAGCCGCTGGGCGAGATCGGCTCCCTCCACGAACTCGAAGGCGAGGAAGAAGACCCCGCGGTCCTCGCCGGCGTCGAAGAGGGTGACGATGTGCGGATGCAGCAGCCGGCCGGTGGCGCGCGCCTCGCGCAGCAGCCGCTGGCGGCGCTCGGCCACCTCCGCCGGGCGCCCCTCCTCGATCCGGACGGTCTTGATCGCGAGCTGCCGTTCGATCTGCGGGTCTTCGGCGAGGTAGACCTCGCCCATCGCTCCCGCTCCGAGCGGGCGCACGATGCGGTAACGACCGAGCTGATCGCCGGCGGCGAGCGGGCTCATCGGGCGTCGTCTGCTTCCTGGCCGGAGACGTCCTGCTCACGGCTGGCGAGCAGCGCCTCGGCTTCCGCGAAGCGGTCGGCGGGGACGTGCACCCGGATCTCGCTCAGGCCTCCGAAGTTGACCGGCTCCTGGGTGAAGCGCAGCGACTCGATCCGGGCGGGGATCCCCTGGTTCTCCAGGAAGCCCGCCACCAGCGTCGCCTCTTCTTCGGTCCCCAGCACCTCGACGGTCCGCCACTCCTCGCTCATCCCTCACCTCCCCGGGTTTTGCCGGTATCTGTCTGGATGATACCTCCCGCGGCCGGCTCCGGGAGGCGGTGGCGCGGGAAACGGTGCGCTTCGCGCGCCACGAAGCGGGCGGTCTCCGGATCGTGGCGCAGGACGGAGAGGGCGATCGCCTCCGCGTCGATCTCGATCCAGGTGGCGCTGTGCGCGAGCCGCTCGGCGCCGCGGCCGCGGGCCGAGGTCGTCGTCCCGCAGTGGACGATCACGAACCGGCCGTCGAGGCCGGGGAACGCCTCCTCGCTGCGCACGACGAACGCCTCGTGGAGGTGCCCCGCGACCACCAGCTCGACCCCGGCCCGGGCGAACGCCGCCGCCGCCCGGCGGGCGCCCCGCATCGTCTCGGGGTTCTCGAGACCGGCGACGGGCGCGAGCACGTGGTGGGCGACGACGATCCGGCAGCGACCGGGCGGTTCGGCGGCGAAGGCGGCCTCGAGCCGGGCAAGGCGACGGCGGCGGATCCTCCCGTTGGTGAACGTCCAGTTGTGCGCGGTGTTGACCCCGATCACCGCGAGCTCGTCGTCGTGGAAGGTGGGTTCGAGATCGCGCGCGAAATGCCGGCGGTAGACGCCGAACGGGGCGAAGAGCCGCTCCCAGACGCGGTAGAGCGGGACGTCGTGGTTGCCCGGCACGACGAGCACGGGGCGGCCGAGGCCGTCCACCCAGGCGCGGGCGGCGCGGAACTGTGCCTTCCGGGCGCGCTGCGTGAGGTCGCCCGAGAGCAGGACGAGGTCGGGCTGGCGCGCCGCCACGAGGGCCGCGGCGGCGCGAGCCACCTCGGGCTGATGGTGCGGACCGAAGTGGACGTCGGAGAGATGGAAGAGGCGGCGCACGGTCCGGCCCTGCCTAGCCGCCGTCCTCCCCGAGCAATCCTTCGACCTGGGAGGTGAGGCGCGTCGCGGCGAGCGATCCGATCGCGCTCAGCAGCGCGGGCCCCTGGCTGCGGGCGAGCAGGAAGCCGCCGAGCGCCGCCACCGCGAGGCTCGTCTTCGGGTAGGTCCGGACCAGCCGTTCCCAGTCGAGCTCCTCCGGGAAGACCTCGTCGAGCAGCTCGTCGGCGAACGACGGCGGCCGCGTGCCGCGCGCCATCGGTTCGGTCTCAGTCGTTGCGCCGCGGCCGCAGCAGCAGGCCGAGCGCGAAACCGACCGCGGCCGCGATCAGGATCGACTTGCCGGGGTTGTCGCGCACGTACTCGTTGACGTCGGTGGAGAGCTCCGCCACGTCCTTGCGCACCCGTTCGTAGCCCTGACGCAGGCTCTCCCGGGCCTGCTCGACCCGTTCCCGGGAGTAGACGCGCGCCGCCTCGGCGCGCCGGCGGGCCGAGGCCTTGGCCGCCTGCATCCTGTCGCCCATCTCGTCGGCGAGCTCTTCGATCCGCTCGCGGGCGCGGCCGAGCCCTTCGCCGATCTCCTCGCGAGCCTCTTCGATCGCCTCGGTCACGGCATCCTTGGCGCGATCGATCGCCTTGCTGGTATCTGCCATCTCGTTCCTCCCGGCGCCGGCAGGAGGGTGCCGGTGCATGTGGATGCCCATGATACCCGGTTCGCCCGGAGGGCGTCTGCTACACTGCCGCGGGAGGATCCGGTCTCATGGGCGAGGTGCGTTTCGTGGGCGCCTGCGGCACGGTCACGGGCTCCTGCACGCTGCTGCGCTGGGGTGGTTTCCGGCTGCTCGTCGACTGCGGCCTCTATCAGGGGGACGAGGAGACGGAGGCTCTCAACTGGCAGCCGTTCCCCTTCGCCGCCCGCGAGATCGACGCGGTCGTCCTCACCCACGCCCATCTCGATCACTGCGGCCTGCTGCCGAAGCTCGCGAGCGAGGGGTTCACCGGGCCGGTCCACGCCTCGCGCCCCACCCGGGCGCTCGCCTCGCTGGTGCTGCGCGACGCGGCCGAGCTCCAGGAGGAAGAGGCCCGCTTCGCCCGCAAGAAGGGGTACAGCCGGCACGCCGAGCCGCGGGCGCTCTTCGGGCCGCGCGACGCGAAGCGGGCGCTCGCGCTCTTCGAGCCGCTGCCTTTCGAGCAGGAGCGCGAGGTCGCGCCCGGCATCTCCATCCGTCTGCATCGTGCCGGCCACCTGCTCGGGGCGGCGTCGGTGGAGGTGAGCGCGAAGGGGAGCGACGGCAAGCGGCGCCGCTGGCTCTTCTCTGGCGATGTCGGCCGCTACGACGTGCCGATCCTGCGCGACCCGGTGCCTCCGGCCGCCGTGCCCGCGGCGGTGCTCCTCGAGTCGACCTACGGCAACCGGCTCCACGCCCCCGAGCCGCCGGTCGAGGGGCTCCGGACGGTGATCGCACGGACCTTCGCCCGCGGGGGGAGCGTGGTGATCCCGGCGTTCGCGCTCGGCCGCACCCAGGA
>JAAYLR010000058.1 GCA_012521815.1 Acidobacteriota bacterium
GGACCGTCGAGCGCACCATCGCATGGCTCCAGAACTATCGGCGGCTGTGCATTCGCTGGGAAAGATCGGCCGCTCTTTTTCAAGCCTTCCTCCACTTCAGCTGCACGCTCCTGCTCCTTAGGCAGGTTATGGGATAGCTTCGACCCACTCCTGGACCGACAGCCCGGGGACCAACTACGGCAACTACGCCGACACCTCGCTCACCTCGCCGGTGCTCGATCTCTCCGCGGCGCACGGGGTCGAGCTCGTCTACGCGCAGCGGTACGACACCGAGTCGGGGTGGGACTTCTGCCGCGTCGAGATCTCGACGGGTGGCGCCTGGAGCGAGGTCGCGCGCTTCTCGGGCAACGCCACGACCTGGCAGACGGTGACGCTGCCGCTGCCCCAGCTCGAAGGGGTGGCCACGGCGCGGTTCCGCTTCCGCCTCACCTCGGACGGCTCGGTCCAGCGCAACGGCTGGTGGGTGGACGACATCGTCGTGCGCGGCTTCGTCGATCCCGAGCTCGATGACCTTTTCGCCGACGGCTTCGAGAGCGGCGACACGAGCCGCTGGAGCGGCAAGGCTCCCTGAGGCACTGCCGGGGGCTGAATACGGGCGAGTTTGACAGCGCGGGCACGGGCGGGCATGGTGGGGGTGTCCGCGCACTCCCGCGCGGCCGGATCCCGCGAGGAGGCTCCATGACCGTCGCCAAGATCACCGAGATCAGCAGCACGTCGCCCGTCAGCTTCGAGGATGCGATCAAGAAGGGGGTCGCCCGCGCCTCGCAGACCCTCCACGGCCTCAAGGGGGCGTGGGTGAGCGAGCAGAAGGTGAAGATCGAGGGAGATAAGATCGTCGAGTACCAGGTGATCCTCCGCCTCACGTTCGTCCTCGACTGAGGCCCGGGCCACCGCAGTCGCCGGGGATCTTCCTGCGCGCCGGCCGCGCCGGCTGGCGGGAGATCCCCGGTGTCCGGAGCGGAGAGACCGCCCCGGACCGAATCCCGATCCCGAGGAGACCCACGATGCCGCTGACCCGCCGGCAGATGCTCACCACCCTCGGCCTCGGCACCCTCGCCGTGGCCGCCGCCCCCCGCCTGGCCTCCGGCCAGACTCCGGCGCCGCCCGCCCCGGCGGCGAAGGAGCCGTTCACGCTCCCGCCGCTGCCCTACCCGGCCGCGGCGCTCGAGCCGCACCTCGACGAGCTGACGATGACGATCCACCACGATCGGCACCATCAGGCGTACGTCAACGGTCTGAACGCGGCGATCGAGAAGGCTCCGGAGCTCGCCGGCAGGTCGCTCGAAACCCTTCTCGCCGGGCTCGACCAGGTCCCCGAGGCGGTCCGGACGGCGGTGCGCAACCACGGGGGCGGCCACTTCAACCACTCGCTCTTCTGGACCGAGCTCGCGCCGGGGGCGGGCGGGGCGCCGACCGGCGCCGTGGCCGACGCGATCCGGGGCGCCTTCGGCAGCTTCGACACCTTCCGGGAGCGGTTCCGCGCGGCGGCGCTCGGGGTCTTCGGCTCCGGCTGGGCGTGGCTGAGCGTGGGGAAGGATGGCCTGCTCGTGCACGCCACCCCGAATCAGGACACGCCGCTCGCCGAGGGCCGCCGGCCGCTGCTCGGCCTCGACGTCTGGGAGCACGCCTACTACCTGAAGTTCCAGAACCGGCGCGCCGACTACATCGACGCCTTCTGGAACGTCGTCTCCTGGGCCGAGGTGAACCGGCGCCTGGCCGGCTGAGGGCGGGGCGGAGCCGCCCTCAGGCGAAGGCGAGCTGGAGGAGCGCCCGCTGCTCGATCGCGTGGGCCTTGGCCGAGCCGGTGGCCGGGCTCGCCGAGGGTGAGCGCTTGACCGAGCGCACGGCCCGGCCGCCGGCGGCCTGTTCGAGCAGCGGGAGCACGTAGGCGAGCGCCCCCATGTTCCCCGGCTCCTCCTGAACCCAGACGAGCTCGCGGGCGGCGGACAGCCGGGCGAGCTCGGCGGCGAGCGCCGCGGCCGGGAACGGGTAGAGCTGTTCGAGGCCGAGGATCGCGATCTCCGCCGGGGCGCCGCGCCGCGCCCGCTCGGCGCGCAGCTCGTGGAGGATCTTGCCCGAGGCGAGGAGCACTCGCCGGGTCGCCGCCCCCGCCTCCGGATCGCCGAGCAGCTCGGCGAAACGCGGCTGCGTGAGCTCGGCGAGCGGCGAGGCGGCGCGGGGGTGCCGGAGCATGCTCTTCGGCGTGAAGAGCACGAGCGGCTTGCGCCAGGGGCGCAGCGCCTGCCGCCGCAGCAGGTGGAAGTACTGCGCGGCGGTGGAGGGCTGGGCGATCGTCATGTTCTCCTCGGCCGCGAGCTGCAGGTACCGCTCGATCCGCGCCGAGGAGTGCTCCGGTCCCTGCCCCTCGTAGCCGTGCGGGAGGAGCAGGACGAGGCCGGAGAGCAGCCCCCACTTGTCCTCGCCGGCGGCGATGAACTGATCGATGAGGATCTGCGCGCCGTTGGCGAAGTCGCCGAACTGCGCCTCCCAGAGCACCAGCGTCTCCGGAGCGTCCCGGGAGAAGCCGTACTCGAAGCCGAGCACCGCGAGCTCGGAGAGGGGCGAGTCGTAGACCTCGAAGCGCGCCTGTCCGGGCGTCAGATGGGCGAGCGGCGTGTGTTCGGCGCCGGTCTCGACGTCGATGAGGACCGCGTGGCGCTGGGCGAAGGTACCGCGGCGGCTGTCCTGGCCGCTCATCCGCACCGGCGTGCCGGCCGCCACCAGCGTGGCGAAGGCGAGCGCCTCGGCGCCGCCGAAGTCGAGCGGCCGCTCGCCGCGCGCCATCTGTCGCCGCTCTTCGAGGAGCTTCGCAACTTTCGGATGGACGTGGAAGCCGTCGGGCACGCGGGTGAGCCCCTCGCCGAGCTCGGCCAGGGTCGCGGCGGGCACTCCGGTCGCGACCTCGAGCGCCGGATCGAAGCAGCCGCCCCGGTACGCTCCCCAGTAGCCGGGCAGCTCGCGCAGCAGCGGGATCGTCGTCAGCCGGCCCGCCTCCTCCTGGGCGGCGATCAGCTCGGCCCGGACCCGGCCGGCCGCGGCTTCGGTCTCCTCGGGGGAGAGGCCGGCCCGCTCGGCATAGCTCCGGTAGAGCGGCGGCGTGGCGCGGATCCGCTGGTAGAGCAGCGGCTGGGTGATCGTCGGGTCGTCGATCTCGCTGTGGCCGTACCGGCGGTAGCCGATCAGATCCACGACGACGTCGGAGCCGAAGGTGGAGCGGTAGTCGGTGGCGATCCGCGCCACCCGCACCACCGCGTCGGGATCTTCGGCGTTGACGTGGAAGATCGGGATCGGCAGCCGGCGGGCGGCGTCGCTCGCGAAACGCGTGCTGTTGTAGGCGTGCGGCTCGGTGGTGAAGCCGATCCAGTTGTTGACGATCACGTGCACCGTGCCGCCGACCGCGAAGCCGTCCACGGCGGCGAGGTTCAGCGTCTCGGCGGTCACCCCCTGGCCGACGAACGCCGAGTCGCCGTGCATGACGACCGGCAGCACCCGCCGTCCGGTGGGGTCGCCGAGCCGCTCGAGCTTGGCCCGGCAGCGGCCGAGCGCCACCGGCGCGATCACCTCGAGGTGGCTCGGGTTCGAGGCGAGATGGATTCGCACCGTGCGCCCGCCGGGGGTGAGATGGAGCCCCGTGGCGCCGAGGTGGTACTTCACGTCGCCGGCGCCGAGGATGCTCTTCGGGTCGACGTCCTCGAAGCCGGCGAAGATCTCGACCGGGCTGCGGCCGACCACCTGGGCGATCACGTTCAGGCGGCCGCGATGGCTCATCGCGAGCACCGCGTACTCCACCGCCGCGGCGGCGCCGGCGTCGAGGACCTCGTGGAGCAGCGGGATGAGGGCCGCGACCCCTTCGATCGAGAAGCGCTTGTTGCCGAGGTACCGCTCCTGGAGGACCTGTTCGAGCATCTCGGCGCGGAGCAGCGCGTCGTGGATCCGCCGCCGGTCGACGGGGGCGGGCTCCGCCTCCAGCCGCGCCGCGATCCACTCCCGGCGCTCCCGGTCGAGCAGGTGCATGAACTCCGCGCCGATCGCGCCGCAGTAGATGCGCCGCCACGCGTCGGCCTCCGGCCCCGCCTCGTCGAGCTCGGGCACCGGGAGCGGCTGGAGGCGTTGGAGGGGGTCGAGGGCGGCCTGGAGATAGCCCCAGCGGCGAAACGCGTCGCGGAGCGCGAATGCAGAGAGCGCGGTGGTCATGGTGGCCGGAGCATACCCCCGCCCCGCGCGGAAGTGGCGGCTAGAATGGCGCGCCATGTCACGGCCTCGCCTAGACTCGCAGCGCCCCGTCCGGTGCGGTTCATCGCTGCTCCTCTCGCTCCTCTTCGTCGGTCTCGGATTCGTTGCCGGGGGCGGTGCGCTTCCCGCCGCCCCGCCCACCCTCCTGCCGCCGGCGCTCACGCCGGCCGGCAACGGGGGGCTGCCGGCGCTCGACCACGCGCTCGCGAAGCTCTCCACCCACCGCCGGCTCCTCGTCATCGGCGCCCACCCGGACGACGAGGATGGAGCGGCGCTGGTGGCCGTGGCGCGGGGGATGGGGGGCGAGGCGGCGTACCTCTCCCTCTCCCGCGGCGAAGGGGGGCAGAACCTGATCGGCGGCGAGCTCGGGGTGGGGCTCGGGCTCCTGCGCAGCGAAGAGCTCCTCGCCGCGCGCGCGCGGGACGGCGGGCGGCAGTACTTCACCCGGGCCCGCGATTTCGGCTTCACCCGTTCGGCGGCGGAGACCTTCGCGCGCTGGCCGCGCGCCGAGCTGCTCGCCGACACGCTCCGCATCGTCGCCCGCTTCCGGCCGCAGGTGATCGTGAGCGTCTTCCCCGCCGACGAGCGGGCCGGCCACGGCCAGCACCAGGCCGCCGGCTGGGTGGCGGCGGAGGCGTTCCGCCGCTCCCGTGACCCGGAGGGGTGGCGCGCGGCCGCGCCGCCGGCGGCGCCCCGCTGGGAGGTCACGAGCCTCTGGCGCTCCGGCTGGTTCGACCGCGACTCCCCGGCGGCGCGCTACCCGCTCGGCCGCCTCGACCCGTGGAGCGGCCGCTCGCTGCTCCAGATCGCCGGCGCGGCGCGCAGCCAGCACCGCTCGCAGGACATGGGACAGCTGCTCGACCTCGGCCCCCGCGACGGCCGCTGGATCTGGCTCGAAGGCGGCTCGCAAGCGCCGGCGGACGACCTCTTCGCGGGGGTGGAGACCGATCTTGCGGCGATCGCCGCGCTCGCGCCGGAGCCGCTCGCCGCCGCCGTCGCCCCGCGCCTCGCGCGGGTGGAGGCGACCGCGCGCCGGCTGCGCGCCCGGCTCCGGCCGGACGCGATCGACGGGCTGCTCGGGCCGCTCGCCGGGCTCCACGCCGAGCTCGCCGCGGCCGCCGAGGCGCTCGCGGCGAGCCCCGGCCCCGGCGCCGCCGCGGCGCGGGCGCTCGTCGAAGAGAAGCTCGCCATCGCCGGCGAGGCGCTCGCGGTGGCGGCGGGCCTCGCCTTCGACGCCACCGCCGGGAGCGAGGAGCTGCTCCCGGGCGCCGAGGTGCCGCTCGCGGTGAGCTTCTGGAACGCCGGCAAGGAGCCGGTCACGGTCGCGGGGATCGGCTGGGAGACGGCGGGGTTCACGCCGCCCGCACCGCTCGGCGGCCGCGCGGTCGCCCCCGGCGAGCTCGCCCGTTTCGAGACGACGCTCGCCGTGCCGCCCGGGGCGGCGCCGACCGCTCCCTACTTCCTGCGCCGCCCGCTCGCGGGAGATCTCTACGACTGGGACGAGGTGCCCGAGGCGATCCGGGGCGAGGCGTTCGGCCCGCCGCCGCTCACCGTGCGCCTTGACCTGCAGCTCGCCGGCCGGCCGGTGACCCTCACCCGCGAGGTCGTCCACCGCGAGCGCGATCAGGCGCTGGGAGAGATCCGCCGGCCGCTGCGCGTCGTGCCGCCGGTGGAGGTTGCGGTCGCACCCGCGGTGCTCCTCCTGCCGCGGCCCGCGCAGGCGGCGGGCCGGGTACGGGTGCGCCTCCGCTCGCACGCGCCGGGCCCGGTCGCGGGCACGCTCCGGGCCGAGCCCGACTGCCCGGGAGTGGCCACCGTCACCCAGCCGTTCGCGATCGGGGAGGCGCGGGGGGAGAGCGTGAGCGAGCTCCTCCTGCCTGGCTGCCCCGGCCGGGAGCGGATCGGCTGGCGCCTTTCGGCGGAGAGCGAGGGGCGGCGGTACGGGGAGGCGCTGCCGCTCATCGAGCACCCCCACGTCCGCCCGCGCTCCTGGCCGCAGCCGGCCGCGGTGACGGCGCCGGCCTTCCCGCTCGCCCTGCCTGACGGGCTCGGGCGGATCGGCTACGTGGTGGGAGCGCTCGATCAGGTGCCCGAGGTGCTCGCGGCGGTGGGGATCCCGGTCGAGCGGCTGGGACCGGCCGCTCTCGAGACCGGCGATCTCGGCGGCTACGCCGCGATCGTCATCGGCCCGCGCGCCTACGAGACCGAGCCGGCGCTCGCCCGGGCCAACCCGCGGCTGCTCGACTACGCGCGCGCCGGCGGGCTCCTCCTCGTGCAGTATCAGCAGTACCCGTACTTCAACGGCGACTTCGCACCGTTTCCGCTCACCCTCGCCCGCCCGCACGACCGGGTGACCGACGAGAGCTCGCCGGTCCGCCTGCTCGCGCCCGAGCATCCGGTCTTCACCCGCCCGAACCGCCTCGGGGAGGCCGACTGGGAGGGGTGGGTGCAGGAGCGGGCGCTCTACCTGCCGCACACCTTCGACCCCGCCTACCGGCCGCTCCTCGCCCTTCGGGATCCCGGCGAGCCCGAGCAGCTCGGGGGGCTCCTCGTCGCGCCGGTGGGTGCGGGGACGTACGTCTACACCGGCCTCGCCCTCTTCCGCCAGCTCCCGGCCGGCGTCCCCGGCGCGGTGCGGCTCTTCGTCAACCTCCTCGCGCTCGGCGGGCCGCCCGACCCGAGCTGAACGGGCCGGCGCCGGCCCCCCCGGCCCTTCCGGATCAGCGCGGCGTGACCGGCACGGCCGCGGCGAGGGCCCGCAGCTTCTCCTGGATCCGGTGGCTGTTGTCGGGGCCGCAGCGCAGGAGGTGGCGCGCGGCCGGAGAGAGCGCTTCGAGCTCGGGGTCGGCGTAGGCGTAGCTGACCACGCGCGGGGTGAGCGCGGGCGGCGGGTCGAGGTGCGGGACCCGCAGGAGGCGGCCGGTGGCGCGGGCGAGGAAGTCGTCGCAGCGGCCGCCGGGGTAGCCGAGCTCGCGGATCGCCTCGTCGCAGAGGGGGCGGAGCTGCCGGTAGAGCCGGGCGGTCCCCTCGGTGTCGAGCGAGACGAAGAGGTCGGTGAGCAGGTCGTAGCGCCGGTAGGAAGCCGGGTCGAGCCGGATCTCCCCGCCCCGTTCGACGACCGCGAACCGCCCCGCGGGGGCGAGGAAGTCGAGATGGCTGGCGGGGCTCTCCCCTTCGGCCACGTTGACGAGCGCCGCCGCCGCGCGGCGCACGAGCTCGTCGGGCAGGAGCCAGGCGGCGAGCTGCGGATGCGAGGAGAGGCGGGCGGCGAGCTCGCGCACGAGCGCGTCGCTCGCAGCGAGCGGCGGCAGGACGAGCGGCGGGTCGGCGGGTGCGGGCGGCGGGGGCGGTTCGCTCTCGGCGGCCGCGGGTGCCGGGGTGGCCTCCGGGGGCGCGACCGGCGCCGGCGTCGGCCGCCGCAGCAGCCACCAGCCGCCGGCGGCGATCAGCGCGAAGAGGAGGAGCGCGACGACGAGCGTCCCGCCACCGCCACGCGGCGGCTCGGCGGGCGGCTCGATCCCGCTGCCATCTCCCTCGGGGCGGTCGATCTCGATCTCGTCCATCTCGTGCATCAGCTGCTCCCTGGCCGTCGTGAGCCCGGTCGGGCCGCGTGCTTCGCGTCACCGTATCGCAGTTCCGGCGCCGGCCGCGGCTCGTGGCCGTCGCGGTCTCCCCTCTCGTCCTGCGCCCGGACCAGGCCGGGCGAGTAGGCCTCCAGCTCGGCTTTCGACATCAGATGCGCCATGGTATAGCATCACGCATCATGGCCCGCACGACCCTCAACCTGGCCGATCCCGTCCTCGCCGAGCTCAAGCGGCTTCAGCTGCGCGAGGGGCGTCCGCTCGGCGAGCTCGCCTCGGAGCTTCTGGCGCGGGCGCTCGCCGAGCGCCGGGCCGGGCGCGAGGAACCCGCCCGGCTGGTCTGGACCGCGCGATCGATGGGCGCCCGAATCGATCTCGGGGACAAGGAGGCGCTGTACGCCGCTCTCGATCGCCCGCTCGAGCAGGTAGCCGAGGGCGAATGAGCTGCGCGCTCGACCTGAACGTCCTCCTCCTGGCGTCGAACACGGACGCTCCCGAGCATGCCGCGGCGCTCGCCTTCCTCGAACGGCAGACGGCCCGCCCCGAGCTCCTCTGCCTCGCCTGGCCGACCCTCATGGGCTATCTGCGCATCGCCACCCACCCGTCGATCTTCGCCAGACCCCTCTCCCCACGGGAGGCGGTGGCCAACGTCCGCGCCCTCCTCGCTCTCCCACAAGTGCGTCCACTGGCCGAGAAGGAGGGTTTCTTCGCCGTCTACGAACGGATCACGGGCGCGCAGGCGATGCGCGGCAACCTCGTACCCGATGCCCATCTGGCGGCGATCCTCTACCAGCACGGGGTGACGACCCTCTACACCCGCGACGCCGATTTCCGCCGCTTCGACTTCCTCGACCTGCGCGCGCCGTTCTGAGCGGCCGCGCCGCCGCCGGTCGCATAAGATCGGCCGGTTCCCAAGGGATCCGATGCGCAACCGACTCCTCTCCTCCGGTTTTCTTCTCGTCGTGCTCTCCCTCGCCGCCGGCTGTGGCGGCGACGGGCGCACGCCGGTGGTCGTCTATTCGCCGCACGGGCGCGATCTGCTCGTGCTCCTCGAAAAGACCTACGAGGCGGCGCACCCGGAGATCGACGTCCGTTGGCTCGACATGGGCTCGCAGGAGGTCTACGACCGGCTCCGTTCGGAGCGTGCCAACCCGCAGGCCGACATCTGGTTCGGCGGGCCGGACACGATCTTCGCCCGCGGCGCCGCCGACGGCCTGCTCGCCGCCTGCGAGCCGAGCTGGGCCGGCGCCCTCCCGGACTCCGCCCGCGGCCCCGGGCAGCGCTACCACGGCGTCTACCGGACGCTGCCGGTGCTCGTCTACAACGAGAGCCTGCTCGCCGCCGACGAGGCGCCGGCCGACTGGGAAGAGCTGCTCGATTCCCGCTTCCGGGGGCGGCTCCTGATCCGCGATCCGATCGCCTCGGGGGTGCTGCGGACCTTCTTCGGCATGGTGCTCGCGCGCGCGGTGGCCGAAACCGGCAGCCCCGATGCGGGCTTCGACTGGCTCCTGCGGCTCGACGCGCAGACGAAGGAGTACGTCGCCAACCCGGCGCTCCTGCACGAGAAGCTGCGGCGGGGCGAGGGGGCACTCACGATCTGGGAGCTGACCGACACGCTCCTCGAGCGGCAGCGCGGGGCGCCGTTCGGCTTCCGCTTCGCGACCTCCGGCACGCCGGTGATCGACGATGCGATCGGTCTCGTCGCCGGCGCGCCGCACCGCGAGGCGGCGGTGGCGTTCCTCGAGTGGGCCGGAAGCGAGGAGGCGCTCACGCTCGCCGCCGAACAGGCGTTCCGGATCCCGGCACGCACCGACCTGCCCCCCGAGCGGCTCCCGGAGTGGGCGCGCGACGCTCTCGCCGCGATGCGGCCCGCGGTCTACGACGAGGCGCTCGCCGCCCGGGAGATCGCCGGCTGGATGGCGCGCTGGGACCGGAGCGTGCGCGGCCGCGGCGAGGCGGCGGGCCGGTGAGCGATCACGTCCGCCTCGAGGGGCTCGACAAGCGCTTCGGCAGCCTCGAGGTGCTCGCCGACGTCACGCTCGGGGTCGCCCAGGGGGAGATCCTCGCGCTCCTCGGCCCGTCGGGGAGCGGCAAGACGACGCTGCTCCGCCTGCTCGCCGGCTTCGAGCAGCCCGATGCCGGGCGGATCGTCGTCGCCGGCCAGGAGGTCTCGGGGCTGCCGCCCGCCCGGCGCGGGGTGGGGATGGTCTTCCAGCATTACGCCCTCTTCCCGCACCTGACGGTCGGCGGGAACGTGGCGTTCGGCCTCGAAGGGCGCGGCCTGCCGAAGGCCGACGTCGCCCACCGGGTCGCCGAGTGCCTCGCGCGGGTCGGTCTCGAGGGGTTCGAGAAGCGGCGGATCGCGGCGCTCTCCGGCGGCCAGCAGCAGCGGGTGGCGCTCGCCCGCGCGCTCGCCCCCGCGCCGCGGGTGCTCCTGCTCGACGAGCCGCTCTCGAACCTCGATCCGGCGCTCCGCGAGCGGACCCGGCGGCAGCTGAAGCGGACGATCCGCGAGGTCGGCATCACCACCCTGCTCGTGACCCACGAGCAGGAGGAGGCGTTCGACCTGGGCGACCGGGTGGCGGTGCTCCATGCCGGGCGGCTCGCCCAGGTGGGGCGGCCGGAGGAGCTCTACCGCGATCCCGCGACGCTCTTCGTGGCCCGTTTCATCGGCCGCGCGAGCCTCCTGCCGGGGCTGGTCACGGCGGTCGAGGGGTTCCACCACTGGGTGCGCCTCGACGAGCCGGAGGGGCTCGAGATCGGGGGCGTCTCGCCCGAACAGCTCGCTCCCGGCACCGCGGTGGTGGCGGTGGTGCGCCCCGAAGGGCTCCAGCTGCGCCCCGAAGGGACCCCGGCCACCCTTCCCGGCCGGATCGCCGACCGCCGCTTCGCGGGGCTCGGCACCTACTACGCGGTGGCGCTCGACCGGGGCGGTGAGGTCGAGGTGCTCATGGGGGCGCGGGCGGCGAGCGAGGGGGAGCGGGTCGGGGTGGCGTTCGCCTCCGAAGCGGCGGCCCCGCGCCTCTTCCCGCGCGAGGGCTGATGCGGCGCCGGCGCCTCTGGCTCGCCGCGGGGCTCGCGCTCCTGCTCGCCTGGCTGGTCGGCTACCCGCTCGCGGTGACGCTCGCCGCCGCGGTACGCGGGGCACCGGGCGAGCCGGCGTTCGCGGCGCTCGGCGATCTGATCCGCGAACCGGCCGAGCTCGCCGCCCTCCTGCGCAGCCTCTGGATCTCGCTCGCCTCGGTGGCGCTGGCGGCGGCGATCGGGGTGCCGCTCGCGCTCCTCGTCACCCGGCTCGAGATCCCGGGCCGGCGGCTGCTCGCCGCGCTGCTCGCGCTGCCGGTGGCGCTGCCGCCGCTCGTGGGCGTGATCGCCTTCCTCTACCTCTACGGCGAGAGCGGGCTCGCGGCGCGCGCGGTGCAGGCGCTCCTCGGGCTCACCGGCGCCCCCTGGCGCTTCAGCGGCGCGGCGGCGATCCTCTTCGTCCACGCCGGCTCGATGTACGTCTACTTCTACCTCTTCACCCGGGCCGCGCTCCAGCGGGAGGATGGCGCGCTCGCCGAAGCGGCGGCGGCGCTCGGCGCGGGGCGGTGGCGCACCTTCTGGCGGGTCGGGCTGCCGCTCCTCTCGCCGGCGCTCGCCGGGGCGGCGGTGCTCGTCTTCATGACCGCGCTCGGCTCGTTCTCGGCGCCGTACCTCTTCGGCGGTTCGTTCCGGGTGATGACGACCCAGATCCTCGCGAGCAAGCAGAACGGCGACCTCGTCCACGCCGAAGCGGAGACCGCGCTGCTCGTGGTGGTGGCGTTCGCCGGGCTCGCGCTGGCGCGGCGGCTCGAGCGCCGGCGTGATCTCGCCCACACCCAGCACGGCACGCCCCCCGCGCCGCGCCGGGCGCGGCGGCCGCTCGCGCGGCTCGCGGCGGCGGTGGCGGGCTGGGGGGCGGCGCTGCTGCTCCTCGCCCCGCACCTGACGCTCCTCCTGCTCTCCTTCGTGCCGCCGGCGACCTGGACGACCGAGGCGCTGCCGCCGGTCCTCTCGCTCGCCAACTACCGCGAGCTCGGTGCGGGCGCCGAACGGCTCCGGCCGATCGTCAACTCGCTCTGGATGGCGGCGGCGGCGACCGGGCTGGCGGTCGCCCTCGGGCTCGGCGCCGCGCGCGCCGCCCAGAGCGCCGGGCGGCGGCTCGGGGGGCTGCTCGAATGGCTGATCGCGATCCCCTGGGCGATCCCGGGCACCGCCTTCGCCTTCGCGCTCGCCACCACCTGGGCGGTGCACGAGCCCCGCGCGCTGCGCTTCCTGCTCGTCGGCACCCCCTGGCTCCTGCCGCTCGCCTACACGGCCCGGGCGCTGCCGCTCACCGGGCAGGCGTCGCTCGCCGCGTTCCGCCGCCTCGATCCCGCCCTCGACGAGGCCGCGGCGGTGCTCGGGGCGAGCCCCTGGCGGCGCTTCGCCCGCGTCACCCTGCCGGCGATCGCGCCGGCGGTGGCGGCGGGGGCGAGCCTCGCCTTCCTCGCTGCGCTCGGCGACTTCGTCCTCTCGGTGATCCTCTACACCTACGAGACGCGGCCGATCTCGATCGAGATCCTCTCCTCGCTGCGCCTCCAGGAGACCGGGGTGGCGGCGGTCTACGGGGTGCTGCTCGCCGTCGCCTCGGCGGTCGCCTTCCTCCTCTTCGGCCGGGAGCGCGAACGATGAACCGGCGGGCGGCGCTCGCCCGCCTCTCGGTGCTGATGGCCACGGCCTTCGTGGAGATGGTCGGCTTCCTCGTGGTGCTGCCGCTCCTGCCGTTCTACGCCACCCGGCTCGGCGGCGACGCGATCGCGGTCGGGCTGATGGTCTCGGCGTTCGCGGTGGCCCAGCTCGCGACCGCGCCGCTCTGGGGACGGCTCTCCGACCGCGTCGGGCGGCGGCCGACGATCCTCGGCGGGCTGCTCGTCTCGGTGCTCGCGCACCTGCTCTTCGCGCTCGCCTGCTCCGAACAGGCAGCGGCGGTGCTCGCGCCCCGGGGACTGCTCGGGATCCTCTTCCTCTCCCGCCTCGTGCAGGGGATGGGGAGCGGGACGACCGGGGTGGTGCAGGCGTACGTGAGCGACAGCGTGCCGCCCACCGAGCGGGCCGGGGCGCTCGGCTGGCTCACCGCGGCCACGAGCGCCGGGGTGATGCTCGGCCCGCTCGTCGGCTCGCTCGCCGCGGCCCGGGGGCCGGCGGTGCCCGGCCTCGTCGCCGCGGGCCTCTGCCTCGTCAACGCCGCCTTCGGCTTCCGCTTCCTCGGCGAGCCGCCCCGCCCCGCCGCGCCAGCGATGGCGCCGGCGGTCCGGCCGGTCTGGCGGATGATGGCGACGGTCGTGGCGCACCCGCGGCGGGCGGCCTCGGCGCTGATCCTCGTCTACGCCGGCGGGATGATGGCGTACATGGCGATGAACGCCGTGCTCGCGCTCTTCCTGCAGGCGCGCTTCGGCATCACCGAGCAGACGATCGGCTACGTCTACACCTACCTCGGCGCCATCTCGCTCGTCATGCGGGGGCTCGTGCTCGGGCCGGCGGTCGCGCGCTGGAGCGAGGTCCGGGTGCTGCGCCTCGGGCTCACCACGCTCGGCCTCGGCTTCGCGCTGCTGCCGTTCGTCCCCGGCCTCGGGCTGCTCGCCGTCGTCGTGATCCTGATCCCGATCGGCACCGCTCTGCTCTTCCCCGTGACCACCTCGCTCGTCTCGCGGGTCGCCGCGGCCGGGGAGGTGGGGCAGACGCTCGGGGTGCAGCAGGCGTTCGGCGGCATCGCCCGGATGGTCGGGCCGATGTGGGGCGGCGCCACCTTCCAGCACCTCTCGCCGGGCGCCCCGTTCTGGCTCTCTGCCGCGCTCGCCGCGGCGCTCCTCTTCTACGCGGTGCGCTTCGCGCGACTCGCCCCGGAGCCGGACTCGCCCTAGAAAACGCCGGGCCGGGAGAGTTTCCCGGCCCGGCGGCGTGCAGGATGGTTGCGGGGGCAGGATTTGAACCTGCGACCTTTGGGTTATGAGCCCAACGAGCTACCGGACTGCTCCACCCCGCGTCAAAGAGCTCCGGGGAAGCCCCGGGGCCGCTGAGTATCCCATCCCCGCCGGGAGAAGTCAAAGCCGGACTGCGGCCGGGGCCGGGTCTCAGCGGAAGAAGATCAGGGTGACGACGGCGAAGATCGGCAGCAGGATCGCGGCCGACCAGCCCATGTAGCCGACGAACGAGGGCATCGGCACCCCGTTCTCCTCGGCGATCGCCTTGACCATGAAGTTGGGGCCGTTGCCGATGTAGGTGTTGGCGCCCATCATGACCGCGCCGCAGGAGATCGCGGTGAGCACCGCCACCGCCTCCGGTCCCCTGGCCAGGAACTCGGCGAGATAGGTGGCGCCGGTGGCCGCGACCCCGGCCTGTCCGGCCGCGGTGGCGGCGAAGGTCAGGTAGGTCGGGGCGTTGTCGAGGAAGCTCGAGAGCATGCCGGTCGCCCAGAAGTACTGCCAGGGCATGGCGATGCCGAGCTCGCCGCCGCGGGCGTTGAGGATCTGCAGCGGCGCGGTCATCGTGGTGAAGATCCCGGCGAAGAGGACCGCGACCTCGATGATCGGCGAGAAGCCGAACCGGTTGGCCGTGTAGACCTCACGGCGGGTGGTGAAGTAGGAGGCGAGCGCGAGCGCCGCCATGAGGCCCTCCTGCACCCCGAACGGCCAGGGCGCCGGCGCGGTGCCCCACGCCTGCCCCTTGGCGATGATCACGAGCACGATCCCGATGAGGTAGAAGAAGTTGTGCCAGCCGTCGATGCGCAGCGGCTCGTGCTCGAGCACCTCCTCGAGCAGCGCCTCGCCCTTGACCGCCTTCTCCTCGCGGGAGAGCACGAGCTGGTCGATGACGTTGAAGAGGACGATCAGCAGGCCGTTGACGAGGAGCCACTCCTTCCAGAGGCGCAGCGTCCACTCGAACGGCACCCCCTTGAGGAAGCCGAGGAAGAGCGGCGGGTCGCCGAGCGGGGTGAGCAGACCGCCGCAGTTGGAGACCACGAAGATGAAGAAGACGACGATGTGGGTCCGGCGGCGGCGCTTCTCGTTGGCCCGCAGCAGCGGCCGGATCAGGACCATCGAGGCACCGGTGGTGCCGATCAGGTTCGCGAGCGCGGCGCCGATCGCCATGATCACCGAGTTCGACAGCGGTGAGCCGGCGAGCGAACCCCGGACGTGGATCCCGCCCGAGATGACGAACAGCGCCCCGAGCAGCGCGATGAACGAGCCGTAGTCGAGCGCCGCCTCGAGCAGCGCGTGCTGCGCCGGCACACCGTGGTTGAGGAGGAGCCAGATGGCGAACGGCACCGCCAGGAGGGCGGCGACGATCCCCTTGTTCCGGTTGCTCTCCCACCAGTGCGGGATGAAGAGCGGGAGCACGGCGATGGCCAGCAGCGTCGCCGCGAACGGCAGCACCGACCAGACCGACAGGGCGGCGCCGAGCGAGGCGCCGGCGCTGGCGATGGGGGTGAGGAGGCTGGGGATCGCGGTGGGCAGGGAGAGGGCGAAGGTGGGCATCGGGGCTCCTCGTGGCCAGATCCGAGGGTGGTGTCTATCACATGGCGCGCCGGCGATGGAGCCCGGCGAGGCTCCCGGCACGTCCGGAGCCGGCCCCGTTCCGGCGGTTCGCGCCGGAACGGCTTGTCGTCCCGCGCCGCAACGCATACCCTTGTCACGATCGATGGCGCGGCCGGACGGGCGCGCGCGGGAGGAAACCATGTACGCGATTGAAGAGATCGTGGCGCGGGAGATCCTCGACTCACGAGGCAACCCGACGCTGGAGGTGGACTGTCTGCTCGAGAGCGGCGCGGTGGGGACGGCGGCGGTGCCATCCGGGGCCTCCACGGGCACCCGCGAGGCGCTCGAGCTGCGCGACAAGGACGAGCGGTTCGGCGGCAAGGGGGTGCTGCGGGCCGTCGAGCACGTCGAGGAGGTGATCGCGCCCGAGCTCGAGGGGATGGACGCGCGGGAGCAGGCGCTCATCGACGGCGCGATGATCGCGCTCGACGGCACGCCGGCGAAGTCGAAGCTCGGCGCCAACGCGCTGCTCGGCTGCTCGCTGGCGGTGGCCAAGGCGGCGGCGGCCAACGCCGACCTGCCGCTCTACACCTACCTGGGTGGTCCCGGCGCGGTCGTGCTGCCGGTGCCGCTGCTCAACGTGCTCAACGGTGGCGCCCACGCCGACAACTCGGTCGACATCCAGGAGTTCATGCTCGTGCCGCTCGGCTTCGAGACCTACTCCGAGGCGCTGCGCGCCGGGGTCGAGACCTACCATGCGCTCAAGGGCGTGCTCAAGAAGCGCGGCCTCGCCACCGCGGTGGGCGACGAAGGGGGCTTCGCCCCGAACCTCGCGAGCAACCGCGAGGCGCTCGACCTGCTCGTGGAGGGGATCCGGCTCGCCGGCTACGAGCCGGGCGCGCAGATCGCCCTCGCGCTCGACGTGGCGGCGAGCGAGCTCGGCGAGGCAGGGCCGGACGGCACCGTCACCTACGCGCTCGCCGGCGAGGGGCGCACCGGCATCACCTCCGAGCAGATGATCGCGCTCTACCGGGAGTGGATCGAGGCGTACCCGCTGATCTCGATCGAGGACGGCCTCGCCGAGGGCGACTGGCGCGGCTGGAAGCTCCTCACCGCCGAGCTCGGCGGCCGGGTGCAGCTCGTCGGCGACGACATCTTCGTCACCAACCCCGAGATCCTGCGCCGCGGCATCGCCGAGCGGGCGGCCAACGCCCTCCTCGTGAAGCTCAACCAGATCGGTACGCTCTCGGAGACCCTCGCGGCGGTCGACCTCGCCAAGCGCAGCGGCTGGGCGAACGTCATCAGCCACCGCTCGGGAGAGACCGAGGACACCACGATCGCCGACCTCGCGGTGGCGACCCGCGCCGGGCAGATCAAGACCGGTGCCCCCTGCCGCAGTGACCGCGTGGCGAAGTACAACCGTCTGCTGCGCATCGAGGAGGAGCTCGGCGAGGCGGCCGTCTACCCCGGAGCGGCCGCCTTCGCTCGCGCCCCGAAGTGACCCCGCCGCCCGCCGCCCCCGCGGGACGTTCGCGCCGCGCCCTCTGGGCGGTGGTGCTCGTCGTCCTGCTCCTGCTGCTCGGGAGCGGGATGGCGAGCGGCTGGCGTGACCTCCAGGCGGCGCGGGCGCGGGAGCGGGCTCTCGCGGCACGGGTGGCGGCGGCCGAGGAGCGGGTGGCGCTCCTGCGCGAGCGGATCGGCCGGCTGCGTGACGATCCGCTCACCCTCGAACGGCTGGCACGGGAAGAGCTCGGCTGGGTGCGCCCGGAGGACGTGGTGATCGTCCTCACCCCGGCGCCCCCGCCGGCCAGCCCGACCCCGGCGGAGTAGCCGCCCCCGGGCCTGCCCGGCAGCGCCGGACAAGCGGCTGGCACCTGTTCTCGGCACCCACCTCGGGGAAGTCGCCTGGCACCCGGCCGGCATCGGATCGGGTGCCGGTTCCTTTTGACTGAAAATCGCCTGGCACCCTGATGCCACCCGTTCGGGTGGGTGACAAAACCACCTTTCCCGGCGGTTGACTCCCGGGATGGCAGGGCAGATCATTCAGTTGTGAACGGGATCACAGCGTTACTCGATTCACAGCTATGGCTGGACCGGACCCGCAGGAGGCGCCGTTGAGCCCTTCCGGCATGGGGGTTCCCCTCGTGGAGACGGCGCCTCGCCGCAGGCAGGCGAGCGTGCGGCTCCTCTCCGAGCCGCAGGTCTCGCGCCTGAGTCTCTACCGGCGCCAGCTCCAGGCCCTGCCGCTCGACAGCCCGCCGACGATCCACTCCCACACGCTCGCGGCTCTCTGCGGGACGTCGGCGGCCCATGTGCGGCGCGACCTGATGACGATCGGCTTCGCCGGCAGCCCGGTCCGGGGTTACGACGTCGAGCAGCTGATCGGCGCGATCGGCCGCCAGCTCGACGCTCCGGAGGGGCAGCGGGCCGTGCTCGTCGGCGTCGGTCAGCTCGGTCGGGCGCTGCTCAACTACTTCACGACCCGGCGTCCGCACCTGCGCCTCGTGGCGGCTTTCGACATCGATCCGGAGAAGACCGGCCGGGTGATCCACGGCTGCCGGGTCTGGCCGCTCGCCGAGCTCGGCGAGGTGGTGCGCGAGCAGGGGATCACGGTGGGAGTGCTCACCGTGCCCGCCGAGGCCGCCCAGGAGGTGGCCGACCGCATGGTCGAAGCCGGGATCGCCGGCTTTCTCAACTTCGCGCCGGTGCCGTTGCGGCTCCCGGCGCGCACCTTTGTCGAGGAGATGGACATCACGACCTCGATGGAGCGCGCGGCGTACTTCGCCCGCGCCCTCGTGGGCGGTGGGAGGAGGAAGGATGAGCAGCGTGCCGGTTGAAACCGGAACCCGTATCGACGAGCTTCTCGCGCCCTGGAAAGGGGCCCGGCGGGAGGCGCTGATCCCGATCCTGCAGGAGGTGCAGGAGGCGTGCGGCTACCTGCCGCAGGAGGCGATCGTTCGCGTGAGCCGCCACCTCGACCTGCCGACGAGCAAGGTCTACGGGGTCGCGACCTTCTACAACCAGTTCCGCTTCCAGCCCCCGGGCCGCAACCAGATCCTCGTCTGCCGCGGCACCGCCTGTCACGTGAAGGGCTCGGCGGCGGTGCTCGAGGCGATCTGCGACGAGCTCCAGATCCGCCCCGGCCAGACGACGCGGGACGGGATGTTCAGCGTCGACGTGGTCGCCTGCATCGGCGCCTGCGGGCTCGCTCCCGTGATCTCGATCAACGGCGCTTTCTTCGCCGGCGTCACCCCCGAAGGCGTGCCGGCGATCCTCGAGAGCTTCCGCCAGAAGGAGGCCGCCCGTGCCTGAGACCCTCGCCCTCAACGCCGCGGAATTCCCCCGCTGCTGCGATCGCTGCTTCCACTCCCCGGAGCGTCCCTGCCGCGATCTCGTCGCCTGTCTCGAGTCCGGCCCGCTCTGCCACGAAGATGACGCCTGCGCCGCCAAGCTCACCGCGCGGCGCGAGGCGGCGATGCGCCTGACCGGCGGCAACGCGGTGGTCTACGTCGGAACCGGCACCTGCGGGCTCGGCGCCGGCGCCGCCAAGACGCTGCGCGCGGTCCGCGCCTGGCTCCACGAGCATAGTCACGAGGCGGAGATCGTCGAGGTCGGCTGCATCGGCATCTGCTCCTACGAGCCGCTCGTCGACGTGCAGCTGCCCGGCCGTGCCCGCCTGAGCTTCAGCCGGGTCACCGAGGAGGCCGTCGAGCCGCTGCTGACCAGCCTCTTCAACGGCGAGGTGCCGCGCGAACTGCTCCTCGGTCAGCTGCGGGGCGAGGGCGGCGAGCCGTGGCCCGATCTGCCCTACCTCGACGAGCACCCCTTCTTCGCGCCGCAGACCCGCTGGGTGCTCGCCAACTGCGGGATCGCGAATCCGGACTCGATCGAGGAGTACCTCGCCCGCGGCGGCTACCGCGCCCTGGCGCGGGCGCTGCGCGACCGGACGCCCGAGGAGGTCGTCAAGACGGTCGAGGAGAGCGGCCTGCGCGGGCGGGGCGGCGGCGGCTTCCTGACCGGCCGCAAGTGGGGTTTCGCGCTGCGCACCCCCGCCGATCAGCGCTACCTCGTCTGCAACGCCGACGAGGGCGACCCCGGCGCGTTCATGGACCGCGCGGTGATCGAGGGCGATCCGCACCGTCTCCTCGAGGGGATGGCGATCGCCGCCTACGCGATCGGCGCCACGAAGGCGTACGTCTACATCCGCGCCGAGTACCCGCTCGCCATCACCCGGCTGCGCCGGGCGATCGCCGCCGCGCGCGCCTACGGCCTGCTCGGCGACAACATCCTCGACAGCGGCTTCAGCCTCGAGATCGTCCTCAAGATGGGCGCCGGGGCGTTCGTCTGCGGCGAGGAGACCGCGCTCATCCACTCGATCGAGGGGCGGCGCGGCATGCCGCGCCCCCGCCCGCCGTTCCCGGCGGCGCGCGGCCTGTTCGGCAAGCCGACGATCATCAACAACGTCGAGACGCTCGCCAACGTCCCCGCGATCCTCGACCGCGGGCCGGAGTGGTTCGGCAGCGTCGGCACCGAGAACAGCAAGGGGACGAAGGTCTTCGCGCTCTCGGGCACCATCGCCCGCACCGGTCTCGTCGAGGTGGCGATGGGCACGACGCTGCGCGACATCGTCTTCGCGATCGGCGGCGGGATCCCCGGCGGGCGGGCCTTCAAGGCCGTCCAGATCGGCGGCCCGTCCGGCGGCTGCGTGCCCGAGTCGCGGCTCGACACCCAGGTCGACTACGAGACGCTCAAGGGCGTCGGCGCCATGATGGGCTCCGGCGGCCTCGTGGTGATGGACGAGCGCACCTGCATGGTCGACGTCGCGAAGTTCTTCATGGACTTCATCCAGCGCGAGAGCTGCGGCAAGTGCATCCCCTGCCGTGAGGGGACTCGCCACATGCTCGAGATCCTGCAGGCGATCACCCGCTCCCGCGGCCGCGAGCAGGGCAAGACGGCCCTCGAGCGCTTCCAGGGGGTCATCCACCTGCAGCGGCTCGCGCGCGTGATCCAGGACACCAGCCTCTGCGGTCTCGGCCAGACCGCGCCGAACCCGGTGCTCGCCACCCTGCGCTGGTTCCAGGAGGAGTACGAGGAGCACATCTTCGAGCGCCACTGCCGGGCCGGCGTCTGCGCCGAGCTGCGCCAGCTCTGGATCGATCCCGACAAGTGCCGGGGCTGCAGCATCTGCCTCAAGCGCTGCCCGACGGGCGCGATCATCGGTTCGCCGCGCCAGCCCCACACCATCATCGCCGACAAGTGCATCGGCTGCGGCACCTGCGTCGAGGTCTGCAAGTTCGACGCGGTGCTGGTCGCCTAGGAGGGAAGAGATCGTGCTCACCCTGCAAGTCAACGGCCGCCCGGTCCAGGCCCGCCAGGGCGACACCGTCCTCGACGCCTGCGAGCGGGCGGGGATCCGGATCCCCACCCTCTGCCACCTCGCGCACCTGACGCCCACCGGTGCCTGCCGGATGTGCGTCGTCGAGATCGAGGGCCAGCGCGGCCTCGTGCCGAGCTGCGCCTTCCCGGCCGCCGACGGGATGCGCATCGAGACGCACTCCCAGCGCGCCGTCGAGGCCCGGAAGGTGATCGTCGAGCTGCTGCTCTCCAACCACCCGGACGACTGCCTCTACTGCGTGCGCAACGCCGACTGCGACCTGCGCGAGCTCGCCGCCGAGCTCGGGGTGCGCGGCCGCCGCTACTTCGGCTCGAAGCTCGACTACCGGCTCGACACCTCGAGCCCGTCGGTGACCCGCGATCCGGCCAAGTGCATCCTCTGCGGCAAGTGCGTGCGGGTCTGCGAAGAGGTCCAGGGGGTCGGCTGCATCGACTTCAACGGCCGCGGCAGCCGCACGATCGTCGGCACCGCCTTCGATCAGGGGCTCAACGTCTCGAGCTGCATCAACTGCGGCCAGTGCATCATGGTCTGCCCGACCGGCGCGCTCGCCGAGCCGAACAGCCTTCCGCAGGTGCTCGCGGCGCTCGCCGATCCGGAGGTCTTCACGGTCGTGCAGCACGCGCCGGCGGTCTCGGTGACGATCGGCGAGGAGTTCGGGGTGCGGTACGGCGTCGACGTGAACGACACCCTGACCGCGGCGCTGCGCCAGATCGGCTTCGACCGGGTCTTCGAGACCTCGTTCGCCGCCGACCTGACGATCATGGAAGAGGCGAGCGAGCTGGTGCACCGGATCCAGAACGGCGGCGCGCTGCCAATGATGACGAGCTGCTCGCCGGGCTGGATCAAGTGGGTCGAGCAGTCGCACCCGGACTTCATCCCCAACCTCTCGACCTGCAAGAGCCCGCAGGCGATGCTCGGCAGCCTCGTCAAGGCGTGGTACGCGGAGCGCCAGGGCGTGAAGCCGGAGAAGGTCTTCACCGTCTCGATCATGCCGTGCACCGCCAAGAAGTTCGAGGTCGGACGCCCCGAGCTGAGCCGCGACGGGATGGCCGACGTGGACGCGGTGCTCACCACCCGCGAGCTCGCGCGCCTCATCCGGATGCGCGGCCTCGACCTGCAGAAGCTCGAGCCGGAGGAGGCCGACCAGCCGTTCGGCGAGCGGAGCACCGCCGGCAAGCTCTTCGGCGCGAGCGGCGGCGTCATGGAGGCGGCGATCCGCACCGCCTACTTCCTGATCACCGGCAAGGAGCTCGAGGAGCTCAAGGTGCAGGCGGTCCGCGGTCTCGACGGCGTCAAGGAGGTCAGCCTCGAGATCAACGGCATGAAGATCGGCGCCGCGGTGGCGAGCGGGCTCGGCAACGCCCGCAAGCTGCTCGACGAGGTGCGGGCCGGCCGCAAGGACCTGCACTTCATCGAGGTCATGACCTGCCCCGGCGGCTGCATCGCCGGCGGCGGCCAGACGCTGCGGGTGCCGCTCGAGGCGGTCAAGGCGCGGATGCAGGCGCTCTACGCGATCGACCGCGACGGGCCGGTGCGCACCTCCCACGGCAACGAGTCGGTGCAGCGGCTCTACCGGGAGTTCCTCGGCGAACCGCTCGGCGAGCTCAGCCACCATCTCCTCCACACTCACTACGAGGCGCGCGAGGTCGTGCGCTGACGGGACGCGGTAGCCGCGAGCGATGAGCGAGACCGTCAAGCTGCAGCTGGTGAGCACGATCCCGGAGCGATGCCGGGTCTGCTACACCTGCGTGCGCGAGTGCCCGGCGCGGGCGATCCGGATCAGCCAGCGCCAGGCCGAGGTCATGCGCGAGCGGTGCATCGGCTGCGGCAACTGCGTACGGGTCTGCTCGCAGCACGCCAAGCAGATGCTCTCCTGCCTCGACGGCGCCCGGCGGCTGCTCGCCGGGCGCACGCCGACGCTGGTCTGCGTGGCGCCGAGCTACCCGGCGGAGTTCCCGGACCTCTCGCCCGGCGAGCTCGTGGGGATGCTGCGGCGCCTCGGTTTCGCCGGAGTCCACGAGGTCGGCTTCGGGGCCGACCTCGTGGCCCGGGAGTACACCCGGCTGCTCGCCGACCGGCCCGGGGACCGGTTCATCGCCACCACCTGCCCGGCGGTGACGAGCTACGTGGAGCGGTTCTACTCGGACCTGGTGCCGCTGCTCGCGCCGATCGTCTCGCCGATGATCGCCACCGCGCGGGCGCTCCGCGCCCGGCTCGATCACCGGGTCCGGATCCTCTTCGTCGGCCCCTGCCTCGCGAAGAAGGAGGAGGCGATCGCCGACCAGGTGCAGGGCGAGATCGACTGCGTCCTCACCTTCGAGGAGCTCCGGGAGTTCTTCGCCGAGAACGGGGTGACCCCCGATCCGGCCGACGCCGAGCGGGAGGATTTCGATCCGCCGCACGCCGGGGCCGGGGCGCTCTTCCCGATCACCCGCGGCATGCTCGAGGCGGCCGGGATCCCCGACGACCTGCTCCGCGCCGAGGTGGTCTCGGCGGCGGGGCGGGTGGAGTTCCGGGAGGCGATCCGGGACTTCCAGAGCGGCGAGCTCGAGGCGCGGCTGCTCGAGGTCCTCTGCTGCACTGGGTGCATCATGGGCCCCGGGATGACGACCGAGGCGCCCCTCTTCAGCCGCCGCACCCACGTCTCGCGCCGGGTGCGCGCCGATCTCGCCGGGCGGGATCGCGGCGAGTACGAGGCGGCGATGCGCGAGCTCGACGCCCTCGACCTCCATCGCGGCTTCGCGCCCGACGACAAGCGCCTGCCCGAGCCGTCGGAGACCGAGGTGAAGGCCCTGCTGGCCCGCCTCGGCAAGCTGCGCCCCGAGGACGAGCTCAACTGCGGCGCCTGCGGCTACGACACCTGCCGGGAGCATGCGATCGCGATCTACGAGGGGCTCGCCGAGAGCGAGATGTGTCTCCCGTACACCATCGAGGAGCTGCGGCACGCGGTGCAGGAGCTCGCGGTCTCGCACTCCGCGCTCGCGAGCGCCCAGGAGGCGCTCGTGCACAGCGAGAAGCTCGCCTCGATGGGCCAGCTCGCCGCGGGGATCGCCCACGAGGTGAACAACCCCCTCGGCGTGGTCCTGATGTACACCCACATGCTGCTCGAGGAGACGTCGGCGGAGTCGCCGCTGCGCGAGGACCTCGCGACGATCGTCGAGCAGACCGACCGGGCGAAGCGGATCGTCTCCGGGCTGCTCGACTTCGCCCGCGAGAACAAGGTGGTCCTCGCGCGGCTCGACATCCGCGATCTCGTCACCCGGGCCGTGCGCGCCGCCGCGCTGCCGGCGGAGATCGAGGTCTCCACCGATCACCTCGGCGATCCGCACGCGGAGGTCGACGGCGACCAGGTGGCGCAGGTGCTGATCAACCTGATCAGCAACGCCGGCGCCGCGATGGCCGGCGGCGGCCGCCTCCGGATCACCTCCCGCGGCGAGAACGGCGAGCTGCGCCTCGAGGTCGAGGACACCGGGGTCGGCATCCCGCCGGAGAATCGGAGCAAGATCTTCACCCCGTTCTTCACGACGAAGCGCGCGGGGGAGGGCACGGGGCTCGGGCTCGCCGTCACCTACGGCATCGTCAAGATGCACCGGGGCGACATCCGGGTCGAGTCGAACAGCGATCCGCAGGCCGGCCCGACGGGTACGAAGTTCACGGTGACCCTGCCGGCCCGGCGCCGGGAAAACAGCGACGCGCCGCGCGAGGGACAGCTCGCGGCTGCCCCCGCCGCCGCCATCGCGGCGGCGGGTGGCTGAGGATTTTTCGAGGAGAGGAGCGATGAGCGGAGCGCAGAAGACCATCCTGGTGGTCGACGACGACGAGGATTTCCGGGAGCAGATGAGCCTGCAGCTGGAGGCCGCGGGATACAACGTGGTGACGGCCGATGGCGAAGAAGCGGCCCGGCGGACTCTCGAGGATCTGAACCCGGACCTCGCGGTGATCGACCTGATGATGGAGCACGTCGACGGCGGGTTCACGCTCGCCTACCGGCTCAAGAAGCGGCAGCCGCCGGTGCCGGTGATCATGATCACCGCGGTCGCCTCGGAGACCGGGCTCGACTTCGCCAGCGCCGCCGCGAGCGAGTCGGGCTGGATGCGGGTCGACGCCCTGCTGAGCAAGCCGGTCCGCCCCGAGCAGCTGCGCCGCGAGATCGCCCGCCTGCTGCCGGAGTGAGCGCCATGGAGACGCTGCGCGTACTGATGGTCGAAGACGAAGCGGCCATGCGCGCCGCGGTCTCCCGCGCGCTCTCCCGCTACACCCTGCGGCTCCCCGACATCGAGGGGGAGTACGGCTTCGCGATCGAGGAGGCGGGCAGCGCCGAGGAGGGGCTCGCGCGGATCGAGGCCTCCCCGCCCGACATCGTGCTGCTCGACCACAAGCTGCCCGGGATGTCGGGCGTCGAGCTGCTCGGGATCCTCGCCGAGAAGCAGCCGCCGGTCTCCTTCCTCACCGTGATGATGACCGCCTACGCCACGCTGGAGAACGCGGTGGTGGCGACCAAGCGGGGGGCCTACGACTTCCTGGCCAAGCCGTTCACCCCCGACGAGCTGCGCTCGGTGGTGAGCAAGACCACCCGCCACCTGCTGCTGACCCGCGAGACCCGGCGGCTCGCGCAGGAGAAGCGGCAGGTCCGCTTCCAGCTCCTCTCGGTGATCGTCCACGAGCTCAAGGCGCCGCTCGCCGCCATCGAGGGGTACCTCTACCTGCTCCAGGATCCCGGCACGGGGAGCGATCCGGCCGTCTACAAGAAGGCCGTCGACCGGAGCCTCGTGCGGATCGGCGGGATGCGCAAGCTGATCACCGACCTGCTCGACCTCACCCGGATCGAATCGGGCCAGAAGCGGCGCGAGCTCGTGCCGCTCGAGCTCGCCGACGTGGCCCGCGCGGCGATCGAGTCGGTCCAGCCCGAGGCGGAGCGGCGCGGCATCGCGGTCACGCTCCACGCGCCCGCGCCGGTGCCGATGGTCGCCGACCGGGCGGAGATGGAGATCCTCTTCAACAACCTGCTCACCAACGCCGTGAAGTACAACCGCGACGGCGGCACGGTCACGGTGCGGCTCACCGGCGGCGAGCGGGTCCGGATCGAGGTCGCCGACACCGGCATCGGGATGACCCCCGAGGAGACGGCGCGCCTCTTCCACGAGTTCGTGCGGATCAAGAACGAGAAGACCCGGAACATCCCCGGCAGCGGCCTCGGCCTCTCGGTGGTGCGCAAGCTCGCCCACCTCAACGGCGGCGAGGTCACGGTCGAGAGCAGCCCGGGCGTCGGCAGTACCTTCACGGTGGAGATCGCCGCCCACAGCCCGGAAGCCCAGGAGACCGAGCCGGAGTGATCACCCGCGCCGAGGTCCTCGACTGGCTCCGCACCGACGGGGAGGCGGCGCTCGCCCCGCTCTGGGAGCGCGCCGACCGGGTGCGGCGCGAACGGGTGGGCGACGCCGTCCACCTGCGCGGGCTCGTCGAGATCTCGAACCACTGCGTGCGGCGCTGCACCTACTGCGGCATCGCCTGCGGCCGCGAAGGGATCCCGCGCTACCGGATGAGCGCCGAGGAGATCCTCGACGCGGCCCGGCTCACGGTTCGCCTCGGCTACGGCACCCTCGTCCTGCAGGGCGGCGAGGATTTCGGCCTCACCGGGCCGTGGATCGCCGCGGTGATCCGCCGGATCCGGACGGAGACCCCGCTCGCCGTCACGCTCAGCCTCGGCGAGCGGCGCGACGAGGAGCTCGCGCTCTGGCGCGAGGCCGGCGCGGACCGGTACCTCCTGCGCTTCGAGACCGCGAACCGGGAGCTCTTCGACCGGATCCACCCGCCGCTCGGCACCCGGCGCTCGGACCGCTTCGCGCAGCTCGCCCGCCTGCGCGAGCTCGGCTACGAGGTGGGCAGCGGCATCATGGTCGGGATCCCGGGCCAGTCGTGGGACGACCTCGCCGACGATCTGCTCGCCTTCCGCACCCTCGATCTCGACATGATCGGGATCGGCCCGTTCCTCCCGCACCCCGCGACGCCGCTCGGGCGGGTGGCGCTCGGCGAGGAGGTGACGGGAGACCAGCCCCGGCTGCTGCCCGCGGGCG
This sequence comes from Acidobacteriota bacterium, assembly GCA_012521815.1. Taxonomy (GTDB): domain Bacteria; phylum Acidobacteriota; class Thermoanaerobaculia; order Multivoradales; family JAGPDF01; genus JAAYLR01. Next base: position 26,822 of record JAAYLR010000058.1, read on the forward strand.
AGCAGGTGCCCAACGACGAGACGACGACGCTCAAGGCGGTGGCGCTCACGCGCCTCCTCTGCCCGGAGTCGAACATCCCGAGCACCACCGCGCTGGCGACGATCGATCCGCAGCACGGCCGCGACCGCGGGCTCGCCTGCGGCGCGAACGTGGTGATGCCCAACGTGACCCCCGCCGCCTACCGGGCGGCATACGAGATCTACCCCGGCAAGGCCGGCCACGGCGAGACCGCCGAGGCGTACGGCCGCTGGTTACGGGAACGCCTCGGCACGCTCGGCCGGAGCGCCGGCGAGGGGCGCGGCGACGCGCTCGTCCACCGGCGCCGACACGCCGCCGCGACGTCCTTCGAGGAAACGAGATGAGCCGCAAACTGAGTGCCACCGCCACCGACTTCATCGACGACGCGCATCTCACCGCGCTGCTCGAGCGCCCGAGGCCCGACAGCCGCCGGGTGCGCGACCTCGTGGCCAAGAGCCTCGACAAGCAGGCGCTCGCGGTGGAGGAGACCGCCGACCTCCTGCTCGCCGACGATCCGGAGCTGGTCGAGGAGATCTTCGCCGCCGCCCGCACCCTCAAGGAGACGGTCTACGGCAACCGGATCGTCCTCTTCGCGCCGCTCTACATCGGCAGCGAGTGCATCAACGACTGTGCCTACTGCGGCTTCCGGCGCTCGAACCCCGACGCGGTGCGCCGCACCCTCGATCTCGACGAGATCCGCCGCCAGGTGACGGCGCTCGAGGAGAAAGGGCAGAAGCGGCTGATCCTCGTCTTCGGCGAACACCCGAAGTACAACGCGGAGTTCATCGCCGAGTCGGTACGGACCGTCTACGGCGTGAAGGTCGGCCACGGCGAGATCCGGCGGGTGAACATCAACGCCGCCCCGCTCGACAAGGCAGGGTACGAGATCGTCAAGGAGGCCGGGATCGGCACCTATCAGGTCTTCCAGGAGACCTACCACCACCCGACCTACGCCCAGGTCCATCCGCGCCTGACCGCCAAGGGGGATTACCTCTGGCGGCTCGACGCCCTCAGCCGCGCGATGGAGGCGGGGCTCGACGACGTCGGCATCGGCGCCCTCTTCGGCCTCTACGACTGGCGCTTCGAGGTGCTCGGGCTGGTGCGTCACGCCCTCTTCCTCCAGGAGCTCTACGGGGTGGGGCCGCACACGATCTCCTTCCCCCGCCTGCGCCCGGCCTCCGGCGTGCAGCTCGACGAGAAGTGGCAGGTGGCCGACCGCGACTTCCTGCGGCTGATCGCGATCCTCCGCCTCTCGGTGCCGTACACCGGGATGATCCTCACCGCGCGCGAGGACGCGGCGCTGCGCCGTCAGGCGCTCTCCTTCGGGGTCTCGCAGATCGACGCCGGCACCCGGATCGAGCTCGGCGGCTACACCGAGGCCGGCGACACCCAGTGCATGGAGCGCGAGCAGTTCACGATCGGCGACGTCCGCAGCCTCGACGAGGTGATGCGCGAGCTGGTCGTCGACGGGCATGTGCCGAGCTTCTGCACCGCCTGCTACCGGCTCGGGCGCACCGGCGAGCACTTCATGGAGTTCGCCATCCCCGGCTTCATCAAGCGGTTCTGCACCCCGAACGCGCTCACTACGCTGCTCGAGTACCTCGTCGACTACGGCTCGGAGGAGACCCGCGCCGCGGGCGAGCGGATCATCGCCGAGGAGCTCGCCAAGCTCCCCGAGGACGCGCTGAAGCGCGAGCTCGTCTCGCGCCTCGACCGGATCCGCACCACCGAGGACCGCGACCTCTACTTCTGAGGCGGCGCGGGACCGGGAGCGGGAGCGAGGCCAAGGCATGAAGGCGACCCCCCGGGGCCTGCGAGTGCAGATCGGCCTCTTCGGCCGGCGCAACGTCGGCAAGTCGTCGCTCCTCAACGCGCTGGCCGGCCAGGAGGTGGCGATCGTCTCGCCGGTGGCCGGCACCACGACCGA
>JAAYLR010000059.1 GCA_012521815.1 Acidobacteriota bacterium
CGAGCATGCTGCGCTCGGCCTGCGGGATCGCCTGGTCGAAGACGTGGCCGGTGATCATCGGCGGCAGGGTGCTGAGCAGGCCGAGGCCGATGCCCATCAGCGCCACCATGCGGAAGTCGGGCGCGAGGCCGTGGAGGGCGAAGCGGATCAGCTCGCGCGCCTTGACGACGCCGTCGCCGAGGCCCCGGTAGAAGGTGTAGGCGAACGGGGCGAGGCGCTTGGCGAATTCCGGACCCAGACGGTGACGCTCCCCGGTCATCGGGTCCACAGCCTGGTAGCCACGGGTACCGACGGGCAGCAGGGCGACGGGGCTCCCCGTCTCCTCGAACTGGCCGAGCATCGGCCCCTGATCGTGATTCCACCAGTCGTCGAGGAGCGCCACCCGGCGGGTACGCACCCGCGAGGCCAGCGCCACAGCGAGGATGCTCTCCTCGAAAGAACGCAGCTCGCGCCCTTCCGGATGGTTCTTGATGTTGATGCCGAGCCGTTCGCCGACCAGCTCGCAGGCGCGGAAGACCGGCTCGATGTCGCCCCGGAGCATGGCTGGACGTTCCCAGACCCCGGTGCCTCCGAGCACGGAGCCGATCGCGCTGTAGGCCGCCTCCCGGGCCGCTTCGACCTGGACCGCCTTGTCCTGCAGGCGGATGTACTCGTCCACCGTGGCCAGCCGCTTGTTGAGGAACTCGCATTCGCAGAGGATCCGGTGGAACGCCTCGAGGCCGGCCCACAACCGGGGGTCGCCGATCGCCTCCGTGGTGGTGTGGGTCGCCGTCTTCTCCTCACCGTCACCGGCCAGCGGTTCGAGCCAGGTTCCCGGGGCGAGCGGGAAGAGCACGCCTTCGACCTCGTAAGAGAGGCTGGCGAGGCCGTCGAAGAGGAACTGCGTCGCCGGCATCTCGAGCCAGGCCGTGCCGCGGTTGCACGCGAGCCGTTTGCCTGCCATGAGAGCCGTCTCGGTGCCCGGTTCGACCAGCAGATCGGGGGAGGGTACCTGCAGATCGTGCACCAGACGCCGCGACAGAGCCTCGATCCAGGTCGCCACCATGGAGGCGATGCGATCGCGCGAGGTGCCCTCGGCGGCGAGGCGCAACAGCCGGGTCACCGGGAAGCGGCGCAGCTCCGAGCCGGCCTTGCCGACGGCGAGGAACCCCGAGCCCATGCCGTACCGGTCGGTGTCGATGCCGAAGAAGGCCTGACCGGCCTCCACCGTCACGAAGTGGGTGCGGGCCCCGGCCGGATGGCCGTCCTCGACGAGGACGGTGAAGATCTCGACCTTGCCCGATTCGACCAGCCAGGCCGATTCCGGGTCCGAGATCAGGAAAGGCCGGTTGGCGGCGGTCACGAGCCGCTCCCCTTCCTCTTCCAGGCTCTTCGGCCGGGCGAAGTCGCGCACGAGCTCTTCGATGTCGGCGATCGAGATCGTGCGGTCGATGGCCGGGAGAGGTGGTGACGGCACGGCGATGCTGACGTCCGGAGCCGGCAGCACGACCACGACCTCGAACACGGTCTGCCCGAGGGTGAAACGCATGCCGTCGCCCAGGAGGGCCTCCGGCACGCGCCGGCCATCCACGAAGAGACCGTTGGCGCTGCCGTTGTCGATCACCCGCACGGTTTCGCCGGCCGCTTCGAGCCGGGCATGCCGCCGGGACATCGAGGGATCGGCGACGGTGAGACCGCAATCGTCGGCCCGGCCGACGAGCAGCGGGCTGGTGCCGATCTCGACTTCGTGCCCCGCCAGCTCCGCGACCACCGAGGACGCGATCCGGACCTTGAGGGTCACCGCGGAGTCAGTGGGTCCGGATGAGGTCGGCATACGGACC
>JAAYLR010000060.1 GCA_012521815.1 Acidobacteriota bacterium
CCGCCGGGCTCGGGATCTCCGCGTCCACCTTGTCCGTCGAGATCTCGAACAGCGGCTGATCCCGCTCCACCCGCTCCCCCACCTGCACCAGCCACTTCGTGATCGTCCCCTCGGCGATCGATTCACCCATCTGCGGCATCAGCACTTCCGTCGCCATCGCGCTCTCCTGCGTTCGCTTCCCGTGGTTTCGAGAACCGTTCCGTTCAATGCTCTCCGGGCTCGAGCCCGCTCCGGAGCCGGCCGTGGCGTCTCCGTCGCCCGCCGACCGCTCCGTCACTGCCTCCGCTGCCCCGCCTGCTGCCTCTTTCTACCAGATGCCGCGCCGGAACGCGCCCCGGCCGGATCGGGCAGCCCTCCCCGGGATCAACTGTGGATCGCCTGGCCGAGGGCGGCGTGTGCCGCCTCCAGCACCGCCTCCGAGAGGGTCGGGTGGGCGTGGATGGTGCGGACGATCTCCTCGGTGGTCGCCTCCACCTGAAGCGCCACGCACGCCTCGGCGATCAGGTCGGTGGCGTGCGCGCCCAGGATGTGGACCCCGAGCAGCTCGTCGTACTTGCGGTCGCGCACCACCTTCACGAACCCCTCCGGCTTGCCGAGGATCGCCGCCTTGCCGAGCGCGGTGAAGGCGAACTTGCCGGTCTCCACGTCGTACCCCCGGCGGCGCGCCTCGGCCTCGGTGAGGCCGACCGAGGCGACCTCGGGCTCGCAGTAGGTGCACGACGGGGTCCGGTCGTAGTCGAGCGGCCGCGCCGGGAGCCCCGCCATCGCCTCCACCGCCACGATCCCCTCGGCCGAGGCGATGTGGGCGAGCAGCGGGGTGTTCACCGCGTCGCCGATCGCCCAGATGCCGGGCACCGCGGTCTGCATCGTGCCGTCCACCGCGAGGAAGCCGCGCGCGGTCTCGAGGCCGACCGTCTCGAGGCCGATCCCATCCGTGACCGGGGCGCGGCCGACCGCCACGAGGAGCATCTCGGCCTCGACCGTCCGCTCCTTCTCCCCTTCCACGAGCCGGCAGCGCACCCCGTTCTCGGTGCGCTCGACCGCCGCGAGGGTGGTCGAGGTGTGGACCTTGATACCGCGCTTCTTCAGCAGCCGCGCGAGCTCCTTGGAGACCTCCTCGTCCTCGATCGGCAGTACCCGCGGCAGCATCTCGACGAGCGTCACCTCGGCGCCGAACGAGTGGAAGATCGAGGCGAACTCCGTCCCCACCGCGCCGGCGCCGAGCACCACGAGGGAGGCCGGCACCCGCTCGAGCGCGAGCAGGTGGTCGGAGGTGAGGATCCGCTCGCCGTCGCTCGGCGCCACGCCGATCTCCCGCACCACCGAGCCGGTGGCGATCAGGATGTTGCGGGTCGAAAGGGTCCGGCTGCCCCCTTCCGCGAGCGCCACCTCGACCCGGTTCGCCCCCGCGATCCGCCCGAAGCCGTGCACCCGCTCGACCTTGTTCTTCTTGAACAGGAACTCGATCCCCTTGGCGTTCTTCTCGACCACCTTCCGCTTCTGGGCGTGGACCCTGACCATGTCGAGGCGCGGATCGGCGACCTCGACGCCGAACGCCGGCGCCCGGCGCACGTCGTCGAGGAGGCTCGCCGAGTGGAGGAGCGCCTTGGTCGGGATGCAGCCGCGATGGAGGCAGGTGCCGCCGAGCATCGCGTCCTTCTCGACGCAGGCGACCTTCAGCCCGAGCTGGCCGGCCCGGATCGCCGCCACGTAGCCGCCCGGCCCGCTGCCGATCACCACGAGGTCGTAGTCGAACGCCGCTTCCACCGCCGGAGCGGGTGCGGGCGCTGCCGCCGGTGCAGGAGCGGCGGGAGCCGCAGGTGCCGGCGCCGCCACGGCGGGCGCCGGAGCCGGAGCCGCCGGCTGCTCGCCCGCCTCCCCGATCACCGCCACCACCGTCTGCACCGCCACCGTCGCCCCGGCCGCGAAACGGATCTCCTGCAGCACCCCGGCCGCCGGGCTC
>JAAYLR010000061.1 GCA_012521815.1 Acidobacteriota bacterium
CAGCAGGGTCCAGAGGAGCCCGAAGAGGAGGGTGTAGGGGAGCATCGTCGAGATCAGGGTGCCCAGGCCGGAGCGCGGGTCGTACTTCTGGGCGAAGGCGACGATGAGGGCGAAGTACGACATCATCGGCGTCACCACGTTGGTCACCGAGTCGCCGATGCGGAAGACCGCCTGGGTGAGCCCCGGGTGGTAGCCGAGGAGCATGAACATCGGCACGAAGACCGGCGCCATGATCGCCCACTTGGCCGAGGCCGAGCCCATGAAGAGGTTGATGAAGGCGCTCATCAGGACGAAGCCGATCATCAGCGGCACGCCGGTCAGGCCGATCCCCTCGAGCAGCTCCGCGCCGCGCACCGCGAGCACCAGCCCCAGGTTCGAGTAGCCGAACGAGTAGACGAACTGGGCGGCGAAGAAGACGAGCACGATGTAGCTCGCGAGGCTGCCCATCGCCGCGGTCATCTGCCGCACCACGTCCTTGTCGCTCCGGATCGACCCGGTCGCGATCCCGTAGGCGAGCCCGGGGGCGAGGAAGAAGAAGAGGATCGCGGTGATCAGGCCGCGGAAGAACGCCGAGTGGAGGACGCTCTCGCCCGGCGTGCGCAGGATCCCCCATGACGGCACCACCGCGAGCAGGAAGAGGAGGGTGGTCGCGGCGAGCGTGATCCCGGCGGCGACGAGCCCGCGACGCTCCACCGCGGTCAGCTCGGCCATCGGCGGCGCCACCTCCGTCCCCGTGTAGCGCCCGAGCCGCGGCTCGACGATCCGCTCGGTCACCCAGGTCCCGGCGACCACGAGGAGACAGCCCGAGGCGACCATGAAGTAGAGGTTCACCGCCGGGGAGATCGTGATCGCCGGGTCGAGGAGGCGCGCCGCGCTCTCCGAGAGGCCCGCGAGGACCGGATCGATGCTCGCGATCAGGAAGTTGGCGCCGAAGCCCGCGCTCACCCCGGCGAAGGCGGCGGCGAGCCCGGCGAGCGGATGGCGGCCGAGCGCGAGGAAGATCGCCGCCCCGAGCGGGATCAGGATCACGTACCCCGCCTCGGAGGCGACGTGGGAGACGATCCCGGCGAGCACCACCGCGGCGGTGATCAGGCGTCGCGGCGCCTTGATCACGAGCGCCCGGATGAGCACCGCGAGGAGGCCCGAGCCCTCGGCCACGCCGATCCCGACCATCGCCACGAGCACGAGCCCAAGCGGCGGGAAGCGGACGAAGTTCTCGACGACGTTCTCGAAGAGCCAGCGGATCCCGTCGCCTGAGAGCAGGCTGCGCACCTCGATCCGCTCGCCGGTGCCGGGGTGGGTCGCCCCGACCCCCGCCGCCGTCGCGACCGCCGAGAGGAGGATCACCCCGAGCGCGAGGAGCGCGAAGAGGGTCGCCGGATGCGGCAGGGCGTTGCCGATCGCCTCGACGCGGTCGAGCAGACGGAAGAAGAGGCTCTTCCCCGGCTTCCTCACCCGCTTCGCCATCGCGCTCCTCCTCGGGGTTCGCCCCGCGCACCCCGCGCGGCGGCCGTGCGGATGGTAGCAGCCGGGAGGCGGCGGAACCGCGCGCCTCCCCCTCGACCGGCCGCGGCGGCCGGTGGAGAATGGCCGCATGCGGAGCCGCGCCGCCACGCTCGCGCTCGTCCTCCTCCTCGCCCTGCCCGGCGGCACGACGGCGGCGAGCGGGAGCGGCCTGCTCTTCGCGGCGATCCCCTGCGCGGAGACGCCGCTCGGGCGCTCCTGGGAGGCGCTGCGCGACGAGGCCGCCCGGCGTTTCCCCACCCTCGCGCTCACGGAGGTCGAAGACCTCCACCTCACGCTCGTCTACGTCGGCGCGTGGCGGCCGGACGACCTCGCGCCGCTCCGCGAGCTGACGCGGCTCCTGCCCGGCGAGGCGGTCACGCTCACCCCGGAGGTCGCGACGTTCGGTGTCCGGGCGGAGGCGGTCGTGATCGAGCTCCTCGGCGCGCCGCCGGCCTGGAAAGAGGCCGTGGTGGCCGCGCAGGCCGACCTCGTCCGGCGCGAGCTGAAAGCGCCCGACCGCTGGGACGGGAGCTTCCGTCCGCACGTGACGCTCGCCCTGGCGCGCCACCGGCCGCCGACCGGCGCCGACCGGCGGGCGCTGCGCGCCTTCGGGGCGTGGCTCGCCCGGAAGATCGCCGCCGACCCCTCGCGGTTCGCGGTGCCCGTGGGTCCCGATTCGCCCGCGGCGCTCTGGCAGACGCGCGCTGCCCGGGCGTCGGGCACGCCGGCCTTCGCCGCCGTCGAGGCCCCCGAGGCGGCCGCTCCCTGATCCGTGGAGGTTGCCCTCGGAGCGAGGAGCCGGCATATTCGCAACACCATGCGCACGCTCCGAACCGCCCGCAGCACCGGCTGGTGCCGCCGCGCCGCCCTCGGGCTGCTGCTCGCCGCCGCCGGCTGCGCGCCGGGCGTGCCCCCCGGGCCGCTGCCGACCGTCCGCCTCGAGGCCGCTCCGGGAACGTTCGTCGACGTCCTGCCCGCCGGCGCCGAGCTTTCCGTGACGGCACGCGGCGTGCGCCTGCGGGGGCTGCCGGTGGCGACCGCGGGGGAGCTCGCGCTCGTGCGGGGGCGCGAGCGACTCCCCCTCCGGCCCGGCGCGGACGGCGGAATCGACCTCGCGCTCGCCCCGGGGCAGTGGCGGCTCGAGGGCTCGGGGCACCTCGAAGAGGCACGGCTCGTCACCAAGGGACCCGGCCGTCTCGTGCTCCTCGTGCTGGTCGACACGCTGCGCGACGACCACCTCACGCCGGCGCTCATGCCGCAGACGCTCGCGGCGCTCGGCGGCGCCCGCCGCTTCCTCGACACCCGGGCCAACGCCTCCTGGACCCTCCCTTCGCTCGCCAGCCTGATGAGCTCCCGCTCGCCGCTCGCGCTCACCGCCCCGGACGGCACCCTCATCGGCCTGGCTGCCGACGTACCGGCGCTGGCCGCGGTATTTCGCGAAGCGGGTTTCGCCACCGCCGCTTTCAGCGCCAACGGTACCCTGCGGGAGGCGAACGGCTTCGGTCGCGGCTTCGCTCGCTTCGCCGGCACCGGCGCCGTGGAGGCGCCGCCGACCGATGCCGCGGAGCTCCTTGCCGCTGCCGAGCGCTGGCTCGCCGCCCACCGCGACGAGGACCGTTTCGTCTGGATCCACCTCATGGAGCCGCACGAGCCGCTGCGCGATCACGAGGGGCGCGGCCGGGTCGCGGTCGCGGCGCGGATCGTCGCCGGCCGGGACCGGGCCCCGACCCCGGAGGAGGCCGAGACGTTCCGCGCCCTCTACGCCGGCGAGGTTCGCTACCTCGACCGCCACCTCGGGCCGTTCCTCGCCGCGCTCGAGCCGGGAGCGACCGTGGCGCTCACCGCCGACCACGGCGAGATGCTCGGCGAGGAGACCGCCTGGGGCCACGGAACGACGGTCTTCGATCCGGTGATCCGGGTGCCGCTCCTGCTCGCCGGCCCCGGGATCCCTGCCGGCGACGATCCGGCACCCGCGGCGCTGCTCGACCTCGCGCCGACGCTCCTCGCCCGGGCGGGCCTCAGCCTGCCCGGCGCCGAAGGGTTCGACCTCCTCACCGCCCCGCCGCCGCCGACGCGGGTGCGCCTCGCCGCGACCTTCAGCGTCGGGCCGCTGCGCTGGGTCTGGCAGCGGGGGGACCGGACGGTGATCGCCCACTTCTCTCCCCAACCCGGCCTCGCACCGGAGAGTCAGGTGGCTCTCCACGAGCGGCACCCGCTCCCGGCGGGGTGGCGGGTCTTCGACCACCGGGGGACGGCGGTGGGGCTCGGCGCCGAGGCGCTCACCGGGGAACTGCTCGCGGACGTCGCCGCGGCGTTCGCCGCTGACGCCGGGAGGCTCGCGCCGGGAATCCAGCTGCTCGCCACCGGCCTCGCCCCCGGCGAGGCGCTCGCGGTGGAGGTGACCGGCGAGCCGGAGATCGTGCAGTTGCTCGCGACCTCGACCACCCGCGTGGAACGGCGCGACGCGACGCTCGCCCTTTCCTGGCCGCAGGGCGAGCCGCTCGTCCTCGCGGCGTTGGCCGGCCGGGTCCGGCCGGCGGGTCCGGGATGGGCGACCGGCCGGGATGCGCCGCCGGCGTTGCAGGTGCCGGGGCGCGCGCTCTGGCGCAACCGTCGTGACGCCGCCGCCCAGCACCCCCAGGACGAGGTCCTCGCCCACCTGCGGGCGCTCGGCTACCTGCGTTGAGGCGCTTCCGGTCTCCTCGCCGGCACCTGCGATACTCTTGCCCCTTCGATCCAGATGGATCTGCCGGCGAGTGAAAGGAGTGACGGGATGCGCAGCGCGATGCGATGGCTCGGGCTCGGACTGTTGGTGATGACCCTCGGCGGCACGGCCGCCCTCGGCGCGGAGAGCGTGCCGCTCTGGTACGACGTGGGGGAGCGGGAGGCGGCCGGCGTGCTCGCCGCCCGGGTGGTCACGCCCACCCGCGCCCGGCTCGTCGCGCTCGACCGGGACGAGCTCGCGATGCGGCTCGCCGCTGCCCCGTCCGAGACCGAGGCACCGCGCGGCCTCGACACCGCCCGGATCGAGATCCCGCTGCCCGACGGCCGGCTGCTGCCGATGCGGATCGTCGACTCGCCGGTGATCGCGCCCGAGCTCGCGGCGCGCTATCCGGAGCTCCACACCTTCCGGCTGATCGGCGCCGAGGAGCCCGGCTACACCGGCCGCGGGAGCTGGACCCCGCGCGGCTTCCACGCGATGCTGCGCACCCCCGACGGGCTCGTCCTCGTCGATCCGCTCGCCCCCGGCGAGACCTACTACCACCAGGCCTACTACCGTGCCGACGTCGAGCGGGGCCCCGATCCGGAGTGGAGCTGCGGGGTCACCGGGCATGCCCCCGCGGCGCCGGTGGCGGGCGTCGAGGCGGCGCTCGCCGCGGGGCCGCCGCTGCGCACCTACCGGCTCGCGCTCGCCACCACCGGCGAGTACTCGGTGGCGGTCTGCGGCGCCAACCCGACCAAGCCGTGCGTGCTCGCCGAACAGGTCGTCGCGATGAACCGGATCAACTTCGTCTACGAGCAGGACGTGGCGATCCGGATGATCCTCGTCGCCAACAACGACGCGATCATCTATCTCGACGGCGCGAAGGATCCGTACACGAACAACAACGGCAGCGCGATGCTCGGCCAGAACCAGAGCACGATCGACAGCGTGATCGGCAGCGCGAACTACGACCTCGGGCACGTCTTCTCGACCGGCGGCGGCGGCGTCGCCTACCTCGGCGTGGTCTGCGAGTCCGGCTGGAAGGCGGGCGGCGTGACCGGCCTGCCGAACCCGGTCGGCGACCCGTTCTACATCGACTACGTGGCGCACGAGATGGGCCACCAGTGGGGGGCGAACCACACCTTCAACGGCTCGACCGGCAGCTGTTCGGGCGGCAACCGCAACCCCGGCACCGCCTATGAGCCGGGGAGCGGCTCGACGATCATGGCGTACGCCGGCATCTGCTCGCCGCAGAACCTGCAGCCGCACAGCGACCCGTACTTCCACGCGGTGAGCCTCGACGAGATCGTCGACTACAGCCGCGACGACTGGGGCAACACCTGCGCCACCGTGGTGCCCCACCCGAACGAGCTGCCGGTGGTGAGCGCGGGCGCGAACTACACGATCCCGCACTCGACGCCGTTCGCGCTCACCGGCAGCGCGAGCGACGCCGACGGCGACACCCTCACCTACGCCTGGGAGGAGTGGGACCGCGGCCCCGCCGGCCACCCCAACAGCCCGAGCGGGGACGCGCCGATCTTCCGCTCGTTCCCGCCCACGCCGAGCCCGACCCGCACCTTCCCGAAGCTCGCCGATCTGCTCGCCAACACCGCGACGATCGGCGAGGTGCTGCCGTTCTCCGGCCGGCCGCCGGTGGACATGCGCCTGACGGTGCGGGACAACAGCGCGCCGGCCGGCGCGTTCGCGAGCGCCTTCATGTCGCTGACGATCGCCAGCTCCGGGCCGTTCCGGGTCACCGACCCGAACACCGCGCTGGTCTGGAACGGGCCCGGCCCGCATGCCGTCACCTGGGACGTGGCCGGCACCGACGCGGCGCCGGTCTCCTGCGCCGCGGTGGACATCCTGCTCTCCACCGACGGCGGCTACTCCTATCCGCTGACGCTCCTCGCGGCCGCTCCGAACGACGGCAGCGCCTCGATCGTCGTGGAGACCCCCAACACCACGAAAGCGCGGGTCAAGGTCGCCTGCAGCACCAACGTCTTCTTCGACATCTCGAACGCGGACTTCACGATCCTAGACGCCGGGCTCTTTCAGGACTACTTCGAGACCGGCGACCTCTCCCGCTGGTCGCACGCACACTGAGCGGCGGGCAGGCGGGCGATTCCGGAGCGCGGCCGCCCGCCGCGTCGCCCTCCGCCCGGAGGGCCACCAGGTCGCCGGGGGCTAGCGGTGGTTGAGGCGGACCTTCAGACCGGTGACGGTCGAACGCAGCAGCGCGAGATCGAAATCGGAGGCGTTCCCCTTCTTGCGCAGCTGCACGGATCCGCGCTCGTCGACGGTGACGTCGAATTCGTCGGCCGGCAGCTGCTCGGTGAAACCGTCGCCGATCGCCGCCGCGATCTCGTTCAGGGGAGTCGCCCTGGTGACGCTCACGTAGACCTGGAGCACCGAGCCCCCTTCGCGTTCGACGTTGAAGATCAACGTGCCATCCGACTTCGCCTCGTCGCCGAGCTGGACCCGCCAGCGGGCCGAATACTGGGCGAAGGCGGCGGAAGCGACGAGGGCGGCGAAGGCGCAGATGGCGGCCAGATAGAAGAAGCGGCGGGTAGCAAAGCGCTCGAGCATCGTGACCTCCGACAGTGAGTCCCAACGGGCCGCTACCCTACCAGAAACCGGCCGGAAGCGCCCTCCCGGCGATTCGGCCCCCCCGGAACGTCCGGGTCTCCCGTCTCGGAGCACTCGCCTGCTAGAGTCCCGCCAACCGAAAAGGGAGAAACCTCTTGTCTCGACTGCCGATCCTGATCACCCTCGCCGCCGCTCTCACCTTCGTCACCCCGGCGCTTGCCGCCCCGGCAGCCGTCACCGACTGCGAGATGCGCTTCGACATGAAGGGCTGGTCGGCCTTCTACCGGACCGCCTCCGGGGAGGGGACGATCACCTGCGCCAACGGCCAGAGCGCCCGGGTCCGGCTCGAGGCGCGCGGGGGAGGCGTCACCTTCGGCCGCCGCCAGCTGCGCGGCGCCACGGGGAAGTTCACCCCGGTCGCCGACATCCGCGAGCTGTACGGGACCTACGTCCAGGGCGAGGCCCACGCCGGCGCCGGCAAGACCACGACGGCGACGGTGGTGACGAAGGGGGAGGTCTCGCTCGCCATCGCGGGCACCGGCACCGGCATCGACATCGGCGTCGCCTTCGGACGCTTCGAGATCATCGAGGTGCAGACGCTCGACGCGGCGCCCGGGAAGGCACCGGAGAGCAAGCCGGACGCGGAAACGCCGCAGGAAGAAGAGAAGGCGGGCGGGGAGTAGCTCCCTACTCCGCGGCGGGGTACGCCGCCACGAACCTTTCCTGAAGCTCGTTCTCGGGGCCCGAGCCGGCTGCGCGAACGCGCCCGAGCGCGGCTTCGGTATCGAGCCCGAGCTCGCGGAGGAGACACGCCGCCGTCGTGCCGGTGCGGCCGATGCCCGCCTGGCAGTGGACGAGCACGACCGCTCCCGCGCGGAGCCGCGCGGCGAGCGCCGCGACCCCGGCGCGGAAGCGCTCCGGATCACCCGGCACCCCGCGATCGATCAGCGGCAGCTCGTGACGGGCGAACGGGAGCGCCGCCGCCGCCCTGAGCGCTTCGGCGTACTGCGGCGACTGCTCCGCGACCTCTTCCCGCGGCGCGAGGCAGACGAGATCCGTGACCCGCTCGCGGCGCGCCTTGGCGAGGAACTCCGCCCAGCTCTCCCGGAGTCCGGGCATGGCGTGCAGGAGCAGGCGACCCGGGACTCCTTCGGGAAGGACGACTTCTCGCGGGTCAGTCATCTCCCTGCTTCTCCTCTTCCTTCCGGATCGTGATCGTCTCCAGCCCGTGGGCGCGGGGGCCGTGTTCGGCGCGCCAGAGGAGGAAGGAGAAGAGGAGGCCGAGCGAGGCGAGGAGGGTGAAGAGCCACATCCCGGGAGCGTAGCCGGCGGGGTTGGCGGGGCCGGCGGCGAAGCGGTCGTTGAGCACCCCGATGAACCAGGGGACGAACGCCATGCCGACCTGCTGGCAGAGCGTCATGAGCGCGTACGCCGAGCCGAGGCGGCGCTCCTCGACGATGTAGGCGACCGAGGGCCACATCACCGCCGGGATCAGGGAGAAGGCGATGCCGAGCAGCGCCATGATCACGAGGAGGGTGAGCGGCGCCGTGAACTGCCCGAGGAACGGGAGCCAGAGCGAGACCTCGCGCCCCGGCGGCAGATAGGTGGCGCCGAGGAAGAGCGGCAGCAGGAGCAGCGAGCCGAGGGTCATGAAGAGCGAGCGGCGGCCCACCCGGTCGACGAGGTAGCCGAAGAGCGGGGTAGCGACCATCGCCGCGAACGGCAGCATGCTGTTGAGCAGCCCGCCGAGCTCGCGCGAGGCGCCGTGCGCCTCGATGAAGTACTTGATCGCGAAGGCGCGGAACGGGAAGACCACCGAGTAGAAGACGACGCAGAGCGCCACGATGTACCAGTAGGAGGCGCTGAAGCTGTAGAGGCCGCCGCGCTCCAGCCGGTCGACCGCGCCGGCCGAACCGAGCTGGTAGCGGCCCTCGGCCCGGTGCTCGAGCAGCCAGTAGAGGAGGGCGGCGGAGAGGGTGATGCCGGCGATCGCGGTGGCGAGCCAGAGCGGGCTCTGCCAGTCGCGGTAGAACGGCCGGGCCCAGCTCGGCGAGAGGTCGGCGGCCACCGAGCCGAGGCGGGCGATCGTCAGGTTGAGGCCGAAGGCGAGGCTCAGCTCCTTGCCCTTGAACCAGCGGGCGAGCGCGGTGGTGACGGCCACGATCAGCGGTTCGGAGCCGAGGCCAAGCAGGAAACGGCCGCTGAGCATCACCGGCAGCCGGCCGGTCGCGGCGGTCACCACCGCGGCCACCACGCAGACGACGGCGAAGAGGGCGATCGAGCGTTTCGTGCCGAAACGGTCGATGACGTACCCGCCGGCGAGCAGCACCAGGATCGCGGCCACGCTGTAGACGGTGTAGAGGAGACCGAGCTGCTGGTCGGAGAAGGCGAGCCGCTCCTTGAGCAGATCGAAGACCGGCGCCATCGAGTCGTAGACGTAGTAGTTGCCGAACATCGCAAGGCTCACGAAGAGCAGCACGATCCAGCGGTAGAAGGGCGGCGGCAGCGGCCGGGCGGAAGGAGCCAACGAATCTGCAGTCATGGGCGGCATCCTCTCGAAGAGAGACGAGGGCTTTCGGAACCGGACGATCCTAACGCGAAGACGACGGCGCCCCGCCGCCACGGGGGCGAGCGGGGCGCCGGATGGGGCCGGGAACGCGCCCGGGCTCAGCGCAGGCCGACCTCGGCGAGGAGGTGATCCGCGCCTTCCACCTCCGCCCAGGTCCAGAGCAGGCAGCGGCTGTCGACGAGGATCGAGCGGGTGCGCTCGGTGTCGTAGAGGAAATCCGAGGCGACGGTGCCGTAGGTGCCGTCGAAGAGGAGGCCGACCAGCTCGCCCTTCGAGTTGAGCGCCGCCGAGCCGGAGTTGCCGCCGGTGGTGTCGACGTCGGCGAGGAAGTCGACCGGCACGTCGCCGAGCTTCGCGTCGAAATAGGGGCTCCGCTTGCCGGCATGGAGCGCCGCGATCGCCGCGAGCAGCCGCGGCGGGGCGTTGAACTCCTCCTCCCCGGTGTGCTTCTCGACGATCCCCTGCAGCCGCGTCTGCGGCAGGAAGAAGAGACCGTCGCGCGCCTCGACCCCCTGCACGCGGCCGAAGGTCACGCGCAGCGTCGAGTTCGCGTCGGGAGCCACCCGGCCGCCCTGCCAGGCGAGCAGTGCCCGCATGTAGACCGGGCGCAGGCGCGCCGCGGCTCCGGAACGCTCCTTCTCCTTGGCCTGCAGCTCCTCGACGAGGGGGTAGAGCGCGACCGCGAGGCGGAGCGCCGGATCCTCGCTCGCCGCGAGCTCGGCGGCCGGCACCTCGAAGAGCCCGAGGCGGAAGGTGGGATCGCCGAGGCGGGTGCCCGCGTAGAACCCGTCGAGGTACGCCTCGATCTTGGCGTCGCTCGCGGCGGCCGTCTCACCGGCCACGAGCCCGATCGCGGCGTCGAGCGGCACGATCCGCTCGCCGGCGCCGAGCGCCGCCACCTCGCGCAGCGTGTAGCGGAAGAAGGCGCGGTCGAGGCGCGGATCGTAGGTGCGCTGCAGCCGCTCGAGCCCCTCGCGGATCCGGATCCAGTTCCGCTCCTGATAGCTCGGGTCGCGGTCGATGTCCTCCTTCTCCCGCTCGACGGCGAGGCGGTAGAGCTGCTGCGCGGCGCCGTAGAGCGAGGAGCCCATCGAGAGGCCGAAGAGGGTGCTGTCGCGCTCGCGCGTCGCGCGCTGTTCGTCGGCGAGCGCGGCGAGGGCCGGGAGGACGGCGCCGAACTCCCGCTGGCGGGCCGGGTCGGCGGCGATCCACGCCTCGAGCGCCTCCTGCTGCGCGCGCTTCCTGGCGAGCAGGCCGCCCCGCTCGAGCCCCTCGAGCACGCCGCGGTTCTTGGTCAGGCCGTTGTGGAGGCCGCGGCGGCGCCCCTCCCCCTTGATCGCGAGCGCGGGATCGCCGGCGGTCACCTCGTCGAGGAGCGCGAGCTGCTCGACCGCCCGGCGGATCGAACGCGGCAGGAGCCAGGTGGCGCGCTCCTCGACCTCGGAGTAGGTCTCGTGGCGCTGGGTGCGGCCGGGGTAGCCGGCGACGAAGATCAACTCACCGGGGCTCGCGCCGGCGGGAGAGATCTTCAGCCAGTGCTGCGGCCTGTACGGGACGTTCTCCGCCGCGTGCGGCGCCGGTTTGCCGTCCGGGCCGACGTAGGCGCGGTAGAAGGAGAAGTCGCCGGTGTGGCGCGGCCACTGCCAGTTGTCGGTCTCGCCGCCGAAGTTGCCGAGCCCCTGCGGCGGCGCGTGGACGAGCCGCACGTCCTGGATCTCGAGCTGGGCGATCTCGTACCAGCGCAGCCCCTCGAAGAACGAGGCCACCCGGCAGCGCAGCCCGTCCTGCTCGCACGCCGCCGTGCGCTCCTTGGTGCGGCGCTCGATCAGGTCGAAGCGCGCCCGGTCGGAGAGGCCGGGGTCGAGATCGCCGGTGATCGCGTCGGTGACCTCGGTCACCCGCACCGTCACGTACGCGCGCGAGCCGGGGCCGGCCCAGAGCTCCTCGCTCCGGGTGCGGGCGAGGTAGCCGTCCACGATCAGGTTCCGCTCGGGCGTGGCGTTGTACTGCAGCGCCCCCTGCACGCAGTGGTGGTTGGTGGCGATCAGCCCCTCGGGAGAGACGAACGAGGCGCTGCAGCCGCCGAGCGAGATCACCGCTCCCATCGGGAAGCCGGTGAGGTCGGCCCAGATCGCCGGGTCGCCGGTGAAGCCGAGCTCGGCGAGGCGCGGGGCGAGATCGGGGATCTGCTGCGGCATCCACATCCCCTCGTCGGCGGCGGCGGGGAGGACGGCGACGAGCGCGGTCAGGAGAACGACGAGTGCGAGCTTCCTTCTTGGCTGTTGCAAGGGAACCTCCTGGGAAGAAATGCCAGCGGTGGAATGTCCGGGGAACGACACGGACGCTTGATTCTAGTCGCCTCCGAAGCCTTCGAAGCCTACCCGCCGGGGCGGGCTTCCGGCCCGGCGCTCATTGGCCGGCTGCTATCATCTCCCTGCAGTCACGGTCCACCATCGTGCCGCGGCGGCGTGCGGGCGAGAGACAGGTTCGCGCTCCGAAGGCGGCGCGAGAGGCCACCTCACTGTCGCCGGGGGGCGTCGATGGCCGAGTCGAGATCCCAGGCAGCCGGTGCGCCGGCGCCACGCCGCGCGCTCGCGGCCCGGTTCGACCTGCCGCGCCCCTGGGGCCGGCGCGGCTGGCTGCAGATCCGCCTGCGCTGGGCGGTGGCGCCGCTCATGCTCGCCGGTCTCGCCCTCGCACGCGCGCTCGGCTTCGAGCTGCCGGCCGTTCCGATCCTCCTCGTCGCGCTCGCGATCCCCCTCTACAACGCCGGGTTCGCCTGGATCCTCCGCCGCTTCGGCGAGCGCCTCGACGCCGAGCCCGCCCTCGACCGGGCGGTGATGACCGCCGAGGTCGCGCTCGACTACCTCGCGATGCTGCTGCTCATCCACCTCACCGGCGGCGTCGCGAGCCCGCTCGTCTTCTTTCTCATCTTCCACGTGATCATCGGCGCGGTGGAGTTCGCCTCGGCCACCGCCTGTCTGTTCGCCACCCTCGCCGCGGGCGGGCTCTGGGCGCTCTGGGGCGCCCATGTCGCGGGCTGGCTGCCGAGCCACGGTCTCGTCTTCCAGGGGCAGGCGATCCACCTGCTCGACCGCCCGGCCCCGATCGTCGTGCTGCTCGGATTCTTCACCGCCACCCTCTTCATCACCGCCCTGATGGTGTCGCGGATCGTCGACGAGCTCGGCCGCCCGACCGCCATCCTCCTGCGGCTCGCCACCCGCCTCGAGAGCCTCTACACGATGGTCTGCGCGATCGGCGCGGAGCGGCGGCTCGCCCCGGTGCTCGCCACCGTGACCCGGGAGCTCGCCGGGACGATGCAGGTGCCGGCGGTGGCGGTACGGCTCCTCGACGCGGAGAGCGGGAGGCTGCGCTACGTCGCCGCGCACGGCCTGCCGCCCGCGCTCGAGGCGAAGCTCGCGGAGGGATCGTCACCGAACCCGCTCGAGAGCCGGGCGCTCGGCGGGGAGCCGTTCGTTCAGGGCAGCCTCGACGCGATCGCCGGCGGCCCGCTCCACGCTGCGCTCGCCGAGCGCGGCATCCGCACCTCGGCGCTCCTGCCTCTCCTCGTCGAAGGCGGCGCGATCGGCCTCCTCTCGGTCTGTTCCGCCTCCGAAGAAGGGTTCGGCAAGCACGATGCGGAGTTCCTGCGCCTCGCCGCCGAGATCGTGGCGCTAGCGATCGAGGACGCCCGCGCCAACGAGGCGATCGAGGGCCTGATGGCCGAGCGCACGCAGTTCATGCTCAAGGTAGCGCACAACTTGCGGGCACCGCTCGGTGCCGCCCTGAGCATGCTCGAGCTGATCCGCGGCGGCGATCTGGGCGAGGTGACCCCCGCCCAGGCCCGGCATCTGAAGCGGGTGGACGAGCGCCTCCGCACCCTCGACCAGGCGATCGGCCAGCTCCTCGCGATCGCCCGCACCCGGGACCTGAGCCGGGAGATCCCCGACGTCGTCGTCGACCTCGAAGAGCTCGCGCAGCGGCTCCGGCGCACCTTCCAGGACGAGGCGCGCCTGCGCGGCCTCGCCTTCGCGGTCATCGTCACGCCGGGGCTGCCGGCGGTCGACAGCGGCGTGGAGCTGCTCGCCGAGCTGCTCGAAAACCTCGTCTCGAACGCGATCCGGTACACGCCGGAGGGGGGCGAGGTCGAGCTGCGCGTCGAGCCGGGCGCGCCGGGGGAGGTACGGTTCACGGTCCGGGACACCGGCATCGGGATCCCGGAGGAGGAGCAGGGGAAGCTCTTCCAGGAGTTCTACCGGGCGCCCAACGCCAAGCGGCACTGCCCGGCCGGGACCGGCCTCGGCCTCGCCCTCGTCAAGCAGACGGTCGAGCGCCACCGCGGCCGCCTCTCGCTCCGGAGCGCCGAGGGGCAGGGCACGACGGTGATCGTGGAGATCCCGGTGCGGCGGGCACGACGCCCTCCGGAGACGGCACCGCCCGGAGCACCCTCTTCCTGAGGGGCCGCTCCGGGCGGCGAGGCAGGAGAACGGACGGCGCTACGAGGCGCTCGCGGCTTCGGCGAGCGCCGCCGCGAGGACGGTCAGCAGGTGCTGGCGCGCGAGCGGCTTCTGGAAGATCCCCGCGAGGCCGAGCGGCGCGATGTCCGTCGTGGCGCTCAGGTCGTCGCCCACCGAGCTCAGCATGAAGACCGGGGCCTTGTTGCCGAGCAGGCGCAGCTCCCGGACGAAGCCCGTTCCCGAATCGACCTCTTCCATCATCAGGTCGACGATCAGGGCGTCGGGGGCGACCTCCTTGTAGACCCGCAACCCCTCCTCCGCGCTCTCGGCGCCCGCGTAGCGGTAGCCCGCTCCCTCGAGCACGAGCTGCAGGAACGACAGGATGTCGGGATCGTCGTCGATGCAGAGAATCAGCGGCTTCTTCTCGGACATGGGTTACCTCTCGCAGGCTGCGGCGGGGTTGTGAGCGGCGTCGTCGCGGAGCCCTTCGGGGTACTCCTCGAGGACGCCGGAACCGAGCGTTCGCGCGGCGTAGGCGAGCGCCGCGTCGAGGTTGGTGCGGGCGGCGGGGGAAAGCCCCTCGCGGAAATCTTCGAACTCGTAGCCGCGGATGCCGAGGAGCCAGGCCTCCGGCGTCGCTCCGAACAGGTCGCGCGCGAGCGCGAGGACGGCGCCCGGTGCGACGCTGTGGCTGCTGAACGAGGGGGCGACGCTCGCCGGTTCGAGCCGCCGCACCCAGAACGGCGCGGGACCGCTGCGGTCGGCGTCGGCGAAGAGGACCCGTTCGTAGCGGGCCACCTCGGCGGCGTACTCGACCTCGAGCTGGTAGGGGGACTCGGCCGCCACCGCCGGCAGCGCGAACCCGGCGACCCCTTCGGCGAAGGCCGGGCCGAGCCCGTCGTCACGACGGGCGGGGTTGCCCCAGCCGAGCACCAGCGTCCCGCCACCGCCCATCGTCACGCCATCACTTCGTGCGCTCGTCGAGCACCGAGCCGTCGGCCGCCACGAGCTTCACCGTGAGCGGCATCTGGCCGAGGGCGTGGGTGGCGCACGAGAGGCAGGGGTCGTAGGCGCGGATGCCGACCTCGATGTGGTTGAGCATCCCCTCGGTGATCTCCGGCTTGCCGGAGAGGTGCTGCTCGGCGATCGCCTGCACCGCCCGGTTCATCGGCTCGTTGTTGCAGGTCGTCGAGACGATGAGGTTCGCCATCGTCACCTGGTCGTTCTCGTCGACCTGGTAATGATGGGTCAGCAGGCCGCGCGGCGCCTCGATCATCGCCACGTACTCGCCGCGGCGCTCACCCTTCGGGGCGATCAGGTCGTCGCCCTGGAGGTCGGGATCGTGGAGCAGCTCCTGCATCTTCTCGCAGGCGTGCTGCAGCTCGATCATCCGCGCCCAGTGGTAAGCCATCGTGAGGTTGTTCGGGCGGCCGTTGGTGACGCCCATGAACTCCCGGCGCGACGCCTCGGCTTCCGGCGTGTCGATGAAGTCGCAGGCGTTGACCCGGGCGAGCGGGCCGACCCGGTACCAGCCGGTCTCCGGACCGAGCTGGCGCAGGAACGGGAACTTCATGTACGACCAGGGGCGGACCTCTTCGCCGATCACCGAGAGGTAGTCGAGCGGGGAGACGTGGTCGACGATCCGGTTGCCCTGCGCGTCGATCGCCCGCAGGCCGCCGTGGTAGAGGTCCATCGCGCCGTCGGCGCGCACCAGCGAGACGTGGTTCGAATCGAAGGCGGCGAAGCCGGAGACCGTCTCGAGGTTGCGCAGCGTGTAGTCGCGCGCCACCGCGACCGCCTTGCGGCTCCACTCGAGCATCTGCTCGATCTCGGCGAGGAGCGTGTCGCGCTCCTCGAGCGAGAGGTTCTTGTTGATCCCGCCGGGAATCGCGCCGGTGCCGTGCACCTTCTTGCCGGCGGTGGCCTTGATCACCTCCTGCCCGAACTTGCGCATCATCACGCCCTGCACCGCGAGGTCCGGATGCTCGGCGATGACGCCGATCACGTTCCGCTGGGCGACCGGGGCGTCGAAGCCGAAGAGCAGGTCGGGGGAGGAGAGGTGGAAGAAGTGGAGGGCGTGCGACTGGAACATCTGCCCGTAGTGCATCAGGCGGCGCATCTTCTCGCCCGTGGGGGTGAGCCGGTCGACGCCGATGATCCCGTCGACCGCCTTGGCGGCGCAGAGGTGATGGCTCACCGGGCAGATGCCGCAGAGGCGCTGCACGAGCACCGGCAGCTCCCAGAACGGGCGCCCCTGGATGAAACGCTCGAAGCCGCGGAACTCCACGATGTGGAGCCGCGCCTGCTCGACGCGGTTCTGTTCGTCGAGGAGGATCGTGACCTTGCCGTGTCCCTCGACGCGCGTGACCGGCTCGATGACGATCCGCCGGGTGTTGGCGCTGACCATGGTCGTCTCTCCTCTCCGCCTCAGTCGTACTTCAGCAGCTCGTAGGGCAGCTCGGGCTCGCGGCCCTCGAGCAGCGCCACGAGCGCCGCCCACAGCGTGTCTGCCGACGGCGGGCAGCCCGGCAGGTGGTAGTCGATCTTGACCGCCTCGTGACAGGGATAGACCTTGTCGAGCAGCAGCGGGATCTCGGGATCGTCGGGGATCCGGCCCGTCGGGTTGACGACCGTCGGACCGTTGAGGAACGCCTCCTCGTAGCACTCGCCGAGGGGCACCATGTTGCGCATCGCCGGGATGCCGCCGTTGGTCGCGCAGTCGCCCACCGAGATCAGGATCTTGCAGTGCTTCCGGAACTCGTGGAGGACCGCGAGGTTCTCCTCGTTGCAGCAGCCGCCCTCGATGAGGCCGATGTCGACCTGCCCCTCGATCTTCTTGATGTCGTTGATCGGCGAGCGGTCGAAGTCGACCAGCTCCACGAGCTTCAGGATCCGGTCGTCGATGTCGAGCAGCGACATGTGGCAGCCGAAGCAGCCACAGAGCGAGGTGGTCGCTACCTTGGGCTTGGCCATGACGGATTCCTCACTTCTCCGGGGCCGGCGGCTCGATCTCCGAGCCGATGGGCGAGTGGTCGTAGAGGCGGCGGCCGATCGGCACCTTGTAGCCGACCCGCTTGACGATCAGGGTGCCGGTCGGGCAGGCGGCGATCGCGTGGTCGGGGGCGGCGACGTCGGTGGCGGCGAGGTTCGGGCCGTTGAAGGCCAGGCGCTTCTGGGGGCCGCGGCCGGTGAAGCCGAAGACGCTCTTGCCGTCGAGTGCCCGCGAGGCGCGCACGCAGCGGCCGCAGCGGATGCAGCGGTTGCCGTCGGCCAGCACGTCCGGGTGCGAGGCGTCCACGCTGCGGCGCGGGAAGAGGAACGGATACTTCGGCGCCGTGATCCCGAAGCGGTAGGCGAGCGCCTGCAGCTCGCAGTTGCCGCTGCGCTCGCAGAACATGCAGAAGTGGTTCCCCTCGACGAAGAGCATGTCGATGAGGTCGCGCCGCAGCTGCCGCAGCTCCTCGGTGTCGTTCTCGACCACCATGCCGGCGGCCGCCGGCTGGGTGCAGGCGGCCTGGGGGCGGCCGTTGACGCGCACCGTGCAGACCCGGCAGACGCCGGCCGGCAGCAGCTCCTTCATCCAGCAGAGCCGCGGGATGTAGACCCCGGCGCGGTCGGCCGCCTCGAGGATGGTATCGCCCCGCCGCGCCTCGATCTTCTTGCCGTCGATGGTAAAGGTGATGGCCTCGGTGTTCATCAGGGTCCTCGCTAGGCGTCGAAGTGGACCGACTTGCGACCGGTGAGGCGCTGGGCCTCGGCCAGCTTGGCGGCGATGTCAAAACCAGTCTGACGGCCTTCGAAGGGCTCCTTGAGGCGCGCCTCGCAGGCCGGGCGGAAGTTGTCGAGCACGCTGAGCACCGGGTTCGGCGAGGTCTGCCCGAGACCGCACCGGCTCGCGGTCTTCACCGTCGTGGCGAGCGCCCGGAGGTAGTCGAGATCCTCCGGCTCGCCGCGCCCGGCGAGGATCCGGTCGACGCGCTCCTTGAGCAGCACGTTGCCGACCCGGCACGGGGTGCAGTAGCCGCAGCTCTCGTGGATGAAGAAGGCCATGTACTGCGAGGCCACCCAGAGCGGGTCGCGGCCCGGGCCGAAGACCACCAGCGAGCCGCCGGTGGCGAGGTCGTCGAAGCAGATCTCGCGGTCGAAGGCCTCGGGGCCGACCAGCCGGCCGCTCGGGCCGCCCACCTGCACCGCCACCGCGTCCTCGCCGCCGCAGCGGGCGAGGACGTCGCGGAGCGTGGTGCCGAGCGGCAGCTCGTAGACGCCGCGGCGGGTGCAGTCGCCCGAGATGCTCAGGCACTTCGTGCCGGTGCTGCGGCGCGAGCCGATCGAGGCGAACCAGCCCGAACCCCGCTGGATGATCCGCGGCACGCAGCAGAGCGTCTCCACGTTGTTCACCGAGGTCGGGTGCCCGAGGTAGCCGCGCTGGGCGGGGAACGGCGGGCGGTTCTTCGGATCGCCGCGCAGCCCCTCGCACGAGGAGATGAGCGCGGTCTCCTCGCCGCAGATGTACGCCCCGGCGCCCATCTGGATCCGGATGTCGAAGTTGAACCCCGGCTTGCCGAGGACCGACTTGCCGAGCAGGCCCTTCTCGCGGCGCCGCGCGAGGACGTGCTCGAGGTAGGCACGCAGGTAGGCGTACTCGCCGCGCAGGTAGAGGATCCCGTGCTCGGCGCCGATCGCGTAGCCGGCGATCGTCATCCCCTCGAAGAGGAGATCGGGCCGCTCGGTGAGGATCACCCGGTCCTTGAAGGTGCCCGGCTCCCCCTCGTCGGCGTTGCAGATCAGATAGCGCTGCGGCCCGTCGGCGGCGCGCACGAACTCCCACTTCATGCCGGTCGGGAAGCCCGCGCCGCCGCGGCCGCGCAGGCGGGCCGTCTTCACCTCGCGGATCACCTCGGCCGGGCTCATCGCGAGCGCCTTGCTCAGCCCGGCGTCCGGCTCCGCCTGGGCGAAGATCACCTCGCCGGCCTGGCGCAGGTTGTTCTCCACCGCCGCGCGCACGAGGTCGTGGGCGTTGGCGCCGTCGCCGTAGGCCCGCACCAGGAGGCGGTGGAGGTCGGCGCCCGGCGGCTGCTGCCGCAGCTCGGCGACGAGCCGCCGCGCGGTGCCCGGAGTGAGCCGCGGCACCACCACGTCGCCGAAGAGCGCCGCCGGCGCCTGATCGGACATGCCGATGCAGGAGGCCCACTCGAGAGTGAAGCGCCCGTCCGGCGTGGTCTCGCCGAAGCGGATACCCAGCTCCGCTTCCAGCCCCGCGGCGACCTCCTCGGCTCCCATCATCAGGTCGGGCAGGTCGTTGCAGAGCCGGATCACCAGCTGCCCGCGGGTCTTGGGAGCGAGGAAGGTGTAGAACGAGACCACCCCGGCCACGTCCACGCGGGGGATGGCCAGCTCGGCGGCGACGGCGTCGATCGCGCGATCGTCGATCCCGCCGAGCCGTTGCTGGACCGCGAGCAGGATGTCCAGCAGGCGCGTGCGGTCGTGGCCGAAGCTTTCGCACACCGGCCCGATCGCTTCCTGGAGGTTAGCGCTCATGCTTGCACCTCGAAGTGATGTCCTTGGGGGCCTCTTCCACGGAACGGGCATGGCCGAAAACGACCATACCCATCGCGGGCAATTGTAAGTAGCCCCGCCGTTTCTCCCCCCACCCGCCGTACCGGGCGGCCCCTACCTGACAGGGTGGCATCGCCCGGGCGGGAGCCCGTCCGGGAGGCCGCTGCTACGCTTGCGCGCCGGAGGATCCAGCGATGAAGAGAGTCTTCTGCCTCGCCGCCGCCGCGCTCGTGGCGCTTTCCGGGCTCACGGGAACCGCCGCCCGCGCCTGCACCAACATCCTCGTCAGCAAGGGCGCGTCGAAGGACGGCTCGGCGATCATCACCTACGCCTGCGACGGGCGTTTCCTCGGCCGTCTGCAGCGCCGCGACGCCGCCGACCACCCGCCGGGCACGATGATCCCGCTATACTCCTGGGGCGGGAAGGTACGTGGCGAGATCCCGCAGGTGGCGCACACCTACGCCGTCGTCGGGCTCATGAACGAGCACCAGCTCGCGATCAGCGAGACGACGACCACCGGCCGCGAGGAGCTCGTGAACCCCGACGGCCTCCTCCACTACTTCAACCTGATGGAGTTCGCGCTGGAGCGGGCGAAGACGGCGCGCGAGGCGATCGACGTGATGGTCTCGCTCGCCGCCGAGCACGGCTACATGTCGACCGCCGAGAGCTTCTCGATCGCCGATCCGAACGAGGTCTGGCTCATGGAGATGATCGGCAAGGGGCCGGGCCGGAAGGGGACGATCTGGGTGGCGATGCGGCTGCCCGAGGGGACGATCTCGGCCTACGCCAACGGGATGCGGATCCGCGAGCTGCCGCCCGCCGATCCGGACCGGGTCCGCTACGCCCCGGACGTCGTCTCCTTCGCGATCGAGAAGGGGTATTACGACCCCGCCTCCGGCAAGCCGTTCGACTTCACCGAGGCGTACGACGCCCCCACCGTGCAGTCGCGCCGCTACACCGCCACCCGCGAATGGTCGATCTTCCGGCGGGCCGCGCCGTCGCAGGCCGACAGCTTCGATCCCGCCTACCACCGCGGCGAGGCCGGCGGCAGGCCGTATCCGCTCTGGATCCGTCCGGACGAGAAGCTCTCGGTCGCCGACGTCATGGCGCTCATGCGCGACCATTACGAAGGGACCGAGTACGACATGACGACCGGCCTCGACGCCGGCCCGTACGGCACCCCGAACCGGTGGCGGCCGATCGCCTGGGAGGTGGACGGGCAGAAGTACTCCTGGGAGCGGCCGATCTCGACCCCGCAGACCGGCTTCAGCTTCGTCTCCCAGTCGCGCTCCTGGCTCCCCGACGCGATCGGTGGCGTCTACTGGTACGCCGTCGACGACACCTGGACGAACTGCTACGTCCCGTTCTACGCCGGCATCGACCGCCTGCCGCGCGCCTGGACCCTCGGCGCCCTCGACCGCTTCTCCTGGGATTCGGCCTGGTGGGTCTTCAACCTGGTCGCCAACTTCGCGAACCTCAAGTTCTCGGTGATGGCGCCGGAGATCCGCGCCGTGCAGCAGGAGCTCGAAGGGAAGTTCATGGCGCTCCAGCCGGCGGTGGAGAAGGTCGCCGCCGAGCTCTGGACGACCGATCCCGCGCTCGCCCGCCGCTTCCTCACCGACTACTCGGTCTCCCGCGGCGAGGAGGTGGTGCGCCGCTGGCGCGAGCTCGCCGAGACCCTCTTCACCCGCCACAACGACGGCTACGTGGCCGAGGAGGGGCAGAACCCCGAGCGCGGCTACCCCGAGAGCTGGCTGCGGGAGGTCGTCCGGCGGCAGGAGGAGCGCCACCGCCTCGTCCAGCCGGAGAAGGCCGAGACCGACCTGCCGTACTGAGGTTCGGACTACCTTTCGCGAGCCCGGGGCGACCGCCGCTCCGGGCTCGCGTCGTCCCTCAGCGCACGGTCTTGATGACGCCGTCGAGGAACATCTGGACCGAGATGGCGACGAGCAGCAGCCCCATCAGCCGCTCGACGGCGAGCAGGCCGCGCGGGCCGAGGATCCGGTGGAACCAGGGGGAGGCGAGCAGGATCGCCGAGGAGGCCGCCCAGGCGAGGAGCAGGGCGGCGCTGAGCCACAGCGGCCCGGCACCGGGCTGGCCGGAGAGCAGGATCAGGGTCGCGAAGGTCGAGGGGCCGGCCATCAGCGGGATCGCCAGCGGCACGATGAACGGCTCGCCGCCGATCCCCTCCTCGTGGGCCGCCGCCGCGGGGAAGAGCATCCGGATCGAGATGATGAAGAGGACGATCCCGCCCGCCACCGAGATCGACTCGCTGCGGATCCCGAGGAGGTTCAGCGCGCCGTTGCCCCCGAAGAGGAAGGCGAGGAGGACCCCGAGCGCGACGAGCAGCTCGCGCACGAGCACGTGCCGGCGCCGCTCCGGCGGCACGGTGGTGAGCGCCGCGACGAACAGCGGCACGTTGCCGAGCGGGTCCATGACCAGGAAGAGGAGGATCGCGGCGGAGGAGAAGGTCATCGCTAGGTCGCGCCGGAGCGGCCGGGCGCGGCGCGGATGCTATCGCGCTTCGCATGGCCCCGGTGGCGGCCGGCATGTGAGAGATACCACAGCGCCCCGCGCGCGGGCGGCGTAGGCTTCTTTCGCAACGCCATCTCCGGGAGGTCCCCTCATGCGCCACCCCGCTCCCCCGCGCCACCGCCCGCCGTTCCGGCTCTTCGTCCTCCTCGCGGCCCTCGCCCTCGCCCTGCCGGTGGCGGCGCGCGGCGAGATCGTGGATCACCGCGCCGTGGCCGGCGTCGCCACCCTGCCCCAGGAGGTGATGGACGCGATCGGCACCCAGCGCTGGCTCTTCACCCACGCTTCGGTCGGGCAGAACATGGCAAGCGGCCTCTACCTCCTCAACGACCTCGATCCGGATCGCTACCAGCTCCAGCGCTCCTGGGTCGACTTCGACACGGCCAATCAGCGAGCCGAAGACCCGCCGGCCTCCCCCGTGCCCGGTACGGTCTACCAGTGCTACCGGGGCAACCCCGGCTGGGAGCAGAAGTTCGCGATCTTCGACAACTCGGTGCGCGCCGGCGGCTGGCACGATCCGCAGATCGACGCGGTGCTCGACAAGCTCTGCTACATCGACGACGACGCCGACCCGGAGGACTACCTCGGGATGATGCTCGCGCTCCGGACGAGCTACCCCCGCACCTACGTCATCTACGCCACCATCCCCCTGACGACCGGCAGCGACAGCGCCAACATCCGGCGCAACGCGTACAACGAGCTGGTGCGCGCCGCCTGCGCGAGCGGCGGGGCGATCCTCTACGACATCGCCGACATCGAGGCGCACGACCCCGCCGGCAACGAGCACACCTTCTCCTCGGGAGGCCGGGTCTACCAGCGGCTCTACGACGGCTACACCGGCGACGGCGGCCATCTCAACAACCTCGGCGCCATGCAGGTGGCGCGCGGCTGGTACGCGGTGGCCGCGCTGCTGACCCGCGGGCCGCTCTTCTCCGACGGCTTCGAGGGGGGCGGCACCATCTTCTGGCTCGCGACGCCGTAGCCGCACCGGATAGACTCCGGGCGCCATGAAGAGTCATCGCGCGGAGCTCTGGTTCGAGATCCCCGCCCGGCGCGGGTTCGTCAACATCACGCGCGCGGTCGAGGCCGAGCTCGCGGCGAGTGGGATCCGCGAGGGCCTCTGCCTCGTCAATGCGATGCACATCACCGCCTCGGTCTTCATCAACGACGACGAGCGCGGCCTGCACGACGATTACGAGCGGTGGCTCGAGCGGCTGGCGCCGTTCTCCGAAGGCAGCGACCCGGCCCGCGGCGGCTACCGCCACAACCGGACCGGCGAGGACAACGCCGACGCCCACCTGAAGCGGCAGGTGATGGGGCGGGAGGTGGTGGTCGCGGTCACCGGCGGCCGGCTCGACTTCGGCCCCTGGGAGCAGATCTTCTACGGCGAGTTCGACGGCCGGCGCCGGAAGCGGGTGCTGGTCAAGATCATCGGCGAGTGAGCCGGATTCCGGGAGAGAGAGCGATGAAGATCACGGTGCGCGACCACGGACCCCTGCGGATCGAAGCCGGCGAAAGCGGCGGCCTCACCCTCCTCGACGGCCAGGGCCGCGCCTACGGGCTCGGCGAGCGCCGGACCCTCTCCCTCTGCCGCTGCGGCGCTTCGGCCAACAAGCCGTTCTGCGACGGCAGCCACGGCCGGATCGGCTTCGACTCCGCCTGCGAAGCCCGCGACCTGCCCTGAGCCTCCCTTTCGCCTCGCGGCCCACCCTCCCGGCGACGCCGGGAGGGTGAGCCGCTGCCGTTGCGGCCTCCGCCGCTACTCGCCGCGGGGCGGGAACGCCTTGACCGGGAACGGCGGCTGGGCGGGAGGCGGCACCGGCTGCTCGGCGAGGAGCTGCTGGAGGTGGGCGATGGCGGCTTCGAGCTGGGCGTCCTCGCCGCGGAAGGTGGCGTGCGGGAGGTTGTCGACGACGATGTCCGGCTCGACGCCGTGCCCCTCGATCAGCCACTCCCCTTCCGGGCTGTAGACCCCCATCTCGGCGGCCGAGGCGATGCCGCCGTCGACGAGCAGGTTGCTCGACGAGAGCCAGATCTCCCCGCCCCAGGTGCGGGTGCCGATCACCTTGCCGAGGCCGAGGCGGCGGAACCCCTCGGCGAACGCCTCGCCGTCGGACGAGGTCCGTTCGTCGACGAGCACCACGAGGTATCCCCGGAACGCCATCTGCATGTTCCAGCTCGGCGACCGGCCCACCGGCTGAGTCCAGTAGAACCAGGCCCGGCGCAGGAGCCGGGAGAGGATCCAGCTGTCGATGTTCCCGCCCCGGTTGTGGCGCACGTCGAGGATCAGCCCCTCGCGGGTGAAGGCCGGGTAGTACCCCTCGGCGAAGGCGGTGTAGTCGCCGCCGCCCATCGCCCGCAGGTGGAGGTAGCCGATCCTCCCGCCGCTCGCCTGCTCCACGCGCTCGCGCCGGCTCAGCTCCCAGTCGGTGTAGCGGAGGTCGAACTCCTCCATCCCGCTCTGCGGCTCGACGATCACCTCGCGGGGCGCGCCGCTTCCCGCCGGCACCAGGGTGGCCAGCACCTGCCGGCCGGCGCGGTCGCGCAGGAGCACGCCGGGATCGGGCACCGAGAGCGTCGCCACGCCGTCGAGATGGGTGAGGACGTCCCCCTCCCGCGCTCCGACCCCGGGCCGCGCGAGCGGGCTCGCCCGCTCGGGGTGCTCGGGATCGGCGCGCCAGATGCGGGTGATCCGCCAGCCGCCGGCGGCCTCGTCGCGCGCGAGCACCCCACCGAGGTAGCCGAGGGCGATGTCGTCGGGCCCGGTGCGCAGGTCGCCGCCGCGCACGAAGGTGTGGAGCGCCGAGAGCTCGGCGACCATCTGCGCGGTCAGATCGGCCAGCTCCTCGCGGGAGGTCACGCGCGCGACGAGCGGCTCGTACTTCGCGTAGATCGCCGGCCAGTCGACGCCGTGCATCTCGCGGTCGTAGAAGTAGTCACGCTCGAGCCGCCACGCCTCGCGGAACATCTGCCGCCACTCCTCGCGGGGGACGATCGCGAGCTTCCAGCCGGAGAGGTCGACCGCGGCCTTCTCGAGCGCCGCCTTGCCCGCCTTCGCGTCCACGATCAGGAACCGCTTCTCCTGCCGGAGCAGGAGGCGCTGACGATCGGCCGACAGCTCGTAGCCGCGCAGCCCCTCGGCGACCGTCTCGACCTCGATCGGGTCGTTTTTGAGCGCCAGCGCCTGGAGCGCCGCGCTCCGCTCGCCGGCCGTCCGGGAGAGCCAGTAGAGCGCGTCCTTGCCGGCGGCGAGCGCCGAGTAGTTGCCGGGCGGCACCGGCACCTGTTCGAGCCGGGCGGCGAGCCCGTCGAGGTCGATGCGCACGGCCGGCGGCGCCGGCGTCTTCTCTTCCTCCTTGCCCTTCCCCTTCTCCCCCTTCCCGGCGGCCGCCGCACCCTCTTTCCCTTCGGCCGCCGCGGGCTTGGCCGGGTGGAGCTCGTCGGCCGGCGCGAACGGCGACCGCTCGCCCGCCACGAGCGCGAGCTGGTAGATCCCGGTGCGGCGGTCGAGGAACGGCTCGGGGGCGTAGCTCCCCCACGGCGACGGCACGACCGACTTCAGGTTCCGGTCGGAGAGGAAGAAGAGCCACTTGCCGTCGGCGCTCCACGCCGGGCTCGCGCTGTCGAAGCGGTCGCTCGTGATCGTCGTCGCGCGGCCGCTCTCGACGCCGTACAGGCGGATCACCGAGAGCATGTTCTCCGCGGTGGCGACGTAGGCGAGCCAGCGGCTGTCGGGCGACCAGGCGAGGTCGCGGAAGCGATCGGCCTCGGAAACGTCGATCCGCCGGTTCTCCCGCGTCTTCGTGTCGTAGAGGAAGAGGCGCTGCAGCTTGTCGGTGTGCGCGAGGTAGCGGCCGTCGGGGGAGGGGATCGCCTCCCAGCGGAGGATCTCGCCGTCGGCGGTGAGCTGCTCGGCCCGGCCGACCCCGTTGGCCGGGAGCCGCCAGAGCTCGACCTCCCCCGACTCGTCGGAGAGCACGACCAGCCCCTTGCCGTCGGGGAGGAAGCGGGCGTCGCGGTAGCGCACGCCGGGGGCGCGGGGGAGCCGCACCAGCCGCCCCTGCCGGCGCGGCGCGACGAACGCCTCGCCGCGCGCGGTGAGCACGAGGCGCTCGCCGTCGGGGGCGAGGTGGGCCGCGGTGAGGTAGTCGAGCGGCTCGGTGACCCACTGCTCGCGCGTCTGGTCGAGATCGCTCGCCAGGGTGATCGCGACCGTCTCGTCGCGCCCGGTGGCAAGGTCGAGGAGGTGGAGGTCGGCGCCGAGCTGGTAGGCGATCCGCCCCCCGTCGAGCGATACCCCGGCGACGTCCCAGCCGGCGTGGCGGGTGTGCTGGCGCAGATCGCCGCCCTCCGGATCCATCGACCAGAGGTTCTGGGTGCCGTCGCGATCGGTGACGAAGTAGACGCGCCCCTCCCACCACATCGGCGAGCGGCTCGTGCCCGGCCAGTCGGCGGAGAGCGGCGTCGCCTCCCGGCCTTCCCCCGTCCACCGCCAGAGGGTCTGCACGGTGCCCCCCTGGTACCGCTTCGTGTGGCTCCCCTGGAAGGGCAGGCGGGTGAAGAAGAGGGTGCCGTCGGGGGCGAAGACGCCGGCGGCGGCCTGCGCGAGCGGCACCAGCGTGAGGTCCACCGGCGCCGCCGGACGCGAGACGTCGAGCGTCGCGAGCTGCGTGTCGGGCAGCGTCGAGCGGACGCTGGTGGCGATCAGCAGGCGGCCGCCGGCCGTCCAGCCGACCGGCTGCTGGCTCGGATCGCCGCTCCACGTCCGCCGCTCGGGCCGCCCGCCGGCGAGCGGCATCGTGTAGATCTCGGTCGGCCCCTCGTAGCTCGCCCGGAAGGCGACGGTCTGCCCGTCGGGGGAGATCACCGGGTACTCCTCCGGCCCCGGGGCGCTCGTCAGCCGGGACGCGACGCCGCCGCCGGCCGGCACCCGCCAGAGATCCCCCTCGGCGACGAAGACGAGGGTGTCGCCGTGGAGCGCCGGCTGGCGGTAGTAGCCGACGGGCCCCGCGGCGGCCGCGAGCCCCGGCAGGGCGAGGAGGAGGAAACCGGCGAGGAGGAGGAAACCGGATCGGCGCATGGCAGCTCCTTCTGGGGAGGAGGATGGACGGGAAGCGGTTCGCGGTGTCTCCCTCCCCGGGCGCACCGGCGGGCGCGCCCGGGGAGGCGACGGGCGAGAGTGCGGGCGTGCCGGCCCGGTCACGAGATGACCGGCAGCGCCACCTTCAGGAAGAAATCGTTCCCCTTGTCGTCGACGAGGATGAACGCCGGGAAGTCGACGACCTCGATCCTGTAGATCGCCTCCATGCCGAGCTCGGGGTACTCGAGCAGCTCGACCTTCCGGATCGACTCGTGGGCGAGGAGCGCCGCCGGACCGCCGATCGAGCCGAGATAGAAGCCGCCATGCTTCTGGCAGGCGTCGGTCACCTGCTGGCTGCGGTTCCCCTTGGCGATCATCACGAGCGAGCCGCCGTGCGACTGGAAGAGGTCGACGTAGGAATCCATCCGCCCGGCGGTGGTCGGGCCGAACGAGCCGGAGGCCATCCCCTCGGGGGTCTTGGCCGGCCCGGCGTAGTAGACCGGGTGGTCCTTGACGTACTGCGGCAGCCCCTCGCCCCGGTCGAGCCGCTCCTTGAGCTTCGCGTGGGCGATGTCGCGGGCGACGACGATCGGTCCGGTGAGCAGCAGCGGCGTCGAGACCGGGTGCTTCGTCAGCTCGGCGAGGATCTCCGGCATCGGCCGGTTCAGGTCGATCGGCACGCCGTGGCTCTTGACGCCGGTGCGGTACTTCTCGGGCAGGTAGCGGATCGGCTCGTGCTCGAGCTCCTCGAGCCAGACCCCGTCGCGGTCGATACGCGCCTTCACGTTCCGGTCGGCCGAGCAGGAGACGCCCATCCCCACCGGGCAGGAGGCGCCGTGGCGCGGCAGGCGGATCACCCGCACGTCGAGCGCGAAATGCTTGCCGCCGAACTGGGCGCCGATCCCGGTCTCGCGGGCGAGCTCGAGCGCCCGCGCCTCGAGCTCGCGGTCGCGGAACGCCTGCCCGTGCAGGTTGCCCGCCGCCGGCAGGTCGTCGAGATAGCCGGCCGAGGCGAGCTTGACCGTCTTCATCGTCGCCTCGGCCGAGGTGCCGCCGATGACGAAGACGAGGTGGTACGGCGGGCAGGCGGCGGTGCCGAGGGTGCGCATTTTCTCGGCCATGAACCGCTCGAGGCTCGCCGGGTTCAGCAGCGCCTTCGTCTCCTGGTAGAGCATCGACTTGTTCGCCGACCCGCCCCCCTTGGCCACGAAGAGGAGCTCGTAGGCGTCGCCGTCGGTGGCGAGGATGTCGATCTGCGCCGGCAGGTTGGTGCCGGAGTTCTTCTCCTCGTACATCGTCAGCGGCACCGTCTGCGAGTAGCGGAGGTACTCCTTCGTGTAGGTCTCCCAGACGCCGCGCGAGAGCGCCTCGGCGTCGCCGCCGCCGGTCCAGACCCGCTGGCCCTTCCAGGCGACGATCGTGGCGGTACCGGTGTCCTGGCACATCGGCAGCTTCCCTTCCGCCGAGATCACCGCGTTGCGCAGGAGGGCGAGCGCGACCTCGCGATCGTTCGGCGAGGCCTCCGGATCGTCGAGGATCGCGGCCACCTGCTCGAGGTGACGGGGGCGGTAGAAGAACGAGATCTCCCGGAACGCTTCGCGGGCAAGGAGCGTGAGCGCCGCGGGCGCCACCTTCAGGATCTCCTGTCCCTCGAAGCTCCCGACCGCGACGTGGTCGGCGGTGAGCTTCCGATAGCGGGTCTCGTCCTTCCCGGCGCGGGGGAACGGCTCGGCGTACTGGAACTCGGGCATGGGGAACCTCCTCGAGCCACCATCTTCCCGCATCCCGGCGCGCGGCGTCCAACCCCGGGCCGCCGCCCCGATCCCCGGACCGGGCGCAGGAACCGGCCCCGCGAGGGGTTTCACCGCGCAGGCGCCCGGCATCGGCCGGCCCCCCCTCCGGGGGTCCCGGCGCGGCCGTGACGCCTGCCGTCTGGCGCCGGGCGGGCTTTCTGGAGGATGATCGGCCGCATGCGGATTCGCCGCCCCGCCGCCGCTCCCGAGCCGTCGCCGCGGCGCTGACCGTTTTTCGAAAGGGATCGACCATGCCGCGTCTTCGCCACTTCGTCTGGCCCGCCGTCCTCGTGCTCC
>JAAYLR010000004.1 GCA_012521815.1 Acidobacteriota bacterium
CCTAGGTACGGCCGGCGCGGCCCGGGGTTGCACCTCCCGAGGAAGGCAGGACCACCGGATGGTCCGGCGCCCGGCCTTCGACGAGCACGGCGAGGAGCGCCGCCACGGAGAGCTCCGCCATCCGGAACCGCGTCTCCGCGGTGGCCGAGCCGAGGTGCGGGGCGAGCACCACGTTCGGGAGCCCGAGCAGACCGGCGTGGACCTCGGGCTCGCGCTCGAAGACGTCGAGCGCCGCCCCGCCGAGCCGGCCGCTCGCGAGCGCCGCGGCGAGCGCCTCCTCGTCCACCAGCGGGCCGCGCGCGGTGTTGACGAGGAAGGCGCCCGGCCGCATCCGGGCGAGGCGGGCGGCGTCGAAGAGGCCGCGGGTCTCGGGGGTGAGCGGGGCGTGGAGCGAGACGACGTCGGCCGCCGCCACCAGCTCGTCGAGGGTGCGCCAGCTCGCGCCGAGCGCCGCCTCGCGCGCCTCCGGAAGCCGGCGGCGGGAGGTGTAGAGGGTGGTCATGCCGAACGCCCGGGCGCGGGCGAGGACCGCCTGTCCGATCGCTCCCGCCCCGACCACCCCGAGCGTGAGGCTTCCGAGCGAGCGGCCGAGGAGGAGGTCGAGCGCCCAGCCCCGGAACTCCCCCCGGCGGACGTAGGCGTCGGCCTCCACCACCCGCCGCAGGAGCGCGAGCAGGAGCGCCCAGGTGAAGTCGGCGGTGTCGGCGGTGAGGACCCCGGGCGTGTTGGCCACCGTCACCCCGTGGCGGCGCGCCGCCGCCAGGTCGACGTTGTCCACCCCGGTGGCGCAGTTGGCGACCACCGTCAGGCGCGGCGCCGCCGCGAAGAGCCGCTCGCCCACCGGATGCACGAGCAGGGAGAAGAGCCCGTCGGCATCGGCCGCCGCGGCGGCGGCCTCCTCCGCCCGTCCGGGGCCAACCTCGCGCAGCACCACCTCGAGCCCGGCGGCGGCGAGACGCTCGCCGAGGGGCGCCGGCACCGGCGCGAGCAGCACCACCCGGCGGCGGGAGGGAGCGGATGACGGCACGGCGCTCACGGCGCGAGGTCGTCGCGGGCGCTCACGACGCCCTGCCGCTCCCCGGTGAGGAGCGCGAGCAGATCGCTCTCGATCCCGTGCGGAGAGGTCTCGACGATCCGGCCGACCTCGCGCCCGTCGCGCTCGACGTAGAAGGTGGGCACGAAGCGGAGATCGCGACCCTCCACCCAGGCGGCCGGCTCGGCCTTCGCCCGGTCGACGCCGACGTAGACGATCTCGAACCGCGGCTCGCCGCCCGCCAGATCGAAGGCGTTCCAGAGCCGGGTGAGCTCGTGCCGGCTGTCGCTGCACCAGCTGCCGAAAAGGACCACCACGCGCGGCCCGGCGGGGAGCGCGAGCAGCGCGGCCGCCGCCTCCGGGTCGGGATCGGAGTCGCCGAGCGCCGCCCCCCAGTCGGGCAGCGCCGCCTCGATCTCGGCGCGAGTGAAGAGCCCGACGAGCTCCCCGGAGGCCGCGAAGGCGGGGAGGGCTCCGAGGAGCAGGGCGACGAGCGGAACGAGGACGAGGGCGTGAACGAAGCGCCGGGCAGGGGCATGCGGGAGCATGCCGAAATCCTACTGCAGCCCCGGCGCGCCCGGCCCGAGCTCGCGGACCCGCACGATCCGGTCGCCCTGCACGAGCCGCGCGAGCACCTCCTCCCCCGCGACCACCCGGCCGAAGACGGTGTAGCCGCCGTCGAGATGAGGCTGCGGGGAGAGGGTGATGAAGAACTGGCTGCCGCCGGTGTCGGCGCCGGCGAGCGCCATCCCCACCGCCCCGCGCCGGTAGCGCAGGCGGTTGATCTCGTCGCGCAGGGTGTAGCCCGGGCCGCCCCAGCCGTCC
>JAAYLR010000005.1 GCA_012521815.1 Acidobacteriota bacterium
CCGGAACGGGTGGAGGCCGGCGAGCGGGCTGGTGCCGAGCTCCTCGTCGGCGGCCTGCAGCCGTGGCGCCCAGAGGCTCTTGAACCGGCCGTAGTCGCGCTCGGCCGGCGGGACGCCGCGCCGCGCGGCGAGGCCGCCGAGGGCGGTGAGCTGCCGGCAGAGCCCGGCGAGCAGCGTGAAGAAGGAGAGGCGCGCGGAGATCGGATCCTCGGCGCCGGCGAGCAGCCGTTCGAGCCGCTCGAGAGCCTCCGCGGGACGCCCCTCGCCGATCGCGTCGAGCACCTGCCAGACGTCCTGTTCGCCGCGATCCTCCACCGCCTCGACCACCGCGCGGTGGTCGATCCGGCCGCCCCCGGCGAGCGCCGCGAGCTTCCGGTACTCGGCCGCGAAGCGGGCGGTCGAGTCGTCGTGGGCCCCGCTCGCTCCCCGCTCGCCGCTCCGCAGCGTGCGCCGCGCCAGCTCGCGGAGCGCCGCCGGCTCGATCTCGCTGCCGGTCTCGGCCGCGAGCACCGCCGCGAGCTCGTCGACGCCGCTCCAGCCGCCGCCCCGCTCCGCCTCCACCCACCCGGCGTCGAGCAGCGCGCCGCGCTCGCCGAGGGTGCGGACCAGCGGATGCTCCCCGGCGGCGGTGCTCTCGGCGAGCACGAGGTGATGCCCCGCTGGCAGTCCCTCCTGGATGACGAGGGCGAGCTCGGCGAGATCGCTCTCCCCGCACCCGACGAGCCCCTCCTCCGCGGCCGCGCCGAGGAGCGTGGCGAGCGCGGCCCGGCGTTCGGGCCCGGCGGCGCTCCGGGCGCGCCCCCGGCCCCGCTTCGGCGTCCACGCCGAGTCGGGAAGCGCCTCGATCGCCGCCTCGGGCGGCCCGGCGAACGGTTCGATCCCGCAGAGCCGGAGGGCCTGCAGCAGCCGGAGCGCGGCGGCGCGCTCGCGCGGCGCGAGCGGCTCGCCCGGCGTCACTCCCGCCGCGCCTTCCGCCGCCTCGGCGAGCAGCTCGGCGACGCTGCCGAGGTCGGC
This sequence comes from Acidobacteriota bacterium, assembly GCA_012521815.1. Lineage (GTDB taxonomy): Bacteria > Acidobacteriota > Thermoanaerobaculia > Multivoradales > JAGPDF01 > JAAYLR01. Next base: position 1,015 of record JAAYLR010000005.1, read on the forward strand.
GAGCACCGCCGAGTCGACGACGAGCGCGACCTTCGCGGTGGCGAAGAGCGCGTAGGTGCGCAGGTCGGCGAGGATCTCCGCGAGCCCCTCCGGGCGGCGGATCACCTCGACCTCGCAGCCGCCCTTCGCCGCCAGCGCGCCGGCGAGCCGTTCGGCGAGCGGCTCGGCGAGGACGCGATCGCCACGGACGAGATAGACCGCCTGGGCCGGGGCGGCGAGGAGGGAATCGAGATCGGAAGGACGGCTCACACCCGGGCCTCCGGGACGCGGCCGGCTCCGGTTGCGGCCGGACCGCGACTCAGGCGTCTACCAGCAGGCCCTTTTCGAGCAGATCCTGGCAGTCCACGCACAGGTACGCCCACGGCAGGATCTGGAGACGGGGCTCCGGGATCTCGCGGCCGCAGTGGCCGCAGCGGCCGAACGTACCCTGCTCGATCCGCGCGAGAGCGGCCTCGATCTGGAGCAGACGCGTCCGCTCGGCGTCGGAGATGGAGAAGGAGAGCTCGCGCGTGTAGGCGTTGTTCGCGCGATCGACGATGTCCTCGGTCGGCTCGTCGCTCGCCTCCTGCCCGAGCCGGATCTCGTTGCGATACGCCGCGAGCGTCGCCTCGCGCAGCGCGAACAGGCTCGCCCGGTAGGCCGCCAGATCGCGCGTGACCGGGGCGGGAGCGTGGTCCGCTCCGGCGCGCTTCGCCGCCCCGGAGCCGGCGGCTCGGGAACGATCGGGCGCGGCCGGCTTGCGCGGACGTTCGCCCGGGGCACCCGGCGCCGGAGCGGCAGCGGCGGTCTTCGGGCGCGGCGTGGACCGGGCGGCCGGAACGCTCTTCGCGCTCTTCGTGCCGGGCGTTCCGCGCGTCGTCCTGGCCGGCTTCGTCTCCTTCGCCGGCGCGCTCTTCGCGGTCCGCACCCTCTTCGCCGGCCGGGTGCCCGGCGCGGCCGCGGCACGCTTCGGGGCGGCGGCCCGGTCGGCCGGCTTCTTCGCGGCCGGCTTCGCGATCTTCTTCACGGCTGGCTTCGCGGCTGGCTTCGCGGCCTTCTTCGCGCTCTTGACCGCCGCCGGCTTCACGGCCTTCCTGGCGGCCGGCTTCGTCGTCTTCTTCGCGGCGGTCTTCGCTGTCGCCTTCGCCTTGGGGGCGGGCCGGGGCCTCGTCACGCTCTTCTTCGCAGGGGTCTTGGCGGCCATGTGGTCAGCTCCCGTCGTCCGGAGTCGCACGATGATAGCCGATCCCCGCGGTGATCGAAAGGGCGCGATAGAGCTGCTCGTAGAGCACCAGACGCGCGAGCTGGTGGGCCAGCGTGAGCGGTCCGAGCGAGAGCCGCTCCCGCGCTTCGGCGCGCAGGCCGGCGTCGAGCCCGAGGTCGGAACCGAGCCAGAAGACCACCCCGTGCGGCCAGCTCTCGCGCCAGCGGCGCATCCGTTCGGCGAGCGCGAGCGAGCCGATCGCCTTGCCTCGACGGTCGAGCGCCACCGTCCAGGCCCCGGCGGGAGTGGCTGCGCGCAGCGCCTCGGCCTCGAGCCGCTGCCGCTCGGGCGAGTCGGCGGCGCCCCGCGCGCGTACGGGCAGGTCGCGCACCGGCACGAAGCGCGCGACCCGCTGCCGGTAGTCGGACGCGAGCTCCTCCCACGGACCCGGCCGGTGCCGCCCGGCCCAGGCCACGACGAGCTCGAACGGCACTATTCGGGGCGCTCCGCCCGGCTGCCGGCGCTGCCGAGCACGTACCGGTGCCACTCGTCGTAGAAGGCGAGCGAGCGCAGGTCGCGCATCCGGTCGAGGAAGAGCACGCCGTCGAGGTGGTCGTTCTCGTGCTGCACGATCCGCGCCTCGAACCCTTCGACACGGTATTCGGAGGGCGCGCCGTGGCGGTCGAGGGCGCGCACCCGGACCGCATGATGACGCGGCACGAGCCCGCGCAGGTCGGGGATCGAGAGGCAGCCCTCCCAATCCTCGACCGGCTCACCCGGCTCGGGCGTGAGCTCGGGGTTGACGACCACCCGCAGCGGGATCGCCTCCGGGCCCGGCCCGGAGACCTCGAGCACGAAGAGGCGCCAGCCGATCCCCACCTGGGGCGCCGCGAGCCCCACGCCCCCCTCGGCGCGCATCGTCTCGACCATGTCGTCCACCAGGCGGGCGAACGCGGCGCCGCGCATCGCCGAGGCGGGCACCGGCGCGGCCGGCGCCCGCAGCACCGGATGCCCCATGCGCACGATCTCCAGCACTGCCATGACCGCTCACCTCCACGCCCGATTCTACCGCCGGCGCTCGCCGGAGCTGCCGCCGCCGTGGTATCTTCGGCGCACTGTGGCACGCGCACGCACCGAGGAAGAACGCCGCCGCAAGCGGCTTCGCTGGGCCCGCGGCCTCGCGCTCGCCGGCACGGTGGTCGGCGTTCCGCTGCTGCTCAACACGCTCGTCGCGCGTTCGGCGCGCCGGCTCCCGGCCAGCCGCTGGGGACGCCCGGAGAGCCTCGACACGCCGCTCGGAGCCCTGGCGTACCGCCGTCTCGGGGACGGCTCGCCGGTGGTGCTCGTGCACGCGTTCGGCCCCGGTTACGAAGGGGGGCAGTGGCGCGCGGTGGCCGAGGCCCTGGCGGGCGCGCACACCGTCTTCGTCCCCGACCTGCTCGGCTGGGGAGCCTCCGCGAAGCCGGCGAGCGGACAGCGGGCGGCGACGCAGGTGGCGCTGCTCGAGCGGTTCCTGCGCGAGGCCGTCGGCGAACCGGCGGTGCTGGTGGCCGCCGGGCTACCGGCCGCCTACGCCATCGAGCTGGCGGCCAACGCGCCGGAGCTGGTGCGGGCACTCGCCCTCGTCGCCCCGCTCGGCCTCCTCGAACCGCCACGCGAGGAGCTCGGCGGCGATCAGGTGCTCCACGCCCTGCTCCGGTTCCCGGTCTTCGGCACCTCGGCGCTCAACGTCTATGCGAGCCGCAGCGCGATCGAGCACCACTTCGCGCACGACGTCTTCGCCAACGCCCACCTCGTCACCCCGGAGCTCATCGACGAGCATTACCGCGCGAGCCACCTGCCGGGGGCGCAGCGGGCGCTCGCCGCCTACCTCTCCGGCCGCCTCCACCTTTCCATCACGGCGGTCATCCCGCGCCTCGCACTGCCGGTCTGGCTCGGCTGGGGGCGGGAGTCGGTCGCGCCGCCGGTGGAGGATGCCGATCTCTGGCTGCACGCGCTGCCGGCGGCCGAGCTCGAGGTCTTCGACGGGGCCGGCAGCCTCCCGCATCTCGAGAGCCCGGCGGCGGTCACCGAGGCGCTCGAGGATTTCCTCGCCAGCCTGCCCGAGACGGACGACTAACGGGGCAGGAGCAGCGAGAGCTCCGCGTCGTCGGCGGGCTGGAAGAGCGCCGCGCCCACCATGCCGGGGCCGGCGTGGGTGCCGACCACCGGCCCGATCTCCATGAGGATCAGCTCGCGCATGTCGAACGTCCTCGCGAGGAGCGTCCGCAGCCGCTCGGCGCCGACCGGCGCGTTGGCGTGGGCGATCGCGCCGAGCACCGGCCGCTGCCGGTCGAGCCGCTCGGCGAACAGCTCGAGCATCCGGGGCTGTCCGCGCCGCCGGCCGCGCACCCGGTCCACCGCGGCGACCTCGCCGTCCACCACGCCGAGGATCGGCCGGATCCCGAGCAGGCTCCCGACGAGCGCGCGCGCCCTTCCGATCCGGCCGCCGCGGACGAGGTAGTCGAGGGTGTCGACGACGAAGAGCACGTGCAGCCGCTCGCCGAGCGCCGCGAGCCGCTCCCCGATCTCGGCGGCTCCGAGCCCGGCGGCGGCCAGCCGCGCCGCGAAGAGCGCCTGCAGGCCGAGCCCGGCGCTGACCGAACGGCTGTCGAACGGCACGAGCCGCGGCCGGCTCCCGTCCCGGCGGGGCGCCGCGAGCTCGCCCGCCCCCTGCAGGAGCGCCTCCTCGACGGCCGCGAAGGTCTGCGAGAGGCGGCTCGAGATGTGGACCGAGACGACGTCCGCGTTGACGGCGAGCTTCCGGTAGATCCCCAGCAGCTCTTCGACCGGGGGCGGCGAGGTGACCGGGTGCACGTCGCGCTTCGTCGCGAGCAGCTCGTAGAAGCTCCGGGGCGTGATCTCGATCCCGTCGCGGTACTCCTCGGTTCCGAAACCGACGCGCAGCGGCACCACCTCGATCGCGTACCGGCGCGCGAGCTCCTCGGGCAGGTCGGCGGTCGAATCGGTCACCACCCGCACCCGGCCGCCCGGCTCGCTCAGCTCGAGACACCGCCGCTCGCGCAGCCGCAGCAGCGCGCGGTAGATCTCGCCGTCGAGATGGAACGGCAGCCGATCGAGCAGGCCGCCGACGCTCAGCACCTCCCCCTCCGCCGCCGCGACGTCGACGAGCGAGAGGATCTCGCGGACGAGATCGTCGCTCGGCCCGGGCGCGCAGCTGCCCCGGAGGAGCCGCAGCCGGTCCTCCGGCGCCGCGGGCACGAGGTCCTCGAGCGCGGCGATGACGAGCGCCGGCAGCTCGCGGTCGATCGCCGCCGGGTCGCCGGGGCCGAGCGCCACCGGCTCCAGGTGGACGCGGAACGGCCCCGCGTGGCGCCGGACGAGCCGGCAGAACGCCTTCTCCCCCCGGGCGCCGCCGATCTCCGCGTGGACGACCTTCCCGCGGCTCATCGCGAAGGCGCCGTCGGCGAGCTCGACCCGGCAGGGGCCATCGAGACGGCTGCAGGCCTGGACGAGCTCGAGCGGCGGCATCCGTTCGAAGCTGCCGACGAGCGCGCCGCATTCGAGGTCGGGCGCCACGCCGAGCTCGTGGCCGACGAGCACCAGCCGCACCCGGCCGAGCAGCTCGGCGGTCGCCAGCCCGGCGGTGGCGAGGTAGAGCACCTCCTCCGGAAGCTCTTCCCCCTCCTCGGGCGTCGCGCCGAGCAGCAGCAGGGTGCGGGCCTCCTCGCCCTCGCGCAGCGCGGCGAAGAGCGCCCCCTCGCCGGCGAGGGCGAGATCGGCCGGCACGACGATCACCGCCGGCCCGAGGGCGCGGGCGAAGCGCAGCCCCTCGTCGGCGTCGCGGGTGGGGATCGCCTCGTACCCCCGCTCGGCCAGGGCGACGGCGAGCGCCCGGCGGCGGTCGTCATCGGGTTCGATCACCAGCAGGGTCGGGCGGTTGGGGGCCTCGGACATCGTCACCTCCCGGGCTGGCGCGAGCGCCTCGCCTCCGGCGGCGAGGAGCGCGGGCCGGAGCAGCGCCCCGGGCGCGGCGAGTATAGCCGCCGGGCCCGCCTCCGCTAAGATGCTTCCTTCGCGGCCCGTTGCGGCCGGCTGCGGGGTTCGGATCATGAGCGAACGACGTTTCGAGGAGCTCGCGGGCGGCTTTCCGTTCCCGCGTCTGGAGCACGAGGTGCTCGCCCGGTGGCGGCGCGAGGGGATCTTCGCCCGCACCCTCGCCAGGGAGTCGCCGCGCGGCGAGCTGACCTTCTACGAGGGGCCGCCCACCGCCAACAACGCTCCCCACGTCGGCCACGTGCTCACCCGCGTGGTCAAGGATCTCTTCCCCCGCTTCCGCACCATGCAGGGCTTCCACGTCGCCCGCAAGGCGGGGTGGGACACCCACGGGCTGCCGGTCGAGATCGAGGTCGAGAAGCGCGCCGGGATCTCCGGCAAGCGGGAGATCGAGACCCTCGTCCCGGGCGACGTCGCCGGCTCGATCGCCGAGTTCAACCGCCGCTGCCTCGAGAGCGTGATGGCCTACGAGCGGCAGTGGCGGGTGATGACCGAGCGGTTCGGCTACTGGGTGGACCTCGACGACGCCTACTTCACCTACACGAACGGCTACATCGAGTCGGTCTGGTGGGCGCTCGCGCGGCTCCACGCCCAGGGGCTCCTCTACGAGGGGCACAAGAGCCAGCCGTACTGCGCCCGGTGCGGCACGACGCTCTCGAGCCACGAGGTGGCGCAGAACTACAAGGAGGTCGAGGACCCGTCGATCTGGGTCCTCTTCCCGGCCCGCGCGGGGCAGCGGCTCACGGCGCTCGACGGCACGGCGTGGGAGGTGCCGCCCGGTCTTTCGCTCGTCGCCTGGACGACGACGCCGTGGACGATGCCCGGCCACTCCGGCCTCGCGGTCCACCCGGAGATGATCTACCGGGTCGTCGCGCACCCGGGGCGGGCCGACGCCCTGCTGCTGATCGCCGACACGGTGGAGGTGCCGGTCCCGTGCGAGATCGAGCGCGACGGCGAGCGCGTCCGGCTCGACCTGCGCGAGGTGCCGGCGCTCGTCCGGTTCACGGGCCGCGCGCTCGCCGGGCTGCGCTACGACCGCCCCTACCGGGTGCTGCCGTGGGACGCCCGCACCGAGAGCGCCGAGCTCGACCCGCCGGCCTCCGACGACGCCGGCTGGGCGGTGGTCGTCGCCGACTACGTGACCGCCACCGACGGCACCGGCCTCGTGCACACCGCCCCCGCCTTCGGCGCCGACGACTACGCCACCGGCGTCCGCTGGGGGCTGCCGCTCTTCCAGACGATCGAGCCGAACGGGAAGGTCGCGGCGCGCGAGGGGATCGAGCCGTTCGCCGGCCTCGGCTTCAAGGAGGCCGACGCGCGGATCGTCCGCGATCTCGCCGCCCGCGGCCTGCTCCTCCACACCGAGCGGTACCGCCACAGCTACCCGTTCTGCTGGCGCTGCGATCAGCCGCTCCTGCAGTACGCGCGGCGGAGCTGGTTCGTGCGCACGACCGCGCGCAAGGCGGAGCTCGTCGCGCTCAACCGGACGATCGGCTGGTACCCCGCCCACATCGGCGAGGGGCGCTTCGGCAACTGGCTCGAGAACGTCGTCGACTGGGCCCTCTCCCGCCAGCGGTACTGGGGGACGCCGCTGCCGATCTGGCGGTGCGACGCGTGCGACGAGGTCGAGGTGATCGGCTCGTACGCCGCCCTCTTCGCCCGCGCCGGGCGGACGCCGCCCGCCGATCCGTACGACCGCGCCCAGTTCGACCCGCACCGGCCGTTCATCGACGAGGTCACCTGGCGCTGCGGGCGCGCCGGCTGCGGCGGCACCTGCCGGCGGGTCGCCGACGTGATCGACGCCTGGTTCGACTCCGGCGCGATGCCGTTCGCCCAGCACCATTACATCGGCCGGCCGCTGCCCCACTTCGACCCCGAGACCGGCGCGGGCTACCCGGCCGCCTTCATCGCCGAGGCGGTCGACCAGACGCGCGGCTGGTTCTACACCCTCCACGTCCTCGGCACGCTGCTCTTCGACCGCGTCGCCTACGAGAACTGCCTCGTGATGGGGCACGTCAACGACGAGCAGGGGCGCAAGATGTCGAAGCGCCTCGGCAACGTCGTCGACCCGATGGCGGTCGTCGAGGAGACCGGCGCCGACGCGCTGCGCTGGTACTTCTACGTGAGCGACCCGGAGCAGCCGTCGCGCTTCTCCGCCCGTCTCGTCCGCGAGGCGGCGCAGGGGCTCCTGCTTCCGCTCTGGCACGCAGCGTCGTTCTTCTCGATCTACGCCGGCATCGACGGCTGGTACCCCGGCCGGGCAGCGGCGGTGCCGCTCGCCGAACGGACCGATCTCGACCGGTGGATCCTCCTGCGCCTCGACGAGGAGATCGGCGAGATCACCCGTCTGCTCGAGGCGTACGGGATCGCCGAGCCCGCGCGCCGTCTCGAGCGGTTCGTCGACGACCTGACGAACTGGTACATCCGCCGCAGCCGCGAGCGGTTCTGGGCCGGCAACCCCGAGGGGCGCGACAAGGAGAGCGCCTACCAGACGCTCTACGAGGTGCTCACGACGCTCGTGCGCCTCCTCGCCCCGTTCGTGCCGTTCGTGACCGAGGTTCTCCACAGCCATCTCGTCCGCTCCCAGGACGGGGAAGCGCCGGCGAGCGTCCACCTCGAGGGCTGGCCGGAGCGGCTCGCCGCGGTGGCGGCGCTCACCGGCGAGGAGCGTCGCGAGGCGGCGGCGCTGGCGCGGGCGATGGCGCTCGCCCAGCGGGTCGTCGGCCTCGGCCGCGCGGCGCGTGCCGCCCACGACCTGAAGACCCGGCAGCCGCTCGCGGCGGTCACCCTCGTCGCCGCGCCCGAGGCCGGGGAAGGCGACCTCCGGGCGCACCTCGAGCGGGTGCGCGAGATCGTCCTCGACGAGCTCAACGTCAAGGAGCTGCGCTGGGCCGAACGGCGCCGCGACTACGTCCACCACGAGGTACGCCCGAACTTCCGGCTCCTCGGCAAGCGGCTCGGCAAGCGGATGCCGCTCGTCCAGGCGGCGCTCGCGGCGGGCGACGGCGACCAGCTCGCCGAGGCGCTCGAGCGCGACGGCGCGCTCGTGGTGGAGATCGCGGGCGAGGCGGTGCGGCTCGCCCCCGAGGAGCTCGAGGTCCGCCTGATCGAGCGGGAGGGGACGGCCACGCAGGGGGACCGCGAGCTGCTCGTCGCCCTCGACACCGCGCTCTCCCCCGAGCTCGTCGCCGAAGGGCGGGCGCGCGAGGTCGTCAGCCGCCTGCAGGCGGCGCGCAAGGGCGCCGGGCTCGCCTACACCGACCGGATCCGCGTCGCCTACCGCGCCGCCCCGGAGCTCGCGGCGGCGATCGCCGCCTGGGGTGAGTGGATCGCCGGCGAGACGCTCGCCCTCGAGCTCGCGCCCGCCGCCGGAGAGGAGCTCGAGAGCGCCCCGGTCGACGGCCTCGATTTCGCCTTCGCGATCGCCCGCGCCTGAGCGGCGCGGCTCAGGCCGGACGCGACGAGGCGGGCAGCAGCTCGATGTCGAGCCGGCCGGTGCTGAACGTCCCGGTCGGCACCGGCGGCGGCCCCGCCGGCGCGGGGCGGCCACCGCGCGGCGTGCGCACCCCGGGGCGCCGCGCGGCCGGCGGCTCGTCGAACCCCGGAGCCGCCCCTCCCGTTCCCGCACCCGCCCCCGGCCCCACCACCTGCCCCACGCCGAGCCCCGGCTGGAGGGTGCTCTCGTCGAGGACCCGTACCTCCAGGTACCCTCCTTCCGACATCTCTTCCGCCTCTCCCTTCTCTCCCGTCTCTGCGGAGGAGAGCTCGCCGGGCGGCGGCAGGGAGGCCGGCAGCGGCGCCGTGGCCGGCGCGGATTTCGCCGTCGGCGTGGCCTTCGGAGCCGGGGTGGGCGCCGCGCCGGCGCCCGTCCCGGCCGGGGTCGCGGCCCGGCCGCCGACGAGCGCCCGCGCCAGCCGGTCGCGCTCGGCGTACGCCCGCGGCGCGCTGGTCGGCGTGAGGTAGCGGCTGTACGAGGTGATCATCGCCTGGCTCGCGAGCTGGTTCTCGATCAGGTGCGGGTTGTAGCGCGGATCGCCGAGCCGCGGCTCGAGGGCGATCGCCCGGGCGTAGGAGCGGGTCGCCATCCCCCGGAGCCGCCAGCTCGCGTAGACCGTCCCGAGCTGGTAGCGCGCCCAGGCATGGTTCGGGTCGGCCCGGAGCGCCGCCCGGTAGGCGCGCGCCGCGGCGAAACGCGACCCCTGCTCCTGGAGGAGGAGGCCGAGGTTGAAGTGCGCCGAGGCGAAACCCGGGTCGATCGCGATCGCCCGCCGGTACGCCGCCTCGGCGCCCGCCCGGTCGCCGGCGAGCAGCAGGAGGTTCCCGAGGTCGTTCTGGGCCGCGCTGCTGTCGGGCGCGGCGGTCACCAGCGCCCGCTGCTGCTCGAGCACCTGCCCGAGGGTGACGGGCGGCGGGGCCCCCACCAGCGCCGCGGCGGCAGCAAAGAAGAGCAGAAGGAAAACGAGTCGTCGCACGGGTCTCTCCGGGTCAGCCGCCCGCGGGCGGTACGTTCAGCGGCCGGGCCTTGAGCTTGGCGCGGCCCTCTTCGATGGCGAGGCGGAACTGTACCGCGCTGCAGCCGGTGCGTTCGCGGATCGCGGCCGCCTGCTGCGCGAGGTAGGCCGAAAACCGCTCGGGGTCGAGATGGCTGCCGGCGGCCCCCTGCGCGATCGCCGCGGCGAGGAGGGAGGCCGCCTCCCGGCCGTCCGGCCGCTCGGCGACCACGATCCCCTGCTCGGCGTCGAAACGGGGCGCGGCGGGGACGGGCGTGTGCCGGGCCGGACCGCGCCCCTCCTCCATGGCCCGCAGGCGCCGGTTGAACAGCTCCTGATAGGCGTTGAAGCGCGCTTCGAGACCGGCGGCTCGGAAACGGTCAGTGGCCGACTGGAGCGGCTCGTCGCGCAGCAGCCGCAGCTGGCGTTCGATCGCCTGCCGCGCCGCCTCGGGGAGCCGCTTCTCCACCCCGGCGAGAAACTTCTCCGTCTCGATGCGGAGCTGCTCGATCTCCCGCTCGAGGTGGCTGAGGAGCCGGTCGTAGCGGCGCCGGTCGCTGGGGCGGGCTCCTTCCCCGGCCGGCGACGCGCCGGCATGCGCCCCCTGGGCACCGTCACCCGCCGCCGCCGCAGATTTCCTAGAATCCATCCCGACCGGTTCCCATCGTGCCTGCCTCCGATCCCCGCCGCCGCCTGCCCGCTCTCGAGCGGCTCCTCGTCCTTCCGGAGGTCGTACGGCTCCTGAGTCTATACGGACGGGAGCGGGTCGCCATCCAGCTCCGCGACGCTCTCGCCGGCCTGCGCGAACGGCTCGCCGGCGGCGAGCTCGCCGGCCCCGGCGAGCTGGAGGCCGCCGTGGCCGCGCTCCCGGGAGCGGCCGCCACGGCCCTCGCCGCGGAGCTCGGCGCCCCGCTGCGCCGGGTGCTCAACGCGAGCGGCGTGCTCCTCCACACGAACCTCGGCCGCGCCCCGCTCCCCCGGAGCGTGGCCGCCGCGCTCCCCGGGCTCCTCGACGCCGGCTGCGATCTCGAGCTCGATCTCGCGAGCGGCCGGCGCGGCGACCGCAACGCCCGCGCCGGCGCGCTGCTCGCGGCGCTGACCGGCGCCGAGGCGGGGCTGGTCGTCAACAACAACGCGGCGGCGCTCGTGCTCGTGCTCGCGACCTTCGCCGCCGGGCGGGAGGTGATCGTCTCGCGCGGCGAGCTCGTCGAGATCGGCGGCTCGTTCCGGATCCCCGAGATCCTCGCCGCCGCCGGCACCCGGCTCGTGGAGGTCGGGACGACGAACCGGACCCGGCTCGCCGACTACGAACGGGCGCTGACCTCCGAGACCGCGCTCCTCCTCAAGGTCCACACCTCGAACTACCGGATCACCGGCTTCGTCGAGGAGGCGGGCGCGGCGGCGCTCGCCGGCCTCGCCCGGAGCCGGGGGCTGCTCCTCCTCGTGGACGAAGGGAGCGGCCTCCTGCGCCCCCACCGGGCGCCGCAGCTCGCCGATCACCCCTCCTTCACCGCGCTGCTCGCCGCCGGCGCCGACCTCGTCTGCGGCAGCGGCGACAAGCTCCTCGGCGGGCCGCAGGCGGGGCTCCTCTGCGGCCGCGCCGAGCTCGTCGCCCGCTGTCATCGCCATCCGCTCTACCGCGCCCTCCGCCCCGACCGGACCGTCTTCGCCGCCCTCGACGGGGTGCTGCGCGCCCACCTCGCGGGCGACGGCCTCCCCCTCGACCGCCTCTGGCCCGAGCCCGCGGCGCACCGGCGGCGGCTCGAACGCCTCGCCGCCCGCCTCGGGGCGGCGATCGTGCCCGGGGACGCCTACGTCGGCGGCGGCGCCGCCCCCGAGCGGCCGATCCCCGGCGAGATCCTCGCCCTTCCCGGCGGCGAACGGCTCGCGGCCCGGCTCCGCACCGGCGAGCCGCCCGCCGTCGGCTACGCCCGGGAAGGGCGCTGCCTGCTCGACCTGCGCACCCTCGATCCGGCCGACGACGAGCTGCTCGCCGCCGCCGTCGAGCGCGCCCGCGCCGGGCTCGACGAGGGGTGAGGCGGGCGATGGCACCGCGCATCCTCGTCGTCGAAGATCGCGAGTCGCTCCGGCTCCTGCTCGCCCGCGCGCTCGCGAAGGAGGGGTACGAGGTGGCGCTCGCCGCCGGCCGCGCGGAGGCCGAGGCGGCGCTCGCGGCGGCCGCCCCGGTCGCTCTCGTCCTCACCGACCTGAAGCTGCCCGACGGCAGCGGCCTCGACGTGCTGCGCGCGGCGCGGAGCGCCCGGCCCACCGCCCCGGTGGTGGTGATGACCGCCTACGGCTCGGTCGCCGCCGCGGTCGAGGCGATGAAGCTCGGCGCCGCCGACTTCCTCGAGAAGCCGGTCGGGATCGCCGAGCTGCGCGCGCGGCTGGCGGCCTTCTTCGCCGAGGAGGAGGCGCCCGAGGCGTTCGTTCCGCCGGGCGGCGCGCCGCCGATCGTCGGCCGCCATCCGCGGCTGCGGGCGGCGCTGCGGCTGCTCGCGCGGGTGGCGCCAACCGACTCGACCGTGCTCCTGACCGGGGCGAGCGGCACCGGCAAGGAGCTCTTCGCCCGGGCGCTCCACGCCCTCTCGCCGCGCGCCGGCGGGCCGTTCGTGGCGGTCAACTGCGCCGCGATCCCCGAGACGCTGATCGAAAACGAGCTCTTCGGCCACGAGCGCGGCGCATTCACCGGCGCCGTGCGCGCCCAGCGGGGGCGGTTCGAGCTCGCGGCCGGCGGCACGCTGCTCCTCGACGAGATCGGCGAGCTCCCCCTCGCCGTGCAGGGGAAGGTGCTCCGGGCGCTCGAGGAGCGCACCGTCGAGCGGGTCGGCGGCGGCGCGCCGCGGCGGGTGGACGTGCGGCTGGTGGCGGCCACCAACCGCGACCTCGCCGCGATGGTGGCCGCCGGCGAGTTCCGGGCCGACCTCTTCTACCGCCTCGACGTCTTCCCCATCGCGCTGCCGCCGCTCGCCGAGCGGGCGAGCGACGTGCCGCTCCTCGCCCGCCACCTGCTGCGGCAGGCCGGCGCCCGCCACCGGACGCCGCCGCCCGAGCTCACGCCCGCGGCCGGCGACTGGCTCGCCGCACGCCCCTGGCCCGGCAACGTCCGCGAGCTCGCCAACCTGCTCGAGCGGGCGGCGATCCTCCACCCCGGCGAGCGGCTCGGCGAGCGCGAGCTCGCGGCGCTCGCCACCGCCCCGCCCGGCGCAATCCCGGAGCCCCTCGCGGAAACCGAGGCCGCACGGCTGCGGACGGCGCTCACCGCGGCCGGCGGCGATCCGCGCCGCGCCGCCGCCGCGCTCGGCATCAGCCTCCGCTCGCTCCAGCGGAAGGTGCGCGCGCACGACCTCGGCGGCGTCGGCCGCTACCGCTCCTGACGAACGAAGGGCGCCCCCGCCACGCGGCAGGGACGCCCTCCCTCCGGAACGGCGCCGGGCTCCCCGGCTCCGGCTACTCCTCCGGCTCGGGCTCGGGCTCCGGCTCGGGCTCCTCCACCCCGGCCTGCGGCGCCTTCTCCAGCACCCGGTAGCCGCGGCTGGAGACCGCGAAGCGGACGTCGGTGAAGTAGCCGAGGCCGTGGAAGGCGACCCGGAAGTCGGTCTTCCCGCCGGGCGGGATCGCCACCGAGCCGAGCTCGGCGGTCTCGGTGGCGAGCAGCCCGCCGGTCTCGTCGAAGGTGGAGACCACCACCGTGCCGGCGGTCACGATCGCCTCGCCCTGGTTGGTGACCGTGCCGAAGATCTCCACCCCGGCACCGTCGGCGATCGGCACCTGATCCCAGGCGGAGACGACGAGCGGCTCGCCGCGCGCCTCCTTGCCGGCCTCGCCCGCCTCCATCCGCTCTTCGAGGTCGGTCACCGGCGGGATCTCCCGCTCGGTGATCCGGATCCGCGCCTGGCGGGGCGGCGGCGGCGGCTCGGGCGCCGGCGGGTTCTTCGCCTTCTCGGTCGCCGCGGTCGAGGCGTCGAGGTCGACGTCGGCGAGCCGGAGCGCCGAGAGGGTTCCGTTGGGCTGATGGAAGAGGACCTGGTTCCCCTTCACCTCCCAGGCGCCCTTCGTGGCGATACGCGCGCCGTCCCGGGTGACGAGGACGTCGGCCGCCGCGAGCGGCGCGAGCAGCAGCAGGAGCGCCAGCGCGAGGCCGGCGGTGGGGCGGAGACGTGGAGCCATGCTCAGTACTCCTTCCAGTTGGTCGGGGCCACGCACTGCGGCACCGGAGCCACGCAGACCATGCCGGTGTCGGAGCGGATGGTCTTGATGTCGATCGTCGCGTTCGTGAAGCGGCAGGAGACCGGGAAGAGCCGCTTGAGCTCCTCGCGCATCACCCCCATCGAGGCCGTGTTGCAGAGCTGGTCGGCCGTCGGGCCGCTGTCGCCGGAGAACGGGTTCTTCGTCAGGCTCTGCTCGGCGAACGGCTGCGTGGTGAAGTCGCCGACGATCGAGTACCGGTCGCGCTGCGACGGGTCGTCCGGGCTGTTGAAGATGTAGCCGTTCGCGTTCGTCGCCTTGACCACGAAGATCCGGCTGAAGCCGGTCTGGCCGCAGGAGTCGTCGTTGTTGACCACGAGCACCGGGTTGTAGGCGGTGAACGAGACGATGCCGGCGAAGGCGAACGGATCGGTGGTCACCTTCTCGTTCGCGTCGAGGCGCAGATACCAGCCCGGGGTCTGGTCGCTCGAGTCGAAGAGATAGTCCGGCGTGGCGGGGTTGTACGCGGTGTCGGGGTTGATCCCCTGGTAGTCCCCCTCGCTGCGCCAGCCGTTCGAGCTGCACGGACCGCCGCCCGCCGTGCAGGGATCGGCCACGCCGTCGCGGTTGGCGTCGGCGAAGCCGGTGTCGAGGATCGTGTAGAAGCGCCCGGTCTGGCCGCTCTCGTTCCAGAGATCCCAGCGGTTGCCGGTGCCGAAGGCGAGCGCGAGACGCTGCCGCTGCGGGACGTAGATCACCGCCGTCTCCTGGTAGATCGGGCGGCCGTCGGTGTTGAAGACCTTGAACGGCCTGACCCGCGAGGCGACGATCCGGCTCACCGACCGCGTGGTGTAGCCCACCCCCCCGCTCGGGGTGCTGTAGTCGCGCACCGTGACGGTCTCGATCGGCAGCGGCGAGTTCGGCGAGCCGATCTCGACCTTGTAGAGCCAGCCCCGGATCGTGCCGAAGTAGGCGACGTCGAAGTAGCCGTCGAGGTCGGAGTCGACCGCCGCCACGGTGGCGGCCACCGGGCCATCCACCCGCTGCTTGTAGATCGCCCGGCCGGTCTCGACGTCCACCATGTAGAGCCAGTTGCCGCTCCCCTCGGCGGGGGCGTCGCCCATGCCGCCGCCGAAGATCGCCACCCACCGGTCCTCGTTCCGGGCGTTCGCCCCGCCGCAGTTGGCGGTGCAGACCCGGATCCGTCCGATCACCGGGGTGGACCAGGTGTTGCCGAGGTCGGGCCAGCCGTCGTTGTCCTCGTCCCAGGAGTCGGTGAACTCCCAGAGCATCGCCGGGTACGGGAGCGGACCGCAGCCCGTGCCGCCGTCGTCACAGGTGGCGAGGTAGCCCCCGCCGCCGGTCTGCGGGACCCAGCTCCGCGACGGCACCCCGGGAGAGCTGCTCGTCTTCTCCACGAGGACGTCCGGCTGCGTGATGTCGAGGGCGTAGACCGCCCGGCCGCCTTCGCGCATCCCGGCGATGGCGACCGAACGCCACTCCCGCTCGAGGCAGGTGGGCGTGCCGCTGTGGCGCGGATCGATGAAGACGTCGGTGATCCGCAGCCGGCCGTCCACCGACCACGACTGGGTGCGCGGCCTGCCGTACCGGGCGTCGTGGACCTTCGGCAGCGCGGCGCGCGGGATCCAGCTGAACAGCTCGCGGCCGGTGCCGTCGCTGTACTTCACCGCGCTGTCGTTCGGGTTGCAGTAGGCGCTCTCCTGCCAGGTGCCGCCGTCGAAGGCGTGCACCTGCCCGTCGTTGGCGCCGACCATCACCACCTTCCGCCGGCAGCCGTGCCGGTGGGCGAAGTCGCGGTAGCTCGTGGACGGATCCCGGTCGGGATCGTTCGCCGAGCAGAGGTCTCTTCTGTCGGCGTACGGGTCGAGGTTGTAGAGCAGCGAGTTGCGCGGCGCGTCGACCACCACCGGATCGGAGTGGAAGATGTCGCCGAGCACGTAGGTGATCTCGTGATCGATCGGCGGATCGACGAGGGTGTTGGTCACCGTGGCGGTCTTCTCGACGAGCAGGTAGTCGACGATCTCCTTCGTCCGCGCCCGGGCGTCGGCGAGCGAGGCCGGATCGCCGATCGTGTACGCCACCCCGAGCCCGTTCCAGAGGTCGTACTCGTTGGCGCTGTCCGGGTAGCCGAAGAGCAGGCGGTTCGCCCCCGGCTCGAGGCCGGCGGTGGCCGTGCGGTAGTAGACCCGGCGCTCGTCCACCCCGGGGCCGATCCGGAGGTTGCCGGCGTTGATCTCGACCTGGTTCGGCGCCTGGTGGAGGAAGCCCCGCGGGCTGTAGCCGTCCACCTGCACGTCGCCGGCATCCCAGAGGTAGCACTGGCTGCGGCGGCTGCTGCTGCACGCGATCGAGCTGTCCGGGGTGCCGTCGGCGGCGATCGGCAGCGGCTTGAGGAACGCCTGGAGCCGCCCCGACCAGATCCCCTCGCCGGTCACGGGGACGAAGTTCGAGAGGAAGAGCTTGTCGGCCACCGACGCCTGCACGGTGGGCACCGCGGCGGAGGCGAACGCCGTCGTCCGCTCGACGATCTCGGTGAAGATGTTCTGGAGCGCCTCGACCAGCTCGGCCTTGTTCTGCGGGTAGAACGGCGTGCCGGTGCCGCCGTTGGTCGCCATGCAGTTGAGCTGGTTGCCGGAGACGTTCGGCACGCCGAAGGCGACGACGTAGGTCTTGATCCCGCTCTCCTGGTAGAGCACCCGCGTGTAGTCGCAGGGCTTGCCGCTGCAGGTCTCGTCGCCGTCGGTGAAGAAGAGGATGTATCTCGGCTTGCAGGCGAAGCGGGGGTCGTTCTGCTGCGCCTGCGTGAGCCAGCCGCCCGTCTTGCAGGCGCCGCTCGACGAGGTGTTGTTGCAGTACCAGCCGCGGAAGTTCGCGAGCGACGCCCCGATCGGCGTCCAGCCGGTGGCGAGCAGCGGCCGCTCCGCCGCGTTCTTGAGCTGCAGATAGCCGCTGCTCGGCAGGTCGTTGAGGTACCGGGCGATCGCGAACGCCTCCGGGTCGGCGGGCAGGGTGACCGGCGGCGGCGGGTCGTTCGGATCGGCCGGCGGCGCGGGCGGCGTCCAGCCGGGGGCGAGGCGCTTGAGGACGTCGTCGCGGTGGGTCGTCATCCAGTCGAACGGGATCACGTCGCCGACGCCGAAGTTGCTGCCGCGCCCGTACGGGTCGGTCACCGTGTCGTGGCGGAGGTTGTAGCCGCTGTACCGGTCCGAACTGGTGTCGCTGTTCGGATCCCAACCGTTGCAGGTGTTGTCGGCTCCGAGGCCCTGGTAGCCGAAGAAGCCTGCCTGCTTCCAGGTCTTGCTGTACCCGTAATCCCACATCAGGAAGTCGCCGACGAGGTCGAACGTGAAGTTCCGGTTCCCCACGTTGTCGAAACTGCCGCAACTCGAGGTTCTGCACTTCTCGACCTTGATGTTCACGCTGATCGAGCTGGCACCGTAGGTCACCGTACCGTTACGTGAATAGGTGACTCGGTAGCGGTTGGCGTTGTTGCTCCCCGTACGCAGGTAGATGATGGTCGACTGGTTGGCAACCTCGCCCAGCTTCGGGATCCGCTGCGCCCGGACCCGCTCGTGGTAGGGGAACTGAGTGGCGGTACCGGCGAGGTCGATGTTCGCAGGGTTCGCCAGGTTGCAGCCGATCTGGCTCCCCGTGGAGCACATCGCGGTGCCGAAGATCTCGTCCGCCCCCGGCTGCGGCCACTGGTAGTTGCCGGCGAGGGAGAAGAAGTTCTGTCCCGGCCGCACCTTGTAGAGCCAGTACTTCCGCGTCGCCCGGAGCGCGTCCTGGTTGTAGGTGGCGAAGCCGAACTGGATGTTCTTCACATCCTTGATCACCTCGAAGAGCGCCTCCTTCGCCTGGCGGAACTTCGAGGCCGGGTCGTCGCCGTCGCGCGGCACCGGGCAGTCGCCGCTCGGGCAGAGGTAGTCGCAGATGCCGGCGTTGAACTGCGCCTGCGTGCACTGCGGCGACCAGTTCATCGAGCCCGAGGTGTCGAGGATCACGAAGACGTACGGGCTGTCGATGCCCGACTTGAGCAGGTTGCGGTCGTCGGCGCCGGCGGGGGCGCCGGCGAAGGCGACGAGCGCGAACGCCGCCGCGAGCGCGAGCGGCAGCAGCCGGCCGGGGCGGGCGGAAAGAAGGGGGCGGTTCATGGGGATCTCCTTCACGGTGTCTCGCGGGGGTGCGTCAGTAGCGGATCGTCCGGGCCAGGCGCTGCAGCTCGGTCTGATCGGATTCGGCCGGGAGGGTGGGCACGATCGGCTGGAACTCGAGGATCAGGCTGAGGAGCTTCGCGGAGCCGATGCTCTCGTTCCCTCCCGAAGTGCTCCGCACCTCGCCCGTGGAGTTGACGACATGGTTCGTGCGCCGGAACTGGTTGCCCTCCACCTGCGTCTCGTTGAGCGTGCAGAGGGAGCAGAGGCCGAGGTTGAGCTGCATCACCGGGGTGAGCTCGAACCGCTCGGTGACCGAGGCCAGGCCGCCGGCGGCGCTGCGGGTGTGGAGGTCGTACCTGGTCGCCCCCTCGGCGTTCGTCACCTGCTTGCGCGCCACCGCGAGACCGAAGCCGGAGTCGGCGGCGAAGAGGGTGCGGGTCGCCGCCTTCTCGGCGGCGCCGATCTGCGACTCGGTCTGGGTGACGAGGGCGAGCGACATGCCGAAGATCGTCAGCAGCACGAGCACGAGCAGCGCCACGATGTAGGCGCTGCCGCGCTCGCGGCGGCGGGCGCGGACCGGATGGGGGGTTCTCTCCATGGCGCTCCTCACAGATTCCTCGGGGCGACCACCGTCTGCAGCATGCGGCGGCGGTACATGCGGGCGTGTTCCTGGTTGAAGGCGTTCGACGGCGCGACGTCGTAATCGTGGTCCTCGATCAGCTCGAGCAGCGGCGCGCGGTAACTCGGATCCTGCCGGTCGGCGCGGCCGAGCAGCGTCAGCCGCACGTATTCGAGCGCCACCCCGCGGCTGTTGCCGGGGAAGCGGTGGACGCGCCACTGCAGCGCCGCGGGGTCGTCGCCCGGCGAGTTGTAGAGCCAGTCGTCGGCGTCGCGCGCGGCGGCCGTGGTCCCCTCGAAGACGGTGTCGTCGGTGCCGAGGTAGTCGGCGTCGTCCTCGAAGGCGCCCGGCGCGCTGCCGTCGGAGGGGTAGTCGGAGTCGAAGCCGAGGGCGATCTGCAGGTCGAAGATGTTGTCGGCGATGTCGAGCCGCAGGTTCGCGGCGAGGCCGTCGAGCGGCTCCTCGGTGCCGGGGTTCATCCGGGCACGGCTCAGCCGCGGCGCGAGCTCGGTGCCGGCATCGCCCGGCACCGCGTACTCCTCGCGCACGTAGAAGCGGTGCTCTTCGAGCAGACAGGCCCAGCCGACGCTCACGAGCTGCGGCGGGTAGACGTTGCCGCTGAAGACCAGGTACGGGTTGGTCAGCTGCTCGAAGTCGAGGCCGAGGGTCACGCTCGACGGGCTGTTGATGCAGTCGGCGGCGAGGTCGCCGGTGGCCGACGAGGCGGTGATCCGCGCCACCGCGAAGAGGGCGTCGTCGCTCGAGCTCGACACCAGCAGCGGCCGGTCCACGGCGTCGTCGCCGAGCTCGCTGAGCCGCTGGCAGATCCCGGCCGGGCCCGGGTTGTCGATCGTGATCCGGCCGTCGGAGCGGTCGCCGTCGCCGTTGGCGTCCGGGGTGAAGCTCCCGCCGCCGGGCAGGACCTGGAAGAGCGGCGCCTCGAAGCAGCCGCGGACGATGAGGATGTCGGTCCCCCGCACCGCGCGCGGCGAGCCGCCGAAGCCGACCGCGATCTCCGCGGACGGCGAGCTGGCGTCGATGCCGACGTTGTTGCGGACGTCGATCCCCACCCCGGTGAGCGGGGGGGTGCTCCCGGAGGCGACCGCCGTCGGGTTGATGCCGTGCGGCAGGTTCCCCCGCCCAGCCATCCGGAGGTGGCGGAGCACCTCCTGCTGGGCGACGCGCATCGACTGCTGGAGGTCGGCGGCCTGGGTCTGCACGCGGGTGACCCGGTCGTTGAAATCGAAGAGGAGCGAGACCGCCACCAGCACCTCGGCGACGATCAGGATCACGACCAGGAGCTCGATCAGGCTGAAGCCGGCGGTCGCGCGCCGCCGGGCGGCGCGCCGATGGAGAGCGAGGCGGGGAGCGCGCACCGTCAGTACCCCTTCAGGTAACGCGTCCGGTAGGCCGTCGGATCCGTCGCCGGGTCGGCCGGCAACGGGGTGGTCGCGACCTCGGCGGTGACCTGCTTGAGATGCACGTTGCCGAGCGGGGCGTTGCCCGGCACCCCGGTCAGCTGGCCGTCGAACGAGAGCTGCATCTGGGAGACGGTGTTCCGGCGGCGGAACTGGAAGTTGTCGGACGCGTTGAGCGGCTCCCACTCGTCCGCCCCGACCTTCAGCATCTCCCAGGGCGCCTCGAGGATATTGGTGCCGGCATTCCAGCTCACCTCCTGCCCGAGGAAACGGACCTGCGCGAGATCCTCGGTGCGGTCGGTGGCGTAGGTGCTCACCCGGGTGGCGTCGTTGCCCAGCCGGTTGTTCGCCATCGACTGCGTGAAGAGCGGGAGCACGCCGACGGCGATGAGACCGAGGAGCGCGGCCGCGATCAGCACCTCGAGCAGCGAGAACCCCGCCTCGCGGCGGCGGGGACGGACCGGTCTGGCATCTCTCATCAGTACCACTCCCAGACGTTGCGCCCGGAGCCCGGACCGGAGCCGGCGGTGAGACCCGACTCGTACCAGAGCTCCCCGGCCACCGGGCCGCTCGGGTTGTACTTGCGCACCACGATCCGCGCCGTGCCCCGCGGCGCGACGCGCACTTCGAGGAAGTTGCGCGCGGTCTCCTCGCTGAAGCGGTACGCCCCCTCGACGAGGACCGAGCCGTTCGGCATGAAGACCGCGGCGGCGATCGGCAGGCTGGCTACGAACGGCGGCGACGGCGCCTCCTCGGGCGTGCTCTGTTCGAAGAGGTTCGAGTCGGCGCCGTTGACGGCGGCGTCGGCGGGGCCGCGCATCACGATCCGCGGCGCGAGCCGCACCTCGCCGATCCGCAGCTCGCCGGCGGCGGCGTCGAACGCGAGATCGGTGAACAGCTCGTTGGCGTCGCGCGCGCTGTTGACCCAGGCGGTCAGGACGCGGCCGTCGGGGTCGGGAGCCACGATCACCGGCACGCTGTGGCGGATCGCCTCCATCCGGGCCCGCTGCATCAGCACCGCGGTCTCCCGGGCGGCGGCGATCAGCTGGCTGCGGCCGATCTGCCGCACGAGCGCGGGGACCGCGATGCCGAGGAGCATCCCCGCGATGGCGACCACGACGAGCAGCTCGACGATCGTGAAGCCGGCGGCCTGCCGGCGGGAACGGTTCCTGGTCATAGCCACCATCCTTTGCAATCCGAGGGCCACTCCCTCCGGGTTCGTTTCGCTCCAGGCAATTTTCTCATGACAAAGGGTTTATCTCTTCCCTCCGGAGGCTCTCGGGCGCTTCGGCCCGTTCCGGATCGAGTCGTTCGGTAACAAATGCGCCAACGGGAAAGGCGACCACCGCATGGGTGCCGCCCCCGGCGCGCGGTTCGAGCCGGACCGCGCCGCCATGGAGCGCGACGAGGCGCTGGGCGAGGGCGAGGCCGAGCCCGGTGCCCCCCGGCCGGCCGGAGACGAACGGCTGGAAGAGCCGCGTCCGCACCTCCTCCGGCACCCCGGCACCGCGGTCGCCGATCCGCACCTCCCACTCCCCCTCCCCGGCCGCGAGCTCGATCTCGAGCGGCTCGCGGCGGCCGCTCGCCCGCTGCGCCTCGGCGGCGTTGCGCAGCAGGTTGCCGAGGGCGCGGACGAGCAGCGGCCGGTCGGCCGGCAGCGGCGGCGGCGGGGTGACCGGCAGGCGGAGCGTCACCCCGAGATCCTGCACCGTCGGCTCGGCGGCGAGCGCGGTGAGCAGCGCCCCGAGATCGGCCGGCTCGACTCGCGCGCGCCCGGGGCGGGCGAAGGCGAGGAAGTCGTCGACCACGCGGGCGAGGTGGGCGGTCTCTCGTTCCAGCTCCCGGCGGTAGTCAGCGCTCGCGGCCGGATCGCTCTCCTCGGCGAGCAGCTCGAGGTAGCCGCCGAGGGTGGCGAGCCCGTTGCGCAGCTCGTGCGCCACCCCGGCCGAGAGCTCGCCGAGCTGCGCCAGCCCCGCGGCGAGCTGCCGCTCGGCGGCGCTGCGGACGAAACGGGTCAGATCGCTGAAGAGCGCGAGCAGGCCGCGGCGGCTGCCGTCGGCACGGCGGAGCGGATAGACCGCGAGGCCGAGGGTGAGGCTCTCGCCGGCGGCGCGGACCGGCACCTCGGCGCGCGCGATCGCCTCCCCCGAGGCGAGCGCTCCGGCGAGGCGGGCGGCGAGCTCCGGGTGCGGAGCGAGGGCCTGCGCCAGGGGCATGCCGGGCGCCGCGGCGATGCCGAGCAGCTCGGCTCCCGCCGGGTTGAGGGCGAGCAGCCGCCCCGCCGGGTCGAGGAGCATCAGCCCCGCCTGGAGCTCGCCGTCGAGCGCGCCGGCGACCGCCGCGCCCCCCTCCCGCTCCCGCGCCGCCTCGGCCGCCGCTGCCCGCCGGAAGCCGTCGACCATCGCCCCGATCTCGTCTTCGACCTGCAGATCCACGAGGCCGGCGGCGCGCGCCTCGCGCAGCAGCGTCTCGTACGGGGCGAGCAGCGGGCGCAGGAAGAGGAGGACGAGGAGCGCCACGGCGAGCCCGAGCCCGCCACCCAGAGGCGCCCAGAGGGCGAGGGCGCGCTGCCGCGTCCAGAGGGCGTCGGCCGGCAGCGCCAGCCGCACGAGGAGCCGCTGCCCGGCGGCGACGAACGGCGCCTCGGCGACGATCGTCCCGCCGAGCTCCCGCGACGGCCCCACCGCCCGCGCCGCGGCGGGGGGCGGCCCGGGGAGCGGCGGCGGCGGTACCCCCGCGGCGGCGAGGCGGCGGCCTTCGGCGTCGCTCACCAGGAGGCCGGTGAGGCCGGTGGCGTACGTCGCGAGCGCGGAGTCGCCCACCGGCCAGGAACGCTCGAAGAGGACCGCGAGCCGCCGGGCCTGGCGCTCCGCTTCGAGCCGGCGCTCCTCGGCGAGCGCGCCCATCGCGCCGCGGAAGGAGAGGAGCGTGAAGCCGGCCACCGCCATCAGCAGCAGCACCGCCGTCGGCAGGAGGATCAGCACCTCGCGGCGCAGCCCGAGCCGGCGGGTGCGGCTGCTCATCCGAGCTGCCTCGCGTAGGCCGCGACGAGCTCCCGGCCCCAGAGAAGCGCGACGAGGGCGCCGAGGGCGAGGAAGAGCCCGAACGGCAGCCGCCGATCCCAGCCGCCGCGCCGGCGGCCGAGCAGCACGAGCCCGGCCGCGGCGCCGGCGGCGGTCGCCGCCACGAGGGAGACGACCACCCCGCGCCAGCCGAGGAAGGCGCCGATCATCGCGAGCATCTTCGCGTCGCCGAGCCCCATCCCCTCCCGGCCGTGCAGCAGCACCCAGACCCCCGCCACCGCGAGCAGCAGGCCGCCGCCGAGCAGCGCGCCCTGGATCCCCTCGGCGACGCTCCCCCGGCTGAGCCAGGGCTGGAGCGCGATCCCGACGGCGATCCCCGGCAGCGTGAGGCGATCGGGCAGGTAGTAGTGCGCCGTGTCGATGCCGGCGAGCACGATGAGCAGCCCGCCCAGGATGACGCCGGCGAGCGCGTCCACGCTCGCGCCGAAGCGGAGGTAGCAGGCGACGAAGAGCGCCGCGGTCGCGGCCTCCACCAGCGGATACCGGAAACTGATCGGCGCCCGGCAGCGCCGGCACCGGCCGCCGAGGAGCAGCCAGCTGACCACCGGCAGGTTGTCACGCGCCCGGATCGCGGCGCCGCACGCCGGACAGCGCGACCGCGGCAGCACCGTCGACTCCCCGCGCGGCAGCCGGTGGATGACGACGTTCAGATAGCTGCCGACGATGAGGCCCACCAGGGCGAGGTAGACGACCACCAGCGTCTCGAGGGGCACCCGGCCATTCTAGTCCGCCCCCCACCCC
>JAAYLR010000062.1 GCA_012521815.1 Acidobacteriota bacterium
AGCTCCTCGGCCGGGTCGCGAACCGGATCGTCAACGAAGTCCGCGGCATCAACCGCGTGGTCTACGACGTCACGAGCAAACCGCCCGCGACGATCGAATGGGAGTGATCGCATGTCTGCCGATCCGGCCCTTCCCACCCTCGCCATCGACGGTCTGTCGCTCGACCTGCCGCGCTTCGCGGCGGTCGTCAGGGGCGCGGCCCGCCCGGTGCTCGCCGACGCCGCGCGCGAGCGGATCGCCTTCGCCCGCGCGGAGATCGAGCGGGCGGCCAATGGCACGGCCGCGGTCTACGGCGTCAACACCGGCTTCGGAAACCTCGCCGAGGTGCGGATCGACCGCGCGGATCTCGAAACGCTCCAGGAGCGGCTCGTGCTCTCGCACGCCGCCGGCATCGGCGAGCCGCTCGCCGAGGAGGAGGTGCGCGGCATGCTGCTGCTGCGCGCCAACACCCTCTCCCGCGGCCACTCCGGAGTGCGGGTGGAGCTGGTCGAACGGCTGCTCGCGATGCTCGCGGCCGGCGTGCACCCGATCGTGCCGTCGCGCGGCTCGGTCGGGGCGTCGGGCGATCTGGCGCCGCTCGCGCACCTCGCGTTGCCGCTGCTCGGCCATGGCGAGGCGATCTTCCGCGGCGAGCGCCTGCCGGGGGCCGCGGCGATGGCGCGGGCCGGTCTCGAGCCGCTGCGCCTCGCGGCGCGCGAGGGGCTCGGGCTGATCAACGGCACGCAGGCGATGACCGCGCTGCTCGCGCTCACGGCGCTCGAGGCGCGGCGGTTGGTGCGGATCGCCGATCTCGTCGGAGCGCTCACGACCGACGCGCTCGCCGGAACCGACGCCGCCTTCGATCCGCGGATCCACGCCGTGCGGCCGCATCCGGGGCAGCGCGCGGCCGCCGGCAACCTCGCCGCTCTCCTCGCCGGCTCGGCGATCCGGGAGTCCCACCGGCATGGCGACCCGCGGGTGCAGGATCCGTACTCGGTGCGCTGCATGCCGCAGGTGCACGGCGCGGTGCGCGACGTGCTCGCCGACGTCGAGGGGAAGCTCGCGATCGAGATGAACGCGGCCACCGACAACCCGCTCGTCTTCGCGCGGGAAGGGGAGACGCTTTCGGGCGGCAACTTCCACGGGGCGCCGATCGCCTTCGCCGCCGACTTCCTCGCGATCGCGCTCGCCGAGCTCGGGTCGATCTCCGAGCGGCGCACGGAGAAGCTGACGAACCCGGTCTTCTCCGGCCTGCCGCCGTTCCTCGTCGCCGACGCCGGTCTCAACTCCGGCTTCATGATCGCCCACGTGACCGCGGCCGCGCTGGTCTCGGAGAACAAGACGCTCGCGCATCCGGCCTCGGTCGATTCGATCCCGACCTCCGCGGACAAGGAGGATCACGTCTCGATGGGGATGTGGGCGGCACTCAAGTGCCGGCGGGTGGCGGCCAACGTCCGGCGGATCCTCGCCATCGAGCTGCTCGCCGCCGCGCAGGGGATCGACCTGCGGCGGCCGCTCACCTCGAGCCGGCCGCTCGAGCGCCTGCACGCCCTCGTCCGCACCGTCGCGGCGCCGTGGGACGTGGACCGGGAGATGGCGCCGGACATCGCGGCGGTCGAGGCGCTGCTCGGCGCGCCGATCGAGCCGCATCTCCTGCGGCTCGCCTGAAGCGACCGGCGGCTGGCGTTCCGGTTCAGAGCGCGGCGCGCTGGGTCTGGCGGCGTGGCGGCGGGGGGAGCGCCGTCACCCCGGCGACCCCCTTGGCGCGCGGCGGGATCTTCGCGATCGCCGCGCCCGCCTCGGCCTTCACCCGCGCGAGACGCTCCGGCGAGGCCGCGAGCTCGGCGGCGAGCGCGCGCTTCTCGCGCAGCAGCTCGTCGGTCAGCGGCTGGCCGAAGGTGCGCAGCGGCGCGATCTCGAAGCCGTGCTTCCGGAAGAGGCGGTAGATCTCCTTGACCCGGTCGAGGTCGATCGCGCGCCCGAGCGTGAAGCACTCGAAGCGGCCATCCATGGCGAGCAGCGCGGCCTCCGCGAGACAGGCGTAGGCGACGCCGGGAGGCAGGCCGATATCCCGCTCGAAACGGGCCGGGCCGGGGATCACCACCTCGCCGCTCTCGACGACCAGGACGTCCGGCCGCAGCGCGGCCTCCTCGGCGGAGATGTCGGGCGGGAGGGCCACGTCGAGGACGACGGCGCCCGGCTTGCACTGGCTCACGTCGACCACCCGCTGTCCGAAGGCGGAGGTGGCGGTGACGACGAGGTCGCACTCACCGATCCAGGGGGCGGCGGTGAGGCCGGTGACCACGCGGGCGTCCGGAGTCTCGGCGAGGATCCGCGCTTCGAGCGCGGCGAGGCGTTCGGGCTCGATCGAGATCAGCACGACGTCCTTCACCGCGGCGGCGAGGAGGCGGGCACAGACCGAGCCGATCGCGCCGGTGGCGCCGACCACCATCGCCCGGCCCTGCCCGAGATCGGCGAAGCCGAGCCGCTGCGCGGTGATCTTGGCGGTCTCGAGGGTGGCGGCAACGGTGAGGCTGTTGCCGCTGGTCACCGCGATCGGGGCCCGGCGGGCGACCGTGACCCCGGCATCGCCCGCGACCTTGGTGAAGGCGCCGAGGCCGAGGATCCGCGCCCCCTGGCGGTCGGCGAGACGGGCCGTGCGGTCGAGCCGCCGGTAGGTGAACTCGGGGTCGCGGGTGAGGATCTGACGGGGGGTGGCGCCGAGCGAATAGAGGAAACCTTCGATCTGCTGCCCGGTCGCCGGCGAACGGCCGCCCGCGACCCGGCCCCAGGGCATCGGCGGGAGATGAGCCGCGAGGTTCTCGACGAGACGGCGTGGCAGGGAACGAGCCCACCGAAGTGCCGGATGCCGGAAGATGTAATCGACGCTCAGCGGATGCAGCACGAAAGCGAAGCGGTTGATGCCGGAAGCCTCCGCGTCTGGTGACCGGATCGTCTCGTTCATCTCAATCCCCCTCTGCACCGCCGGCCGCCTCCGCGAGCCCGATGGCGCTGCCAGCCCGGTGTCTTCCGGTGGTGCCGAGCCGAGCATCGCACCTCAAACCGATGAATACCAGCCCGTGACTCCATAGCCAAGACGCGCCGCGGCATCGGCGGGAGGCTAGAATCGGCCCATGGCTCACGAACCCGAATCCGCCCCCCGTCCCGTCCGTTCCCCCCGTGGCACCGAGCTCTGCTGCCGTGGCTGGCTGCAGGAGGCAGCCCTGCGGATGCTCATGAACAACCTCGACCCGGAGGTCGCCGAGAACCCGGACGACCTCGTGGTCTACGGCGGCTCCGGCCGCGCCGCCCGCAACTGGGAGTGCTTCGACGCGCTCGTCGCCACGCTGCGCCGGCTCGGCGACGACGAGACGATGCTCGTGCAGTCGGGCAAGCCGGTGGCGGTCTTCCGCACCCACCCGGACGCCCCGCGGGTGCTGATCGCCAACTCGAACCTCGTTCCGAAGTGGGCGACGATCGACGAGTTCCGCCGTCTCGAAGGGCTCGGCCTGACGATGTACGGGCAGATGACCGC
>JAAYLR010000063.1 GCA_012521815.1 Acidobacteriota bacterium
GCCCTCCCCCGCAGGGCGGCGGCGCGGGCCGCCGCGTCGAGCGGTTCGGCGACCGGCTCGTCGCCGACGATCCTCCCGTCGGAGAGGGTCACGACGCGGCCGGCGCACTGGGCGATGTCGGCCTCGTGGGTGACGAGGACGATCGTGGTCCCGGCGCGGTTGAGCTCCTGGAGCAGGGCCATGATCTCCATCGAGGTCGCGGTGTCGAGGTTGCCGGTCGGCTCGTCGGCGAGCAGGATCGCCGGCCGGTTGACCAGCGCGCGGGCGATCGCCACCCGCTGCTGCTGGCCGCCGGAGAGCTGGGAGGGCTCGTGCGTCATCCGGTCGGCGAGGCCGACCCGGGCGAGCGCTTCGACCGCCCGCTCGCGCGCCTCGCGGCTGTGGAGGGTGGCGTCGTAGACGAGCGGCAGCTCGACGTTCTCGACGGCCGTGGTCCGGGCGAGGAGGTTGAACCCCTGGAAGACGAAACCGATCTTCCGGTTGCGCACCCGGGCGCGGGCGTCGCGGTCGAGGCGGGCCACGTCCTCGCCGTCGAGCAGGTACCGGCCGGAGGTCGGACGGTCGAGACAGCCGAGGAGGTTCATGAGGGTCGACTTGCCCGAGCCGGAAGCCCCCATCAGGGCGACGAACTCCCCGCGGGTGACCGCGAAGTCGATCCCCCGCAGGGCGTGGACGGGCTCGGCCCCGGGGTAGACCTTCGTGAGGCCGGAGACCGCGATGACCGTATCCACGGCGGCGCTCACAGGACCCGGAACCCCCGCGGCCCGCCCCGCATCCCGCCCTGCCCTCCCGGTCCGCCGTCGGAAGCGACCGCCGTCACCACCTGCGTGCCCGGCTCGATCTCGCCGTTGAGCGGGTGGATCTCCACCCGCCGCCCGTCGGAGAGCCCGACCCGCACGGGCTGGGCGCGCAGCTGCCCCTCGGCGTCGCGGATCCAGATCCGGCGCACGTCGGAGCCCGGCCCGCCGGGCTTCCCGTTGCCAACCGGCCCCCCCATGCCGCCCGGGCCGCTCATTCCCATGCCCATCCCCATCCCGCGGCCCGGGCCGCGCTCGCCGTTCTCCCCGCCCCGCTCGGCCCGGCGCTGGCCCCGCTGCTCTTCGAGCATGGCGAGCATCGCCGGGTTCGGGCGCACCCGGGTGGCGGCGCCGGGGACGGTGAGGACGTCGCGGACGCACTCGACGAGGAAGTCGAGGGTGGCGGTCATCCCGGGCAGGAGGAGTCCCTTCTCGTTGTCGGTCTCGACGACCACCGTGTACTTGACGACGTTCTGCTCGACCTTCGGCTGGAGCCGCACCTGCTGCACCGTGCCGGTGAGCTCCTGATCGGCGTGCGCGGCCACCGTGAAGCGGACCTCCTGCCCCTCGTGGACCTGGCCGATGTCGCCCTCGTCGACCTCGGCGAGGATCCGCATCCGCGTCAGGTCGCGGGCGAGGAGGAAGAGGCGCGGGGTGTTGAAGCTCGCCGCCACCGTCTGTCCGGCCTCGACCGCGCGCTCGACGACCACGCCGTCGATCGGCGCGGTGATCACCGCGTAGTTGCGGTTCTCGTGGGCCCGGTCGAGCTGGGCCTCGGCGGAGACGAGCGCGGCGCGGGCGGTGACCACCGAGGTCTCGTAGGTGCGCAGCTCGCTCTCCGGCAGGAGGCCGTGGGCGTGGAGCTGGACGCGCCGGGCGAGCTCGCTCTCGGCCAGGTCGAGCTGGGCGCGGGCCCGCTCGGCGCCGGCCCTGGCGTCGCGCAGCGCGGCGTCGAGGAGCCGGGTGTCGATCACCGCGAGGATCTGCCCCTTCTTGACCCGGTCGTTGAAGTCGGCCCGCACCTCGGAAAGGGTGCCGGAGACCTGGGTGCCGACCTCGACGGCGTCGATCGCCTCGAGCGAGCCGGTGGAGGAGACGACGATCTCGAGATCGCCGCGGGTGACCTCCCCCCAGGTGAGGCCGTTGAGCGGGCCCGCGGCGCGCGGCCAGAAGTGCCAGGCGGCCCAGGCACCCCCGGCGAGGAGCACGAGGACGGCGGGCCAGACGAAGTGGCGAAGACGCGGCATGGTCGATCCCTTTCGAAAAACGGTCAGCGCCGCGGCGACGGCTCGGGAGCGGCGGCGGGGCGGCGAATCCGCATGCGGCCGATCATCCTCCAGAA
>JAAYLR010000064.1 GCA_012521815.1 Acidobacteriota bacterium
GCTCTACTCGGTGCTGATCGCGGCGGTCGGCCGCGGCGGCCCGCTCGCCGGCGCCACCGCGCTCGCCCTCTTCGGCCTCGGCACGGCGCCGGCGCTCCTCGGCCTCTCGCTCGCCGACGAGCTGCTCGCCCGCCACCGCGCCTTCGTCAACCGCCTCTCGCAGCTCTTCCTGCTCGCGATGGGCGTCTGGTTCCTCTGGGCCGGGCTCCGGGGCTGAGCGCCCCGCTCAGGGGCGCTCGGGGGTTCCGGTCGCCGCCGGCGGCTGGTAGTCGACGAACGGCCCGTCCACCCGCCGGTCGCGATCGCGGTAGCAGCAGCGGCCGGTCCGCTCGTGGCCGGGGAAGCGCTCCTCGAAGACCCGGCACGCCTCGGGGCGCTGGAGCCAGTCGCCCTCGGGGCCGAGGCAGTCGGCGACCGCGATCGGCACCTCCTCGTGCGGACGGATCTCGAAGAGCTCCGCCTCGCCGGGGAGGACCCGCTCGGCGGCGAGCCGCTCGAGCAGGGCACAGAGGGTGTCGGCCTGGTAGTTCTCGCTCATCCCGTCCACGCCGGAGACGGTGACCCGCGCCTCATAGGTGTACGGCAGCCGGCGATCGTACTTCGACCGCGGCCCGAAGATCCGTCGCCAGAAGCTCATCGCCCGTCCTCCTCTCCGTGCCCGCTGCGCCCCTTCCCGGAGGATAGCGCGTCCGCGCCGGCGGGCCCAGCCGGAAGGACCACCGCCCGGTACCAGCCGCCCGGCCCGGCGAGCCACGGCTCCGGATCGTGGGTCGAGAGGAGGAGCGTCGCCGGCAGCCCGGCGAGCAGCGCCACGAGCCGGTCGCCGGCCCGCTCGTCGAGCGCCGAGGCCGGCTCGTCGAGGAGGATCACGCCGGGCTCGCGGGCGAGCACCCCGGCGAGCGCCACGAGCTGCCGCTCGCCGACCGAGAGCTCGCGCACCTTCCGGTCGGCGAGGTGGCTGATCCCGAGCCGGGCGAGCCACCGGTCGGCGATCGCGAGCGACTCGGCGCGGCGGCCGTCGTTGGCGGGGCCGAGCGCCACGTCGTCGCGCACGAGCGGCAGGAGCAGGCCGTCCTCCGGCCGCTGCCAGAGCAGGCCGACGCGGCGGCGGATCTCCCGCCGGCTCCGCTTCTCGAGCAGCACGCCGCCCACGCGCACGCTCCCGGGGCCGTCGAGCAGCCCCACGAGCCGCTGGAAGAGGGTGCTCTTGCCGGCGCCGTTCGGGCCGAGCAGGAGGCCGCGGGCACCGGGCTCGAGGCGGAAGTCGAGCGGCCCCGGCGTGTCGCGCTCCGCCCCCGGCCAGCGGTGGGAGAGCCCGGTGACCTCGAGGCTCAGCGGCTCCACGCCCAGATCTCCCAGGCGAGCCCCGCCGCGAGCGGCAGGAGGAGCGCGAGGTGCCGCCCCTGCCCCGCCCGCCGCCAGGGCGCCGGCGGCGGCAGGCGCCCCGCGAAGCCGCGCAGCGCGAGCGCCGCGGCCACCCGGTCGGCGCGGCCGAGCCCGTGGCCGACGACCGCGGTCAGGAGCACCCCCACCGCCTGCCCAAGGCCGGAGAGGCGGTCGAGCCCGCCGCGCAGGGTGAGCGCCCGCATCGCCCGCACCGTCTCCGAGCGCACCTCCTCCGCGTGCCGTTCGAGCACCAGGAGGAAGGCGACGCCTCCGGGCGGCAGCCCGGCTGCGGCGAGCTCGGCGGCGAGCCGGCTCGCGCCGGCCGCGGCGGTGGCGAGCACCACCGCGAACGAGACCGCGAGCCCGCGCAGGAGCGTCCGCGCGCCGGCGGCGGGCGCGAACGGCAGGAGCAGCACGAAGATCCCGAACCCGGAAAGGAGCGGCAGGAGCCGTACCCCGAACTCCGCCTGCCCGCGCCGCAGGAGCAGCGCCCAGAGGGCCATCGCCACGAGGGTGACGGCCGCGCCGCGCGGCCCGGCGAGCCCGCCCGCAACCCCGAGCGTGCCCACCGCGAGCGCGGTCCGGGGGTGACAGGCGGGCGCTCCCAGCTCGCCCTCTCTCAGCCGCCCGCCGGCCGGCGGGCGAGGAAGGTGTACGACTCCTCGTCCTCGATCGCGAGGCCGACCTCGAGCCCCGCGGCCACCGCCGTCCCGGCGAGCGCCTCGGGCGGCGGCAGCAGGTCGTCGGCGAGCACCGGCCCCGCCTCCCGGTGGACCGCCGCGAGCCGTTCGCGGCCGATGTCGTGCCAGACGAGGAGGCGCCCGCCGGGTGCGAGCCAGCCGGCCATCGTCCGCACCGTCGCCCGGGGATCGGGGAAGTGCGGCAGCGCGTCGAAGCAGAGGACCACGTCGAGGCTCCCCGGCGCGGGCGGGTGCGCGAGCGCGTCGCCTTGGCGCCACTCGATCCGGGGATCGGGATGGCGCTCCCGGGCGATCGCCAGCATCCGCTCCGAGAGATCGCAGGCGATCACCCGCCCGCCGGGGCCGAGCCGGCGGAGCAGCGGCCCGAGGAGGATCCCC
Source organism: Acidobacteriota bacterium (assembly GCA_012521815.1). GTDB lineage: Bacteria > Acidobacteriota > Thermoanaerobaculia > Multivoradales > JAGPDF01 > JAAYLR01. The sequence goes on from JAAYLR010000064.1 coordinate 2,466, forward strand.
GTGCCGCAGCCGATGTCGGCGACCGCGGCACCCGAGAGCGGCTCGACGAGCGCGAGGCCGCGCTCGATCGCCGCCGCCGCCTCGGCCGGCGGGTGGACCTCGTCCCACCGCGCGGCCATCGTGTCGAACTCCCGCTGCCGGGGGTTCACCGCTCCACCCCCGCGCGCGCGAGGCCGGCCACCGCGAACGGCACCGCCACCAGCGCGAGGAGCACCCCGGGCCAGCTCGTCAGGAGCGAGGCGAGGGTCAGCAGCCCCGCCGGCAGCTCGAGCCAGCGGCCGGTGAGGTAGGTCAGCGCGAGATAGACCACCCGCCCCACGACGAGCGCGAGCGCGACCACCGCCGCGCTGCCCGCAAGCGAGCGGCGCCCTCCCTTGCCCAGCGCCGAGACGAACGCTCCGATCAGGCCGAGCTCGGCCGCCATCCAGAACGCCACCGGCGGGAAGAACGGCGGCATCCCGGTGAGCGCCCCGGAGAGGAGCGGGGCGGCCACCCCGGCCGCCGCCGCCCATCCCACGGGCAGGAAGAACGCCCCCACGAGCAACGGCTGGAACACCGGCAGGAAGACCCTCCCGAGCTGCACGGCGTGGAAGGCGATCGGCAGCGCGAGCGCCGCCGCCGTCACCAGCGCCGCGCGCGAGATCGCGCGCAGATCGAGCTCGCGATGCTCGCCCCGTGCCGTCACCTCAGAAGCTCCAGGTCACCCCGCCGAGGAGATTAGCACCCGGCATCGGGTAGCCCGGCCGGTACGAGTAGTCGGTATCGCCGAGGTTCTCGCCCGCGACGTAGAGCTCGAGACCCGTACCCGCGAACCGGTAGCCGAGCCGGCCGTTGACGAGCACGAAGCCGTCGAGGTGCGGCGGCGCGGCCGGGTAGCGCAGGTTCCCCGCCTCGCGCCCGGAGAGGTGCTGGAGATCGAGCGAGAGCCGCCACGGCCCGTGCGCCCAGGTGAGACCGGCCGTGCCCGTCCACTCCGGCGCGAACGGCACCTTCTCCGGCTCGGTCCGGCTCCAGGTCACGCCGACGAAGAGCGAGAGCTCCGGCAGCGGCTGCGCGGCCACGGAGAGCTCCACCCCTTCGCTCGTGTACTCGCCGATGTTTGCCCAGCGCGGCGGCGGCGGCGGGGGCGGCAGGAAGCGGAGCGCATCCTTCACCTCGTTGCGGAAGAGCGCGACCTCGACGTGCAGCTTCTCGCTGAAGGCGCGCGAGGCACCGATCTCGAGGTGGTCGAGCAGCTCGGGCTCGAGCTCCTTGTACCGATCGCCGGTGCCGTAGCTCTTGTAGAACGCCGCCGCCCAGACGCCCGGGAGGTTGAAGGCGCGCGCCGCGCGCACCCACGCCTCGCCCAGCGGCCCTTCGACCCGGAGCGCCACCTGCCCGCCCCAGTCGCCGCCGAAGTCGCGGCTGTCGTTGTATCGCACCCCGGCCGAGGGGATGAACCGCACCCGCTCGCCGAAGGTGTGGGCGTAGCCGGCGAAGAGCGCCGTGTTCCCGAAGCGGAAGTCGCCGAACGAGAGGGTGCTCGCGGGGCGCACCTCGCGGGAGCGGCCGCCGTAGCGTTCCATCTCGAAACCGAGCGTGAGGTCGCCACCGTCGCCGACGGCGAAATGATCCTCCAGCCGCATGCCGTAGTTGCGCCAGTCGGTGAGGGTGAAGAAGGCGTGGCGCTGGCCGGCATCCCACTGCCGCCAGTCGATCGAGCCGTCGTCGAGGTGGAGCTTGAGCACCCCCTCGCGCGCCTGCTTGCCCGTGCCGTGGCGCCGGGTGAGGGTGAAGACCCCGAGCACGCCGTCGGTCTCGAAACGCGGCCGCACGCCGGGTACCGGCGCCCCCTTGACCCCCGGATCGCTCGCCTTGCCGGAGGCGGCGTCGAGCGTCAGCCCGGCGCTCCACCCCGCGCCGAGCTCGTAGCCGACATGGGCGAGCAGCGACTGGGTCCGCCCGTCGGCCCCCTGGCGGTGCCCGTCGCTCTCCCGGGCACCGGCCGCCACCGTCCAGTCGAGCGCCCCGGCGCGGCCGGCGTGGCGCAGCGTGAACGCCGAGGTCCCGTACGAGCCGCCCGCGGCGCCGATGCGCGTCTCGATCCCCTCGCTCTGCCGGCGATGAGGCAGGAGGTCGATCGTCGCGAACGACATCCCGCCGAAGAGCACCGGCTGCGGCCCCTTGTAGACGTCGATCCGCTCCACCCCGTCGATCCCCGTGAGATCGAGCAGCGGATGGGTCCAGACGCCGGCGAAGCGCGCCACGCCGTCGACCCGGGTGGAGAGCTCCGCGCCGGGCCGCCCGGTGCCGAGGCCGCGCACGAAGACCGCGCCGCCGTCGCCGCCCCCGTAGCCGCCCACCGGGTTGTAGCGCGAGATCACCACCCCGGGCACACGGCGGAGCGCCGCGGCGAGGTCCTGCGCCGCGAGGTCGTCGACCTGCCGCGCCCCGACCTCGACGACCGTGCCGGCGAGCGGCTCGTAGCGACTCTCCTCGACGATCGGCGGCGCGGTGACGACGATCTTCTCCTCGATCTCGACCGCCGGCTTCTCGGCCTCCGCCGCGACCGGCTCGGCCGCGGCCGCCGGCAGCGTGGACGCACACAGCAGGAACACCGTGAAGACGACCCCTTTCATCGGTACTCCTCCTCAGTTCAGTGGGAATGAGGGTGATCGTGGGGGTGGGCGTGGGCGCCCGCCTTCCCCCGCCGCCGGCGCCGGGGCGAGGCGACCGCGGGGGAGCTGACGACGAGCTGCCCGTGCATGACCCCCTTGAGGCCGAGCAGCGCGTCGGCGAAGAGCCGCAGCTCGGCCGGCGTGCCGCGCAGCGCGAGCAGCTCGAGACAGAGCCGCTCGTCGAGATGGACGTGGAGCGTCGCGAGCACCCGCGCCCCGTGGTGGTGGTGCCCGGCCTCGACGAGCCGGTCGGAGAGCTCGCGCTGCTCGTGGTCGTAGAGCAGCGTGAGGCTCCCGACCACCTCCTTCCGGCCGGTGCTCCGCTCCTCCTCCACCAGCCGGGCCCGGATCAGATCCCGCACCGCCTCCGACCGGTTCCCGAGCCCCCGCGCCGCGAGCAGGCGGTCGAAGCGGGAGAGGAGGTCCGAGTCGATGGCGAGGGTGATCCGTTCGAGGCCGGCCATGGTAGGAGAATCATACCGATTTTCCTACCGGGAGACCACGCGCCGGCCGCCCGGCACGACGCCTTGCGCCACTCTCAGAGGGAGAAAAGAGAAGCGGCCGAGCCGTCGCTCCCGCCCGGAGCAGGGCAGGCGGACGGCTCGGCCGCTGACCGTGGAGAACCCGGCGGGATCAGAGATCGAGATCCTTCAGCTCCAACGGAATCTCACTCTCCGGGATCCGCAGGTTCAGGAGATGGTCCTCCTTCTCCTTCCATCGACTCCAGTAGCCGTCCCACCGGGTGAGGACGACCATCTCCTTGTGCAGGTTCGAGAGATCCTTGACCCGCCAGAGATGCCACGGGCTGATCGCGCGCAGGCTCTCCTCGTCCTTCGGCTCGGTCGCATCGTAGAAATCCGCCAGCACGAGCGCCCCGACCTGCAGATCCCCTCTCTCGGCGGGACGGCTCCTGACGATGAGAGCGGTCCAGGCCTCTTCGTCCTTGTCCCGCAGCCGCACCTTCCCCTCCTGCTTCGTGGCCTCGGACGGTTCGGTCAGCACGGTCGCGGGGTAGAAGCTCACGTAATAGGGACCGCTCGTCGTGAAGTCCGCCTCTTTGAGACCCGCGAGGATGACGCCTTCTCCCAGATACTCCGCGCGCTCCCGGGCCGGCGCCGGCTCGGCGGCGGCCGCCGGTTCCACCTCCGGTGCCTCCGCCGGGACCGGCTCGGCGGCCGCGGCGGGCGGCTCCGCCTTCGGCACCTCCTCCGTCCCGGTGGGCGCGCCCTTGCCGCACGCCAGCGCCATGAGCAGCACGAACGGAACGAGAACCCCGAACACCCATCTCTTCGTCATCGCGACCTCCTTCGAACCATCTCCCGATGGCGAGCGGGGTCCGTTCCCTGCCCGCCATCGCAGAGAGATCCTACAGGATTTCCGATCTGATGACTGCGATTTGACTTCCGGCGCGGAGAACCGCCCGACGCACCCCGGCGCTCAGCGCGGCGGGACGAACGGCGCGTAGCAGCGCCGGCAGCGGGCCTCGTACGCCTCCACGTCGCCCACCTGCACCTGATCGGCGCCGCCGGCGATCCGCTGGCTGTAGTGCGCCGGGCCGCCGCAGACCACGCAGACCGCGTGCATCTTGTCCACCTGCTCGGCCACCGCGAGCAGCGCCGGCATCGGCCCGAACGGCCGCCGGAGGAAGTCCTGGTCGAGCCCCGCGAGGATCACCCGCACCCCGCGGTCGGCCAGCTCCATCGCGAGGTCGACGAGCCCGGCGTCGAAGAACTGCGCCTCGTCGACGCCGACCACCTGGACGTCCGGGGAGAGCGCCGCGCGCAGCGCCGCGGAGTCGGCCACCGAGAGGGCGGCGAGCTCGCGCCGGTCGCGGGTGACCACCAGGTCGGCCTCGTGGCGATCGTCGACGAGCGGCTTGAAGACCTGCACCCGCTGCCGGGCGATGAGCGCGCGGCGCACCCGCCGCACCAGCTCCTCGCTCTTGCCCGAGAACATCCCCCCGGCGATGACCTCGATCTGACCCGCGCCCTCCTGCCCTCTGTGCATGCCGTCGCTCCCTTTCCGAACGGTGAAGATATCGCCTCGGCGCCCGCCGCGCCCCCGGCCCGCGGGCGCCGCCGGTTGACCCGCCCCGCGGGAGCCCATATGGTCGCCGCCACGGGAAGAAAGGGCCGGCGGCGCCGGTTCTCACCCCCGAAGGAGGAAACCGATGTCCGAGCTCCAGACCCCGGCCACCCAGCCGGCTCCCGCTGCCGATCCGCTCCTGCTCACCATCACCCCGAAGGCGGTCGAGATGATCCTCGCCACCCGCGACCAGGAGGGGATCGACGCCTCCCACGCGCTGCGGATCGCCGTCATGGGCGGCGGCTGCAGCGGCTTCCAGTTCGCCCTCAACTTCGACGACGAGACCCGCGAGGGCGACATCGCCCAGCAGTACGGCGACCTGACCGTCCGGGTCGATCCGATCTCCGCCCGCTACCTCGACGACGTCACGATCGACTTCATCGACGACCACCGCGGCCGCGGCTTCAAGATCGACAACCCGCGCAACCTCGGCAGCTGCGGCTGCGGCTCCTCGTACAACGCCTGAGCCCCCGGGCGCGGCCGCGCCCCGCGGCCGCGCTCCCTTTCCACCCGCAGGGACCGCCATGCCCGAAACCGCGCTTTCCGTGACCACCGACACCCACTTCGGACCGTTTCTCTTCCAGACGCATGCGGCGGCGCTCGCGGCGCGGCTCGAGGCGGCGTATCCGCCGTGTGTGGTGGTCGACGTGCGGCCGGCGGCGGCGTTCGCGAGCGGGCGGATCGCCGGCTCGGTGCGGCTCGCGGAGCTCCCGGCCGGCGCCCTGCCGCCGGAGCTCACCCAGGCGGCCGAGGTCTTCGTGATCGGCGCCGGCCCCGCCGACGCCAACCGGCGGCGGGTCGCGCTCGCGCTCCGCGCGCGCGGGCTGTCGCGGGTCGTCGAGGTCCCCGGCGGGATCGCCGAGTGGGAGCGGCGCGGGCTGCCGCTCGCGCGCGGCTAGAACGCCCCGCCGGTCGCGGCCGCGAGGTCGCGGGCGCCGGCGAGATCGTCCACCACCCAGTCCGCCCCGGCGGCGCGCAGCGCCGCGGCCGAGGTCCAGCCGGTCGCCACCGCGAGCACCCGCGCCCCGTGCGCGTGGGCGCAGTCGATGTCGAGCAGCGAGTCGCCGACGATCAGCGTCTCCTCCGGCGCGAAGTCGCGGGCGGTGTGGCGGGCCGCCTCCCGCCAGGCGACCGGCGGCAGGCCGCGGCGGTGGAGCTGATCGTCGCCGAACGCCCCGAACGGGAAGTACCGGTTGAGATCGAACGGCGCGAGCTTGATCCGCGCCCCCCGCTCCCAGTTGCCGGTCAGGAGGCCGAGCGCCACCTCGCCGCTCGCGGCGAGCGCCGCCACCAGCTCCCCGACCCCCGGCATCAGCCGCATCTCCTCGGCGCGGAGCGCCCCGGCGAGACGGGCGAGGTAATGGTCGCGCACCCGCGGCACGCCGGCCATCGCGGCCTCCGGTTCGATCCCCGCGCCGAGCGCGAGGTCGACGACGATCTGCGGATCGGTGCGGCCGGAGAAGTCGTACGAGTCGATCGCCCCGGCGGTGCCGAACGTCGCCTCCATCGCCGCCGCGAAGAGCGGCTTCGCCTGCCCGCCGCAGAGCAGCAGGGTGCCGTCGATGTCGAAGAGGACGAGACGCCGCGGGCTCATCGCCGCCAGTCCGGGGTCCGCTTGTCGGCGAGGAAGGTGGCGATCCCGCGCCGGCAGTCGGCGGTCGCCCGTGCCTCGGCGTTCGCCGCCGTCGCGAGGTCGAGCCGGGTGGCGAGCGGCTGCCCGGCGAGGTCGAGCAGGAGCCGCTTCGTGCGCGCGATCGCCTCGGACGAGGCCGCCGCGAGGATCTCGTCGGCGAGCGCGAGGCCGGCGCTCGCCAGCTCGGCCGCCGGCACCACCCGGTTCACGAGGCCGATGGCGAGCGCCTCCGGCGCCGCGAGCGGCCGCGGATGGAGGAGCAGCTCGCGCAGGTCGCTCCCCCGCACCCGCAGCGGGAGGAAGGTCGCCACGAGCGCCGGCACGAAGCCGATCCGCACCTCGGTGTACTGGAAGGTCGCCCCCTCGGCGGCGACAACGAAGTCGCACGCGGTCGCGAGCCCGCAGCCGCCGGCGACGCAGGCGCCGTGCACGAGCGCGACGGTGAGCACCTCCTGCCGGAGGAGCGACTCGAAGAGCGCCCGCAGCGCCTCCGAGTCGCGCCGGTTCGCCTCCGGCGTCGCCTCCTGGAGCGAGGCGAGGTGCGCGAGATCGGCGCCCGCCGAGAAGTGCCGCCCGGCGCCCGCGAGCAGGAGCGCCCGCACCCCCTCGGCCCGCCAGTCGCGGGCGAAGAGGTCGCCGAGCGCCGCGACCATCGCCGGCGAGAGGGCGTTGGCGCGCGCCGGGTCGGCGAGCACGATCCGGACGATCGCTCCGTCGCGATGCACCTCGACCGGCGCGGGAGCGCTCACCCGAGCAGCTCCTCCGGCACCTCGATCTCCATCTCGAGCAGCCCCTGCCCGTGCGTCTTCCCCTGCGCGTCGGTCAGGAGGCTCGCGGTGCCGCCGCCGCCGAGCGCGTCGTGGAGGAGGAAGTTGAGGGCGAGGAGGTTCGGCACCTCGAACCGCTCCACCTCGCCGCGGCAGACCTCCGCGAAGTGGGCGCGCACCCGCTCCGGCGTGACCTCCCGCCGGAGCAGCTCGTACGCCTCCGGGCTCGTCGCGACGAGGCCGACGTTGCTCGCGTCCCCCTTGTCGCCGGAGCGGGCGTGGGCGATCCGGGCCAGCTTCACGCGCATCGTCAGACCTCCTCCACCGAAACCGTCAGCTGGGACTCGACCTCTTCCCGGGCGAGCAGCGCCGGCCAGTAGGCGACCACCTCCTGCGCCTTCGGCCGCCCGCCCGCGAACCCCGTGACCCCCGGCGGGCCGGCGGTCACGAGCGGAGCGATCTCCTTGCCGAACCGGTCGACCCGCGCCCGGTCGCCGTCGCGCACCGCGAGCCGGAGGACCACCTCCGGCACCTCGGCGGCGTCGGCGGTGAGGATCCCCGGCAGCACCGCGCCAGCGCCGAGCAGCTCGACCTGCCGCGCGCTCTCGGGGAAGCGGATCCCGGCGCGCTCCAGCCGCTTCCAGACGATCTCGGCCGCGAGCCGCGCCTTCTCCACCGCCCGCGGCCCGGAGACCGTCACCTGCCCGGCCGCCTTGTAGCCGTCGAGGTAGGAGGCCGAGACCTTCAGGAACGGCGTCTGCGGCCGGCCGCGGACGCCCGCGACCGCCACCCGGTCCGCCCCCGCCGGCGCGAGGCGGATCGTGGTGAAGTCGGCGACCACGTCCGGGGTGATGTAGGTCGTCGGGTCGCCCATCTCGTAGACGAGCTGCTCGGCGACGGTGTCGACCGTCACCAGCCCGCCGGTGCCCGGATGCTTCGTGACCGTGAAGCTGCCGTCGGCCGCCACCTCGGCGATCGGGTAGCCGACGTTCCAGAGGTCGGGGACCTCCCAGAAGCGGGTGAAGTTGCCGCCGGTCGACTGCGCGCCGCACTCCAGGATGTGCCCGGCGACGGTGCCCGCCGCGAGGCGGTCCCAGTCGTCGGCGGCCCAGCCGAACTCGTGGACGAGCGGCCCGAGCGCGAGCGCGGTGTCGGTCACCCGGCCGCAGAGGACGATCTGCGCCCCGCCGGCGAGCGCCTCGGCCACCGGCCGGGCGCCGAGGTAGGCGTTGGCCGAGGTGACCCGGTCGAGGAGCGGCGCGAGCGGCGCCCCGCTGTCCATGTTCTTCAGCTCGTGACCGGCGGCGACGAGCGCCGGCAGCCGCGCGAGCAGGTCGTCCCCCTCGACGACCCCGACCTTCAGCCCCGAGAGCCCGAGCGACCGGGCGATCTCGAAGACCCGCTCCCGGCAGGCGCGGGGGTTGAGGCCGCCGGCGTTGGTGACCACCTTCACCCCCTTCGCCACGAGCAGGGGCAGCGCCCGGCGCGCGAAGTCGAGGAAGTCGGTGGCGTAGCCGGCCGCGGGGTTCTTCAGCTTCTGCCGCATCATGATCGACAGCGTGACCTCGGCGAGGTAATCCATCCCGAGGTAGTCGATCGGCCCCCCTTCCAGGAGCCGCAGCGGCTCGTCGACGTTGTCTCCCCAGAAGCCCTGTCCGTTGGCGATCCGTACCGTGCGCATGGTGCCGCGAGCCTACCAGCCCGGGAGGCCGAAAGCCGCGAGCAGCCCGCGGATCGCGGCCGCGGCGCGGCGCTCCCGCTCCTCGCGGCCGCCCCGGATCTCGATCCAGCTCACCCGGAGGCCGTCGAGCAGCTCCCGGAACGCGGCGTCCTGCGCCGGGCGCTGGTCGGTGTCGGCGCGCACCCCGGGCTCGGGGATCCAGGGGATGTCGGGGCGGTGGAGCAGGTAGAGGTCGGCCCGCCGGGCCCGCGCCGCCCGCCCGATCCACTCCGGACAGGCACCGTAATACTGCCGGGCGTAGACCACCGTGCTCACGAGGTCGGTGTCGAGAAGCAGCAGCGGCCCGCCCTGTGCCCGCGCCGCCTCGGCGAGCCGGAGGTGCTCGCGGGCGATCGGCTCGACGTCCTCGGCGGTCAGCTCGCGGGCGACGCGCTCGGCGTACCGGCGCGCCGCCTCCGGCACCCAGGAGAGCGCGAACCGGGCGGCCAGGTGCGCCGCGAGGCTCGTCTTGCCGGTGCACTCCGCGCCGGTGAGCACCACGGTGAGCGGCTCCCGCGGGCCGCCCCCGCGCCCGGCGCCGCTGCGGATCGGAGTCGCGGCATCGAGATCCATGACGGCGCCGACGATATCGGTTCCGGCC
>JAAYLR010000065.1 GCA_012521815.1 Acidobacteriota bacterium
CAGGTGCTCGCGGCGGTGGCCGTCGCGGGCCCCGAGGTTGATCGGCTGGCCCGTCTTCTGCTAGAAAGGAAAGATTCTCCCGAGGCCGGGGGTCGGCTTCGGGAGTTGCTCGGCAATCTCAATCGCCGCTGGCAGAGACAGAGACTGCGGGAGTTGGCCAACGAGATCCGCGAGGCAGTCCGGCAGGGTGAACCTGCCCGCCTCGACGCCCTCCTGAGCGAACGCGACCAGCTCAACCGCGCCCTGCACTCCCTCCAGCCGCGCAACCAGGGGCCCGGCCCGCGATGAGCGGGACGGCCCCCGCCGTTGCGGCAGCCCGCCGCCGAACCGCCGGACGTCGAGGAGCGACCGCGTGACCGCATCGCGAGTGTTGCAGATCGAAGAGAAGTACGTCTCCGTGCGCCAGCTCGTGGAGCTCGGCAAGGGCAAGGGGTACCTGCTCTACGACGAGATCTACGACCTGCTGCCCGAGGAGGTGATGAGCCTTCCGGACGAGGTCGACGAGCTCTATCAGCGTTTCACGGATCTCGGTCTCGAGGTGATCGACCGCCCCGACCGGTACATGAACCGGGAGGAGGTGGAGTCGGCGCCGATCGGCGATTTCGACCGCAAGGAGGCCGAGGAGGCGGTCGAGTTCACCCTCGAGGAGCACGAGAAGACCAACGATCCGGTCCGGATGTACCTGCGCGAGATGGGCACCGTGCCGCTGCTCGACCGCGACGGCGAGGTGGAGATCGCCAAGCGGATCGAGAAGGGCGAGTGGCTCACCTACGAGGCGCTCTGCGAGAACCCGGTGGTGCTGCGCGAGCTGCTGCGCCTCAACGAGCTGGCGCAGAAGGACAAGGGGGTGCTGCGCGAGCTGATGGCGAGCGGCGACCCCGACGAGCCGCTCGACCCGAAGGCGGACGACCGGATCCAGCGCAACCTGAAGATCTTCGAGCAGATCGCGGCCTACGACCAGGAGGTCGCCAAGCTGCGCCGCCAGCAGAAGCGGTACAAGGTGGGCGGCGAGCGGTACCAGGAGTTCGAGCGCGAGGTGGACCGGGTGGTGGGGAAGATCTCGCAGGAGATCCGCTCCATCGACTACTCGCTCCAGACCCGCAACCGGCTCGTCGACTACCTCAAGAACCTCGACCGGGAGTTCTCGGCGCTCGAGCAGAGCATCCGCCGCGCCGTGACCGCGTCGGAGCGGGAGTCGATCAAGGAGCTGCGCGAGCTGCAGCGGCGGCGGATCGACAAGTACCGCGCGCGCCTGGCGGAGATCGAGGAGCGCTACGGCACGAAGCACGAGCAGGTGGCCGAGACGATCCGCAAGATCCGCGAAGGGGAGTGGATGTGCGAGCAGGCCAAGGAGGAGCTGATCGTCGCCAACCTCCGGCTCGTGGTCTCGATCGCCAAGAAGTACACCAACCGCGGCCTGCAGTTCCTCGACCTGATCCAGGAGGGGAACATCGGCCTGATGAAGGCGGTGGAGAAGTTCGAGTACCGCCGCGGCTACAAGTTCTCGACCTACGCCACCTGGTGGATCCGGCAGGCGATCACCCGCGCCATCGCCGACCAGGCCCGCACGATCCGCATCCCGGTGCACATGATCGAGACGATCAACAAGCTCACCCGCACCAGCCGCTCGCTCGTACAGGAGCTCGGGCGCGAGCCCACCGCCGAGGAGATCGGCGAGCGGATGGACCTGCCCGCCTCCAAGGTGCGGCGGATCATGAAGATCGCGCAGGAGCCGATCTCGCTCGAGACCCCGATCGGCGAGGAGGAGGACTCCCATCTCGGCGACTTCATCGAGGACAAGAGCGCGATCTCGCCGCTCGAGCAGGTGATCGCCACGAACCTGCGCGAGCAGACCGGGCGGGTGCTCAAGACGCTCACCCCGCGCGAGGAGCTCGTCCTGCGGATGCGCTTCGGGGTCGGCGACGGCTCGGAGCACACCCTCGAGGAGGTCGGCCGCTCGTTCAACGTCACCCGGGAGCGGATCCGGCAGATCGAGTCGAAGGCGCTGCGCAAGCTGCGCCACCCGACCCGCGCGGTGAAGCTCAAGCCGTTTCTCGACACGACGCTCTGAAGCCGGCCTCCGGTCCGCGCCCTTGCCAGAGCGTCGGGCCACCCCGTAAGATCGACCTCCCCGGCGCGCCGGGGCCCGATCCTGGGTAGCTCAGCGGTAGAGCGATCGGCTGTTAACCGATTGGTCGGGGGTTCAAATCCCTCCCCAGGAGCCAGATCTCGATCCGCCGGTTGCGGCGGTCATTCGTCGCTGCGAGACCCCGAGGGGTGAGCCTCTCGGGGTCTCGTCGTCTGTGTTTCCCGTGTCTCACGGCGGCGCTGACAGCTCCTGTCGGCAGCGCGGCTCAGGATCCGCACCGCCGCCCGCTTCCGGGCGTGGGAAGGAGGCGATCGCACGATGGCTCGGAGTCCGCTCGCGAGCGGGGCGCTGGCCCGCGCCCAGGGCTGTCTGCTCGGCCAGCTCGCGGGCGATTCGCTCGGCAGCCTGGTCGAGTTCCGGACCCCGGCCGAGATCCGGGGGGAGTACCCGGACGGGGTGCGCGAGCTCGCCGACGGGGGCGTCTGGAACACCCTCGCCGGCCAGCCCACCGACGACTCCGAGATGGCGCTCACGCTCGCCCGCCTGCTTGCCGCGCAGGGGCGCTACGAACCGGATGCCGCCCGCCGCGCCTATCTCTCCTGGCTCGACTCCGGACCCTTCGACTGCGGCCGGACGGTCGCCGCCGGCCTGCGTGGACGTCCCCGCTCAGACAGCCAGGCGAACGGCGCGCTGATGCGGGCGAGCCCGCTCGGCATCTTCGGCGCCGGCCGGGAGCCGGCGCTGGTCGCCACCTGGGCGCGGCGGGACGCGGCGCTCACCCACCCCCACCCGGTCTGCCAGCAGGCCAACGCGCTCTACGTTCTGGCCATCGCCCGGGCGATCCATCAGGGTTGCGACTCGCCGGATCTCTATCGCCAGATCGTGACCTGGGCGGACGAGATGCGGGTGGCCGAGAGCGTCCGCGAGGCGACCCGGGGAGCCGCCACGTCGCCGCCTTCGGATTACCTCGACCGGCAGGGGTGGGTCCTGACCGCCTTCCGCAACGCGCTCTGGCAGCTGCTGCACGCGGAGAGTCTGGAGGCGGGGGTGGTGGACACCGTCATGCGGGGTGGCGACACCGACACCAACGCCGCCATCTGCGGCGCGCTGCTCGGCGCGGTCCACGGCCGCGCCGCGGTCCCGGCGCGGTGGGTCGCCACCCTGCTCGCCTGCCGGCCCGCGGTGGGACGCGCCGGAGTCCACCAGCCCCGGCCCGAGCGCTTCTGGCCCGTCGATGCCCTGACGCTGGCGGCGCGTCTCCTCCGCGCGGAAGAGGCGAGGCGAACGGCTCGCTGAGCCAGCCACGCCCGCCGGTAGGAGTATGATCCCCGCCGGTGGTCGAGAGCGCTGACGCTGAGCCCGACGGCCCCTCGCCGGAAGCCCCGGCGCGGTCTCGCGAGGGGGTCGCAGGCTCGCCCGCGGGGCCGATCGCCGCGCTGGAGGTCGTCTTCCTGCTCATCGCCGGCGCGGCGCTGCTGATCGCCGGCGCGCTGCTCTTTGCGGTCCAATCCGGGAAGCTCCCCTACTACGAGAACGGCCTCTACGGGCTGCTCCTGGTCGTCTTCTCGCTGCAGATCACGACCCTGGGAAAGACTCCGTTCGGCGAGCTGGGCCGGTCGGTCCCGCTGATCGTCGCCGGTGTGGCGATCGGGGTCGTCGGCCTGTTTGCCAGCTTCATCCCGGACACCCTGACCTGGCTTCCCCGGCTGCTGGTCTTTCTCTGTCTCGCCCCGGGAGGTCTGATCCTGCTCGTCCGCATGCTCCTTGCCAGCGACAAGCTGCGGACCTGGATGCGCCTGGGCGGCACGCTCTTCCCCCGGTTGAGCGTGGCGTGCCTGGCGGTCTACGGGATGTCGATGCTCGCCGGGACGCTCGTCCTGCGCAAAGACCTGCTCTCCCCGCACGCGACGGCGGGAGCGGTCCTCGGCTTCGGCGCGGCGGTCGTCTACCTCGCCGCCGTCCTCAACGAGGTCTACCGGGAGTACCCCGAGGCGGCGCGACCCCGCGATCGCGGCGTATCCCTCTCCACCGACCAGGTCCTGATCCTCTTCACCGGCGTCCTGCTCCTCCTCCTGGGGGCGCTGCTCGTCCCGGTCAACCTGGGGCTGCTCCCGTTCGCGGGCAGCGCCCAGGTCGGCGTGCTGGTCGTGCTCCTCGCCCTCAAGCTGCTGGCGACGGGCGACACGCCGGTCGGGACGTTCCCGCGCTCCGGGCCGGTGGTCTCGCTCGGGATGGTGTTCGCGGCGCTCGGGATCGTCTCCTGCATCGTTCCGGATCTGCTCGTCCAGCCGCTGATGATCTTCGTCGGTCTGCTCAACATCGCGGGCGGCCTGCTCGGGCTCTGGCAGCTCTCGGCGCCCCGGCGGCAGAAGGCCCCGAAGCCGCCCGGCGAGGTGCCTCCGATCCTGAAGCGGCTCACCGTGACGCAGCTCGCCCTGAACCTCACGACGATCCTCTTCGGCCTGTCGGTCTTCGTCGCCGGCCTGCTGCCCGGGCTCGTGGTGGGGGTGGTGCTCTTTCTCAACGGCTGCGTCCTCCTCTACCTGCTGTACATCGTCGTCGCCGTCGACCGGATGCGGGCGGAGATGCTGCGCGCCGAAGCCGGCAACTGAGGAAAGGAGTCCGCGTGTTCGTATTCGACGATCGGTACTCGTATCGCATGCCGGTGCACTTCAGCGGCGTCCCGGGCAGTGGGCTGCAGAACCTCCGGTACGACGACGTCACGGCGATCAACATCGGCTACCGGACCGACCGGGACCGGCTCCTGCAGTACGTGCCCGCCGCGTTCGAGCTGCTCGCGCCGGTGGTGGACGTCGGCTACCAGAAATGCAGCGGCATCCACTGGATGGGTGGGGGCTACTACTCGCTCATCGCCTTCATGACGCCGGTCCGGCACCGCGCCTCCGGGGTCGAGGGCGCCTACGTGCTGGTGATCTGGGAGAACAAGACCGCGCCGATCCTCGGCGGCCGCGAGGAGACGGGGATGCCCAAGATCTTCGCCGAGATCCCGGACCACCACGTGCTCGGCGAGCGGGTCACGGTCCACGCGAGCCACGAAGGCCGCGTCTTCCTGGAGCTGGCGCTCGATCTGGAGGCGGCGCTCACCGACCAGGAGCTGACCGCGAAGAGCGCCGCGAGCCGGATCAACCAGCTGGGATGGCGCTACATCCCCAATATCGGACGCCCGGGTGCGGCCCTGTCGCACGCCACCCTCTATCCGGTGGACGCGACCTACCTCTCGGGCAGCCGGGCACGCGGTCGGATCGCCTGGACGAAGGCGGAGCCGCAGTTCAATCCCGCGCAGGCCGCCGTCGTCAACGCGCTCGCGGACCTGCCGGTGCTCGAGTACCGCGAGTGCCTGTACACGAAGCTGGCAACCAACCTGCGCGGCGATCTCGCGCGGGAGCTGCGAGAGGAGTGATGCGATGAACGAGTACTACCGGGACAAGGTGGCGGTGGTGACGGGCGCCGCCTCGGGGATCGGCCTGGGCATGGTCGAGAAGCTGCTCGCCTGCGGGGCCAAGGCCGTCTTCATGGGCGATCTCGACGAGAAGCGGCTCGCCGACGAGTCGCAGCGGCTCGAGCGCGACCACCCGGGAAAGGTCTTCGCGGTCCCGACCGACGTCACCGAGCTCGCGCAGGTGGAACGGCTCGTCCTGAGCGCCAGGGATCACGCGGGACACCTCGACTTCCTCTTCAACAACGCCGGGGTGGGGATGACCGTCCCCACCGAGCAGGTGACGTTCGACATCTGGAAGTTCATCGTGAACCTCAACCTGATGGGCGTCATCTACGGCACCTACACCGCCATCCCGATCATGCGCGCGCAGCGCAGCGGGCACATCGTCAGCACCGGCTCGGCGGCGGGGCTCATGCCGGTGGCGTACCAGGCGGTGTACGCGGCGTCCAAGAGCGCGGTCATCAGCATGTCCGAGTCGCTGCGCTACGAGCTCGAATCCGAAGGGCTCCGGTTCAGCACCTTCAACCCCGGGAACATCGCCACGAACATCTTCCGGGGCCTCGAGAAGCTGCCCGACGACGTCGTCAGCGTGGAGGAGGCGATGGAGTACCTCTTCGCGGAGCTGGCCAAGGGGTCGCCGACCGTCGTCTATCCGCGACAGATTCAGGAGTGGCACCGCCTCTACCTGGAGGATCGGCCCGTTTTCGAACAGGTCGCGCGGTCCATCGCCGCCGAGCGCCGGGAGAACTACCGGACCAAGGGCACCTACTACTGAGACCTCCATTCCGGCACCGGCGGCCCGCCTCTCTCCGGCTCCGCTGGGATACGCTTCCCGGTGTGCGTTGCGCGGCGGGCGGGGGAGGGCACGCCTCTCCCGAGCCCGGCCCGAAAAGGGGAGCCCATCATGACCAGTGAGCAGACCCAGGTTCCGCTGCGTGTCGCCGTCGTCGGCTCCGGGCCGGCGGGCTTCTACGCCGCCGAGACGCTGTTGCGCAGTCCCGAGACCGCCGCCGAGGTCGACCTCTTCGACCGCCTGCCGACCCCGTACGGGCTGGTGCGCGGCGGGGTGGCGCCGGATCATCAGAAGATCAAGTCCGTCACCCGCATCTACGAGCGCACCGCGGCGCGGCCGAGCTTCCGTTTCCTCGGCAACGTCCAGCTCGGCCGCGATCTGCTGGTCGACGACCTGCGGGCGCACTACCACCAGATCGTCTACGCGACCGGCAACGAGGCCGATCGCCGGCTCGGCATCCCCGGCGAAGGGGTCACCGGCTCGACCCCCTCGGCCGTCTTCGTCGGCTGGTACAACGGGCACCCCGACTTCCGCGAGGCGCGCATCCGCCTCGATACCGAGCGCGCGGTCGTGGTCGGCAACGGCAACGTCGCGGTGGACGTGACGCGCATCCTGCTGCGCACCCCCGACGAGCTCGCCGCCACCGACCTCGCCGGCCACGCCCTCGCGGCGCTGCGCGAGAGCCGCGTCCGCGAGGTCTGGATGCTCGGCCGCCGCGGTCCCGCGCAGGCCGCCTTCACCCCGCAGGAGCTCAAGGAGCTCGGCGAGCTCACGGACGTCGACATCGTCGTCGATCCGGCCGCGCTCGAGCTCGACTCGGCGAGCGCCGCCGCGGTCGCCGAGTCGGCGTCGCGCGCCCGCAACCTCGAGCTGCTCCGGGAGTTCGCCGCCCGCCCGCGGCGAGGGGCGGGGCGGGTGCTCCACCTCCGCTTCGGCGTCTCCCCGGTGGAGATCCTCGTCGACGACGAGGAGCGGGTCCGGGGCCTCGTCGTCGCACGCAACCGGCTCGAGGCGCGGTCCGACGGATCGGTGGCGGCGCGGCCGACCGGGGAGACCGAGACGCTCGAGGCCGGGCTCGTGCTGGCCGCGATCGGCTACGCCGGCGAGCCGATCCCGGGCGTCCCGTTCGACCCGAAGGCGCGGGTGATCGCCAACGTCGAGGGCCGGGTCTGCGATCCGGAGACGCGGGAGATCGTCCCTCGCGAGTACGTGGTCGGCTGGGCGCGCACCGGCCCGCAGGGGCTCATCGGCTCGCACAAGGGGGGCTCGGCCGAGGTGGTCGAGCGGATGCTCGCCGACTGGCGCACGGGCCAGATACCGGCAGCGGCGCTGCCGCCACGCCCGGCGATCGACGAGCTGCTCGCCGGCCGCGGCGTGCAGGTGGTCGGCTTCTCCGACTGGAAGCGGCTCGACGACGTGGAGGTCGCCCGCGGCGCCCGGAGGGGCGCGCCGCGCGAGAAGCTCTCCGATCTCGAATCGATGCTCGCGCTGCTCGGCGAGTGAGGGATCCGGCACCCGCCCCGCTTCCGGGGTAGGATGCCGACCGAGGTGGGGAGTAGTCGCCCGGGCCGTGCGGCCCGGGCGGGCGGGCCGTCAACACGGGGCGAGAGCCCCCGGACCCCCCAGGATCGTCCGATCCCGGCGAGACCACCGCGACACGGACGGGCGTGGTACCCCGCGGCGGCGGGGCACGGCGCCGGGAGCCCGAGCGGATGGGAACGGCCTCACTCACCACCTGGATCTGCTTCAACCTCTTCATCCTCGCGATGCTGGCCCTCGACCTGGGGGTCTTCCACTGGCGGGCGCACGTGGTCTCGCTGCGCGAAGCCGCCACCTGGACCGCGGTCTGGATCGCCCTCGCGCTGCTCTTCGCCGGTGGGATCTGGCACTTCCTCGGTCCCCAGAAGGGGATGGAGTTCCTCACCGGCTACCTGATCGAGAAGTCGCTCTCGGTCGACAACATCTTCGTCTTCGTCGTCCTCTTCGGCTACTTCGCGGTGCCGCGGGCCTACCAGCACCGGGTCCTCTTCTGGGGGATCCTCGGGGCGCTGGTGCTGCGCGCCGCCTTCATCTTCGCCGGGACCGCGCTGCTCACCCGTTTCCACTGGGTGATCTACCTCTTCGGCGCCTTCCTCGTCGTGACCGGCGTGAAGATGGTGCTCGCCCCGGATCGCGGCCTCGAGCCGGAGAAGAACCCGGTGCTGCGCCTCCTCCGCCGCCTGATGCCGGTCTCGCAGGGGTACCACGGACAGCGCTTCTTCGTGCGCGAGGGCGGGCGGCGCCTCGCCACGCCGCTGCTGCTGGTCCTCGTCTTCGTCGAGCTCTGCGATCTGCTCTTCGCAGTCGACTCGATCCCGGCGATCTTCGCGGTGACGCTCGATCCGTTCATCGTCTACACCTCGAACGTCTTCGCGATCCTCGGCCTGCGCGCCCTCTACTTCGTCCTCGCCGGGGTGATGCAGGAGTGCGAGTACCTCAAGCCCGGCCTGGCCGCGGTGCTCGTCTTCGTCGGCGTGAAGATGCTGGTGGCCGACCTCTACAAGATCTCGGCGGCGGTCTCGCTCGGGGTCGTGGCGGGGATCCTCGCCGTGGCCGTGGCCGCCTCGCTGGTGCGGGTGCGCTACCGCAAACGGAGCGGCGACGGACCGCCCACGAGCTGAACCGAGCGCTGGTACGATTCCCGAAAGGAGGCGCGCGATGCTCGAACGCCACGAACACGGCAAGCTCCTGGAGCTGCGGCTGGCCCGACCGCCTGTCAACGCGCTCTCGCCAGCGCTGATCGCCGCGCTGCGCGACGCGATCGAGGAGGGAGCGCTCGGCGCCGAGGCGCTGGTCCTCTCCGGGGCCCCCGGGATCTTCTCCGGCGGGCTCGACGTACCCGAGCTGCTCGCGCTCGCGCGGCCGGCGCTCGAGGAGGTCGTCCGCGACTTCTTCGCGCTCCTGCGCACGATCGCCGCCTGCCGGGTGCCGATCGCCGCGGCCGTGAGCGGCCACAGCCCGGCCGGCGGCGCGGTGCTGGCGCTCTTTTGCGACCGCCGGGTGATGGCCGCGGGGGAGTTCCGGATCGGCCTCAACGAGGTGCAGGTCGGCATCGGCCTGCCGTCCCCGCTCCTCGCCGCGCTCGCCGAGCGGGTGGGGGCCGGGCGGGCGGCGCAGCTGGCCGTGGCGGGGACGCTGCTCCCGGCGGCCGAGGCACTGGCCTGCGGGCTGGTCGACGAGCTCGCCCCGGCCGACGAGGTCGTGCCGCGCGCCGTGGCGTGGTGCAGGAGCCTCCTCGCGCTGCCGCGCGGCCCGATGCTCCGCACCCGAGAGCTCTGCCGGGAGCGGCTCGTGGCCGCCTGCGACGAGCGCGCGGAGGCGGTCCGCGACCGCTTCGTCGAGGACTGGTTCGGCGAGGAGACGCAGGCCGCGCTCCGCGCCCTGGTCGAGCGGCTGCAGCGGAAGGGACGCGAGGGCTAGCGGTGGCGCTTCCGACGAACGCGACGGCGCTCGCCCTCCTCTGCGCCGCAGCTCTCTGGGCCGGCGGCTGCGCCAGCCAGCCGGCGGTGACCCCGGGGGCCCCGGCCGGCCCGCAACCGATCGCCGCGCCCGCGCCGCCGGCGCCTCCGGCCGCGAGCGCCGCGGAGACGCCGCCCGGCGCGCCCGCGGCTCCGGCGGAGGCTCCCGTCGAGATCGCCGAGCCGCTCGCCGAGCTGCCGACCGAGGAGGTGGTCGACGAGCTCGCCGCCGCCGAGGTCGCGGCGGACGACTCGGAGAGCGCGGCGCTCCTGCAGCAGTCGCTCGCGGCCTTCGAGGAGGCGCAGGCGCTCTTCGAGGCGGGCGAGAGCGACTTCGCGCTCGCCGCCCTCGATCGCGCCTACGAGCTCATGGCCCGGGTACAGGCGAACGGGGACGCTCTCGCGGCGCAGGAGAAAGAGAATCTGCGGCTGCTGATCGCCCGCCGCGTGGTCGAGATCCACGCCGCGCGCCGCCGCCTGGTGGGCGACGCCGAACGGTCGATCCCGCGCGTCGTCAACGCCGAGGTGGAGCGCGAGATCCGGAGCTTCCAGGGCCCCGAACGGGCCTTCTTCCTCGACGCCTACCGCCGCTCCGGGCGCTACCGGCCGATGATCGTCGCGCGGCTGCAGGAGGCGGGGCTGCCCGAGGCGCTCTCCTGGCTGCCGCTGGTCGAGAGCGGCTTCAAAGACCGGGCGCTCTCCTCGGCGCGCGCGCTGGGGCTCTGGCAGTTCATCGCCTCGACCGGCTACCGCTACGGGCTCGAGCGCAACGAGTGG
The DNA here is from genome assembly GCA_012521815.1 of Acidobacteriota bacterium. Lineage (GTDB taxonomy): Bacteria > Acidobacteriota > Thermoanaerobaculia > Multivoradales > JAGPDF01 > JAAYLR01. Next base: position 10,617 of record JAAYLR010000065.1, read on the forward strand.
GTCGACGAGCGGATGGATCCGTGGAAGGCGACCGAGGGGGCGATCGGCTACCTCGGCGACCTGCACGCGCTGCTCGGCGACTGGCTCACCGCGCTCGCCGCCTACAACTGCGGCGAGCAGAACGTGCTGCGCCAGATCGGGCGGCAGCCGGAGGGCTACTTCGACCAGTTCTGGGACCTCTACGAGCGGCTGCCGCGCGAGACGCGGCGCTACGTGCCGCGCTTCCTCGCCACCCTGGCGATCGTCGAGGACCCGGGCAAGTACGGCTTCGCGCTCCCCGAGCCGGCGCCGCCGCTCGCCTTCGAGACGGTCGAGATCGCGCGCTCGACGCGGCTCGACGCCATCGAGCGCCAGCTCGGGCTCGCGGCCGGGACGCTGCAGGAGCTCAACCCCGAGCTGCGCCGCGCCGCGACGCCGCGCAGTGCCTATCCGCTGCGCGTGCCGCCGGAGATGGGGGTGCCGTTGCTCGCCAGCCTGGAGTCGCTGCCGGCCTACACCCCGCCGCCCCGCGTCGAGCAGGCGACCCACCGGGTGCGGAGCGGGGAGACGCTCTCCTCGATCGCGGCCCGCTACGGCACGAGCGTGGAGTCGCTGGTGCGGATGAACCGCCTGCGCAGCGCGCACCGGCTCTCGGTGGGGCAGCGGCTGGCGGTGCCGGTCCGCTCCGGCGGCGCCCCGGAGCGCGCGGAACGCCCCACCGCGGCCGCGGCCGAACCGGCGCTGGCGGTCGGCGCCGGGGAGACGCGCGAGCACGTGGTGCGCTCCGGCGAGAGCCTCTGGCAGATCGCCGGCCGTTACGGCACCACGGTCGAGCAGCTCCGGCGCGACAACCGGCTGGGCCGCTCGTCGGTCCTCCGGCCGGGGCAGACGCTCGTCATCCGCGGCGCCGACTCCGGCCGTAGCCGCTGAGGGAACGGGCCGGCCAGCGGGCCGGGAGAGGAGGACCGGAATGGAAAGCTGCGATCTCGCCGACGGCGTCTGCGTCCCCTGCCGGGGCGGCGTGCCGCCACTTCCGCGCGAGGAGGCCGAAGCGCTCCTCGCCCGGCTCGGCCCGAACGGCTGGCGCCTCGTCGAGAATCACCACCTGGAGAAGGAGTACGGCTTCCCGGACTTCGTCTCCGCCCTCGCCTTCGTCAACCGCGTGGGCGAGCTCGCCGAGCGCGAGGGGCACCATCCGGACGTCCACCTCGCCTGGGGCAAGGTCCGGCTCGCGATCTGGACGCACAAGATCGACGGCCTCACCGAGAGCGACTTCGTCCTCGCCGCCAAGGCCGACCGGCTGCCGCGCTGAGCGCCCGCGCGGAAGCGATCCCGGACCGGGGCCGCGCGCCCCGGTAGAGTGACCGCATGCGGCGCCGGATCCGGACCCGACTCCTGCTCGCCGGGGCGCTCGCCCTCGGCCCGGCGCTCACGGCCACGGCACGGGAGTCGGAGATCCTCCGGGTCCCGCGCCCGCCCGAGCTCCGGATCTCGGCTCCCCCCGAGCTCGCCGGGGTGGCCGCCGAGCTGGCGCGAATCCCCCCGGAGGCGTTCCTGCCCGGGATGCACCTCACCGGCCTGGCCGATCCGGGGCCGCCGATCCGCGTCGCTCTCGCGACGACCGACTCCTCCGCCGGCCGCGCCGCACCCCCCTGGGCCGCGGGCGTGGCGCGCGGCGCGACCGGCGAGGTGACGCTCTTCCCGGCCCGCGTGCGCCGCTCGCCGGACCGCCGCCTGCGGCCGCTCCTCCAGCACGAGGTGGCCCACGTGCTCGTCGCCCGGGCCGCCCGCGGCCGGCCGGTGCCGCGCTGGTTCGACGAGGGGCTGGCGATGGCGGCGGGCCGGGCGCTCGACGTCGGCGACCGCGCCCGGGTGGCGCTCGCGGTGCTCTCCGACGGCCGGCTGCCGCTCGCCCGCCTCGACGCCGCCTTCGCCGGCCACGGCGGCGACGTCGAGGCGGCCTACGCCCTCTCGCGCGACTTCGTCGGCCATCTGCTCGCGGAGTTCGGCGACGACGTGGGGGCGCGCATCCTCGCCGAGGTGGCGCGGGACGTGCCGTTCGACATGGCGTTCCACGCCGCGACCGGCCGCCCGCTCGCCGCGGTCGAGGCCGCCTACTGGAGCCGCCGCACCCTCTGGGATCGGTGGCTCCCGTTCGCCACCAGCGCCGTGACCCTCTGGATCGGGATCACGCTCCTCGCCCTCCTCGCCTTCCGCCGCCGCCGCGAGCGCACCGCCGCGATCCACGCCCGCTGGGACGAGGAGGAGCGCGAGCGCGCCGCGGCCCGGCTCCGCGATCGGCAGCGGGAGGACGACCTCGTCAACTGAGGGCCGGCCCGCTGGGGGGCGAGCCGGACGCCGGGCCGGGGAATAGAGGGGCGGCCGGGATCGTTGGCACTCCCACCATGGTCCTCTGCCCGGTCCGGAGACCCGCCAGCCCGCCCCTCCCGCCTCCCGTTGCGGGCCGGAGAGGAGTGCGATGAAGGCCCAGGCCGTGGCGCTGGCCGGCCCGGGGATCGGCTGGCACCTCGCGGTGGAGGGGCCGCACGGCGGGCAGCCGGTGCTCGTGGCCGGCTCGCCGCTCGCGCGGGCGCGGGGGGCGCTGGTGCTGGCCCACGGCCGGGGGGCCTCGGCCCTCGACATCCTCGACCTCGGGGCGGCGCTGGCGCCGCCGGGCTGGGCGCTCGTCGCCCCCCAGGCGGCCGGCGGAACCTGGTACCCGAACCGCTTCCTCGCCCCCCTCGCCGCCAACGAGCCCTGGCTCTCCTCGGCCCTCGCGGCCCTCGCCGAGATCCTCGCCGTGCTCGGCGAGGGGGGCCTCCCGCCGGAGCGGATCGCCCTCGCCGGCTTCTCCCAGGGCGCCTGCCTGGCGCTCGAGCGGGCGGCGCGCACGCCGCGCCGCTACGCCGCCCTCCTCGCCTTTTCCGGCGCGCTGGTTGGCCCGCCGGACACGCCGCGCCCGGCGCCCCCGGGCTCGCTCGCGGGCACGCCCGCGCTCGTCGCCGGCGTCGAGCGTGATCCTCACGTCCCCGGCCCCCACCTGCGCGCCGCCGCCGAGCACCTCGCCGCCCTCGGCGCCCGCGTGGAGCTCCGCCTCACCCCAGGCAGCACTCACGCCGTCCGCCCCCCCGACCTCGCCGCGGCGCGCGAGATTCTCAAGAGCTTCTAGGAACTCGGAACATCGGGGATTCAAGTGGCGCGGAGCACGGTCCCCGCGCGAGGGCGGCTGTCGAGCGGGAGCTCGATCGCCGGTCTGCCCTCGCCGTGTGTCGACCAGGAAGTCATCCTCGGGAGGTGCCCAGGGTAATCGAGCACGGGCACTCCAGCAGATGCTCCGTTAGCGTGAGAAGGCGTTAGACGGAGACCTGTGAAGAATTTCATTGCGAATTGTCGGGGGGGGGGGTACTGTGAAACGGTCTTGACCGCGCACCTGCGAGGCACCGAACCCGCGGGTCGATCGTTTACAGAAAGGGAGGAGGACGGAGATGGCCAAGAGAGCACGGATTCTGCTTCTCGTCGCGCTGGCAATCGTCGCTGCAACGGCCCACGGAGGTACCTACAATCCCCCGAACTGTGATCCAGGCGGCAACGATTGCTGGACCTGCAAGGAAATCGGCTACTTGAACCCGCCGTTCTGCTGGCCGCTTCTGGGGCCGAACAACGAGACTGGTCGCTGCGGATGCGGCGATCTGGCGCCCTACGGGCACTGCGTGCTCGAGGGTGAGTTCTGCGGCAACATCTGGGTTTGGGGTTGACCGAACGGCGTCGAGCGAGACGCCAACCCAGGGTCAGGGTGAGGGAGGGTTGCGACATGGGTGCACGGCCACGGCTTTCGATCGCTGCGGTGGCGCTGTGTGTGCTTTTCTCTGGAGGCGCCCCGGCCGTGGCTGTAACCGAGGTCGGGGTGAGGCTGGAGATGCAGGAAGGAGTGGCGGGGGCGCTGGCCGACGGTCTCTCACTGCGCGCCACGCCAGTTTCGGCAGCCGCGGGATCGCGGCTCGAGCCCATTGTGATCGCCGTCGCGGCACCGGAGCGCACGCGCCTCCCGCTCCCGCCCGGAGCGATATGGCGGGTCGAAGCGGTGGGCGACGGGATCTGGAGCACGGCGGTGCTGGTGAGCTCTGATCGCCCGCAGCCGGAGGCCGTGCTCGGGGTGTTCCCGGCCGGCTCTCTGCGCATGACCCCGCGCCCCCCCAGGGACACGAAGCTCCCTTCCGAAGTGGCGGTCCGCTTCGAGGCCGCCCCCGGCGGGCCCCCGCTCGCCCTCTCCACCGTGGTCTGCCCGTTGACCGACGCCGTGCTCGAGTGCGCGCTCCCAGGTATCGACCTCGACCTCGTCGCGAAGCTGCCGGGCTTCGCGGGGGTTCACCTCTTCGACCTCCCCGTCCGCGCAGGACGCCTGCTCGACCTCGGTGAGCGCGAGCTAGTCGCCGGCGCGTCGATCGTCGCCCGGATAACGCGCGCGGACGGCGGGCCGCCGCCAGAGAAGACGAAGGTGCGCCTGGAGATCGATGCGGCGGCACAGGCGTCGAGCGGAGAGCTGCGGGCGGCGGCGGAGCGCCTCCCCACCCTCTCCCCGTCGCGGCGCGGGCACGTGCAGTTCACGGCGGTGGATCCGGGCAGCTACCGCTTGGTGGGCACCGCCCCGGACGGGAGCCAGGCGGTTGCGGGCGGCCTCGCGCTGCCGGCGGGCGTGGAGCTCGAGGTGCGTTCCCCGCTCGTCCTGCTGCCGCCCCAGGACTTGGAGATCGCGGTGTTTCCGCCGCTCGGCGTGGACGGGACTCCCTGGTTCGTCGAGTTCGGCCGCCAGGAGTCCGACGGGGGCGTGCGCAACTTCGACCGCCGGCCGGTCGGGCCGGATGGCCGGGTTCTCCTCTCCCGGCTCGCACCCGGGACCTACCTTCTGTGGGTCCTCGATGCCGCGGGGGCGCGGATGGCGCGGAGCGCGGCCGAGGTTCCGGGGCCCGGCCGGTTGGAAGTCGCCGTGGACTTGGTCGAGGTCGAGGGCGAGGTGACCCTCGGAGGAGAACCCCTGGCGGCAGAGCTCTGGTTCGGTGGCCGCAGAGGGTCGGTCCAGGTCCGGATGGAGAGCGGCGAAGAGGGGTCTTTCAGCGGCTGGCTCCCACGTCCGGGGCTCTGGAGCGTCGATGTCTCGGCTCCTGCGGAGCAGGTCGAGCGCAGGATCGGCGGGATCGAGGTCGCACGCGGGGCCGAAGGAGGGCCGGCCCGGGTCGAGATCCGCCTGCCGGACAGCCGCCTCTCCGGACGGGTCGTCGATCCGGCGCGCCGGCCGGTTCCCGGCGCGCTCGTGTCGGTCCAGGTGCCGAGCGAAGGCACGGCCTTCTTCCTTCGCAGCGGCGAGAAGGGGGAGTTCCTCTCGCGGGGGCTCGGTGAGGGGAGAATCGTGGTGGCCGCCGAGGGGTACGTCGCCGGCAAGGGCGTGGCCGAGGCCAGCCCGATAGAGGTGACGGTCGGCGAAGAACGGACCGACCCGGAAGAGGTGGAGCTCGTTCTCGGGGCGAATCGGATGCTGCGCGGAAGGGTGATCGGCATTCAGGGCGAACCGGTAGCGGGCGCCATGATCCAGGTCGCCGCCCTCTCCGGGTCGCTCCCGGCCGCGGGGGGCATACGGCGCACCGCCTCCGGCCTCGACGGCGGGTTCTCGGTCGATCTCCCAGCAATTGCGGATCGTGCGTTTCTCTACTACGGCGCGGGCGGCGGCCGCAGCCTGCGCGCGGTCGCCGTGGATCCGAGATCTGAGACGCCGCTCACGTTGGTCAGCGATCCGGCCGGGGGCGAGATCGTCCTGCGCACGGAGTCCGCGATCGACCTCGGGGGACCAACCGCGCGGATTCCGGTGTTCTTCCAGGACGGGATCCTCGTCCCCGTGGGCGTCTACTCCTCCTGGGCGCAGGGCCAGGTGCGGTTCTCCGAGACGAACCGAAACGAGCTCCGCATCCCGCGTCTCGCGCCCGGGACTTATGCGATCTGCGTCGTCGAGCCCGAGGAGCGGCTGGCGTTGGAGATGGCGCCGGGAGCTTTCGCGCCGGGGCCCTCCTGTCGGCGGGAGTACCTGCCGCCCGGCGGAATCATCGAGTTCGAGTACTGAGCCGATCCCGGACGGGACCCATAGCGGTCCCTCCGCCTGGCTCTGGGCCGGGCGAGGGCGCAGAATGGCCGGGGAGGGCCGCGATGGACGCGCCGCTGGTTCGGGACCGGCATGTGGTGCCGACGCGCTTCTGGCACCGGCTCGAGGATGGGCGGGTGCAGTGCGACCTCTGCCCGCGCTTCTGCCGGCTGCGCGAGGGGCAGCGGGGGCTCTGCTTCGTGCGCGGGGCGCTCGGG
>JAAYLR010000066.1 GCA_012521815.1 Acidobacteriota bacterium
CACATCTCGAGCCGGAGGTCCAGCGGGAGCGGCTACGAGAGCTGCTCGATCTCGCCCGGGCCGAGGCCAAAGCCCTGAAGAGAGAGACCGGGCGCGAGCCTCTGGGGCGCGAGGCGGTGCTTCGGCAGGATCCGTACAGGGCGGCCGTGGGCAGCACGAGGAGTCCGGCGCCGCTGGTCCACGCGGCGAGCCGAAGAGTGAGGCTTGCATACCGGGAGGCCTACCGGCTCTTCACGCTCGCCTACCGCCGTGCGGCGGAGCAACTCCGTGCGGGTCTGACGTCGGTCGCCTTCCCCGAGGGCTGCTTTCCGCCGCCGGGACCGTTCCTGCGGCCGGTGGCGGCCTGAACAGAAGCCGCTCCTGTTAGTCTGCAGCGGTATCGACTGCAGTCGTCACGGAGGGAGGAGACGATGCGCTTCGCCATGATCGTTCGAACCATTCCTTTCGCTCTGGCTGGGTTGCTTCTCCTCGCCTCTGCGTCGCCGGCGGCTGCAGGAGTCGAGTCGCTGCTGCAGCCCGCGTCCGGGTCGGTGCTCTTCGTGAGCAAGGCCAACGGCAGCAACTCCAACCCCGGAACCCGGGAAGCGCCTCTTGCGAACATCGACCGGGCCATCTCCCGCGCCGCCGCCGGCGACACGATCCTGGTGGCGGAGGGGGTGTACAACGGCACGTTCGACATCGGCTTCCTCGAAAGCGACAAACCGCTCCGTCTCTACGGTGGCTTCGCCCCTGATTTCTCCAGCCGCGACCCGCAGGCCCATCCGACCCGTATCCAGCCGGACAACGCGAGCGCCGCGAAGAGCCGCAAAGCGCTCCTGACCTTCACCCGGCAGATCGACGGGGTCGTGGTTGACGGGTTCGTCTTCGACATGGGGCAGCGCAACGCCTACCACGCCGTCGAGGGGAAGCCGGCCGGGGTCGAGAGCGGGCGTCTCCTGCTGCCGCCCGAGCGGTCGGGTGGCGACAACCCCACCGTCACAGAACCCTGCCTGGCGATTCCCAGCGCCGCCGCGGGGGGCGATCTCCTGATCCAGAACAACGTCTTCGTCAACTGTGCGAAGTTCGCGATCCAGGCCGGGCTGCGCAGCGGCAACCTGCGCATCCTCGACAACGTCTTCGTCGCGAACCGGATGGCCGCCATCGAGGCGTACGGTACCTGCGCCGGCGCCAGCGGCAGCGGCCCTGGCGCCGCAGTGAGCTGCGGCCGGGTGGAGATCGCCGGCAACGTCATCCTCTTCTCCTGGAGCCGGACCAAGGAGCTCAAGGACATGGGCTACGGCGTCCGGGTGATGACCAAGCTCGAGTACGACATCCACGACAACCTGATCGGTGGCAACGTCCTGGCGGGGGTGGATCACAGTCGCTTCAACCCCGACCGGTGGCTCCGTCTCGACCGGAACACCTTCTTCGTCAACCGGAAGGCGGATGTCGAGTACAGCCCGGCGAGCAACACCACCCTCGATCTCCGGGTCGAACAGCTGGGGGACCTCGAGATCGCCAGTGCTACGGGCAATCGTGGGGAAATTCCGAAGGGATTGGCCGTGGACCGGGCCTATTTGGGAGGGTTCCTGGGTGCGCATTACCGCGAAACGACCGACCTCGACCGCAACTCGCCAGCCAACCAGTGGCGCTCCGCTCTCGGGCTCAACCTGCAGGGCACGATGACCAGCGCGGTCTCCATGTACGGTAATCGCTATCCATGGCAGAAAGCTCTCGAGCTGCTCGCCGCTACCGGAGGCCGTAATTCGGGGATTTCCCGCCCCGGTTCCAGCCCGTAATTCACCTGGCACCTCGCCGGGTAGCCGGCAACTCGGCTGGCACCTTGATGGGATCGGGCAATTCGCCTGGCACCTTCGAGGCAGGGCCCGGGCAATTCGCCTGGCACCTTCGAGGCAGGGCCGGCTGGTGATCGTCGACGCGGCGACGGGTGAGAGCCGCCCCGTCCGCTGATCCTTTCGTACGAGCCCGACAGGCGGCCGGAGAGCTGTCTCTGGCCGCCCGTCCCCGGTGCTGCACCGGGCACCCCGGTTGCCGGTAGCATTCGGGGTCATGGACGGTTCGGGAGCGAGAGGTCGGCCGTGACGGAGGACCGGTTCGTGGGGATGGGGGAGCGAGGCGCCGCACGGCCGTGGCGGGTCTACCGGGGGCGGCCGTTGCCGCTGGGGGTGTCGCAGACGCGGCTCGGCCTCAACTTCGCGGTCTTCTCGCGGCATGCGACGGCGATGACGCTGGCGCTCTTCGCGACCGGGGAGCACGCGCCGGTGGCCGAGCTGCCGCTCGATCCTGGGGTGCACCGCACCGGCGACATCTGGCATCTGGAGGTCGCGGGGCTCACCACCGACGTCCGCTACGCCTGGCGCGCCGACCGGTGGCCGGCGCCGGGCGACCGGTTCCACCGGTTCGATCCCGACAACCTGCTGCTCGACCCGTACGCCCGGGCGCTCAGCGGCGGCTCCGACTGGGGGGTGCGCTACACGCGGCGCGGCGAGCCGGCGCACCGGCGCGGTAACCGGCGCCGCTCCCTCTGGGTGGACGACGACTTCGACTGGGAGGGGACCCTGCCGCCGAAGATTCCGCTGCCCGACAAGGTGATCTACGAGCTCCACGTGCGCGGCTTCACCGTCCACCCCTCGGCCGGCGTCGAGCATCCCGGCACCTACCTGGGGCTGATCGAGAAGATCCCGTACCTGAAGGAGCTCGGGATCACCACGGTCGAGCTGCTGCCGGTCTACGAGTTCGACGAGCTGGAGATCGAACGGTCCAGCCCGGAGACCGGCGAGCGCCTGCGCAACTACTGGGGCTACAGCCCGATCGCCTTCTTCGCGCCGAAGGCGGCGTACGCGGTCGCCGGCCGCAACGGGCGGCAGGTGCAGGAGTTCAAGACGCTCGTGCGTGAGCTGCACCGCGCCGGGATCGAGGTCTTCCTCGACGTCGTCTTCAACCACACCGGCGAGCACGCCGGCTGGCCGGAGGATCCGGTCTACTCGTTCCGCGGCCTCGACAACTCGATCTACTACATGCTCGATCCGGAGACCGGCCAGCCGCGCAACTACTCGGGCTGCGGCAACACCCTCAACTGCAACCATCCGGTGGTGCGCAACCTGATCCTCGACGCCCTCCGCTACTGGGTGGCGGAGATGCGGGTCGACGGCTTCCGGTTCGACCTCGCCTCGGTGCTCGGGCGGGGGCAGGACGGCGAGGTGCTCGCCAACCCGCCGCTGCTCGAGCAGATCGCCGCCGATCCGGTGCTCGCCGACACCACGCTGATCGCCGAGGCGTGGGACGCGGCCGGCCTCTATCAGGTCGGCACCTTCCCGGCCTGGGGGCGGTGGGCGGAGTGGAACGGGCGGTACCGCGACGAGGTGCGCCGCTTCGTGGCGGGCGAACCGGGGCTCACGAGCCGGGTCGCCACGCGGCTCGCCGGCAGCGCCGATCTCTACCAGAGCTCGGGGCGGGCGCCGAGCCACTCGATCAACTTCGTCACCTGCCACGACGGCTTCACGCTCGCCGATCTGGTCGCCTACGAAGAGAAGCGGAACGAGACGAACGGCGAGGAGAACCGGGACGGAAACGACCTGAACTACTCCTGGAACTGCGGGGTCGAGGGGCCGACGAGCGATCCGGAGGTGCTCGCGCTGCGCCGCCGGCAGGTGCGCAACCTGCTCGCGATCCTCCTGCTCTCCCAGGGCACGCCGATGCTGCTCGCCGGCGACGAGGGCGGCCGCACCCAGCGCGGCAACAACAACGCCTACTGCCAGGACAACGAGATCTCCTGGCTCGACTGGGATCTCGCCGCCCGGCACCCCGATCTCCACCGGTACGTCCGGCTGCTGATCGCCTTCCGGCGGGCCCATCCGATCCTGCGGCGGCGGCGCTTCCTGCGCGGCGCCGGCACCGCCGGCAGCCCCCGCCCCGACGTCTCCTGGCACGGGAAGCGGCCGTTTGCGCCCGACTGGGGACCGGCCGCCCACGCCTTCGCGATGCACCTGGCGGGGGAGCACGCGCCGGCTCCCGACTGCGACCTCTACCTCGCGCTCAACATGGGGGCGGAGGCGGCCCCGCTCGCGCTGCCGCCGCCGGCGCCGGGGCAGAACTGGTGCCGGGTGCTCGACACCGCGCGCGAGAGCCCGGACGAGATCCGCGAAGAGGGGATGGAGGAGCCGGTGCCGTTCGCCACGACCCTCACCGTCGCGCCCCGTTCGGTGCTGCTGCTCCGGAGCCGCTGAGCGGCCGCCGCGCGATGCCCTCCCGCGCCGTTCCGCTCGTCCTGCTCGGGCCGCAGCGCTTCACCCGCACCCTCGGCGAGGCGGTGCGCGCGACCGGGATCGCCGGTCCGCTCGCCCTCGTCACCGCCGGCTGGCAGGAGCGGGAGGGGGAGGACGAGGTGCTCCGGGAGCATCTCGCGGCGGCCGGCTGCGCGGCCGAGAACCTCCGCCTCTACGAGCGGACCGAGGAGCTCTTCGAAGCCGATCCCGAGCTCGCCGCCGCCCACCGCGAGCGGCAGGAACGGCTGCGCCACCTGCAGGAGCTCTACCGGCTCCGCCTCGCCCACCTGAAGGCGGCGGTGCGCGAGCTCGACCTGCGGGAGGGGCCGCCGGAGCTGCTCGCCCCGGAGCGGCGCCACGCGCTCGAAGCGGTCCGGGCGCTCGACGCGCACCACCTGCGCCGGGTGCGCGCGCTGCGCCGCGCCACCGACGAGGCGACTGGCCTCCGCCGCCGTCCCGCGCTGCTGCGGCAGGCCGCCGGGGTGCGCCGGGCGCTCGAACGCGCCGCCGGGGTGGCGATCGCCGGCGGGCACGTGGCGGTCCTCCTCAACCGTCTCCGCCTCTTCGGCGGCGGCCGGCTGCTGCGCGGGAGGCCGCTCTTCGCCTGGTCGGCGGGGGCGATGGTGGTCGCCGAGCGGGTGGTGCTCTTCCACGACCATCCGCCGCAGCAGTCCGGCGACGCCGAGCTGCTCGACGCCGGCCTCGGCCTCTGCCACGGCATCCTCCCGCTGCCGCACGCCCGCCGCCGGCTGCGCCTCGGCGATCCCCGGCGCGTCGCGCTCTTCGCGGAGCGGTTCGCCCCGGCGGCGGCGCTCGCCCTCGACGACGGCGCCCGTCTCGTGGTGGCGGAAGGGGGCTGGCGGGCCGGCCCCGGCGTCTTCCGGCTGACGCCCGCGGGGCGCGTGGAGCCGGCGGGGGAGCTCCCGTGAGCCTCGCGATCCGGAGCCTCACCGGCCGGGAGACGCCGCCGGCGCCGGCCGAGATCGACGCCTTCCTCGCCGCCCATCCGGTGCCGCTCGTCGAGGGCTCCTCGGTCACCTTCCTCTACCGCGGGGAGGCGCACGCCGTGCGGCTCCACCACTGGATCTACGGTCTCCCGTCGGCCCGTCCGTTCACCCGCCTGCCGGGGACCGATCTCTGGTACCTGATCGAGGAGCTGCCGCCCGGCTCGCGGGTCGAGTACAAGCTCGGGCTGATCGCGGAGGCCGGGGAGGAGGAGGAGCTGATCCGCGATCCGCGCAACCCGCTCCTCGCCCGCGACCCGTTCGGGGCCAACTCGGTCTGCCACGGCGACCGGTACGAGCAGCCCGCCTGGACGCTCCCCGACCCGGAAGCCCGGCCGGGGACGATCGAGCGGCTGACCCTCGCGGAGACGGCGCTCGGCCGGGAGGTGCCGGTGGCGCTCTACCTCCCCGCCCGCTTCCGGACGAGCCGCCGCTATCCGCTCCTCGTGATCCACGACGGCGAGGATTACCTCCGCTACTCGGCGCTCCGGACGGTGCTCGACAACCTGATCCACCGGCTCGAGATCGCCCCGCTGGTGGCGGCGCTCCCGGCTCCCGGAGAGCGGCTCGTCGAGTACGCGGACGATCCGGCGCATGCGCGCTTCCTGGCCGAGGAGCTCGTCCCCGCGCTCGAGCGGCGCCTGCCGCTGCGCCGCGAGCCGGCGGCGCGCGGGCTCATGGGGGCGTCGTTCGGGGCGGTCGCCTCGCTCTCGACGGCGGTCCGCTATCCGGGCCGCTTCGGGCGGCTGCTGCTCCAGTCGGGCTCGTTCGCCTTCACCGACATCGGCCCGGGACGGCGGGGACCGGTCTTCGCGCCGGTGGTGCGCTTCATGAACCGGTTCCGCGACCGCCCGGAGCGGGTGAGCGAGCGCGTCTACGTCAGCTGCGGCATCTACGAGTCGCTGATCTACGAGAACCGCTCCCTCGTGCCGCTGCTCCAGGGGACGGGGATGGAGGTCCGTTACGAGGAGGCCCGGGACGGCCACAACTGGGAGAACTGGCGCGACCGGCTGCGTGCCGCCCTCTCCTGGCTCTTCCCCGGCCCCCTCTGGATGGTCTACGAGTGAGGATTCCGCTAGGCTCGCTCTCCGGTCTCAGGAGGAAGCCGCCATGGCCCACGTGACGAAGCGGATCGGCCTCTCGCTCGGCGCCGATCTCTGCTGGCCCATCTGCTTCGAGGAGCTGCTCGCGCGGCTCGCGCTCGCCATCCCGATCGGTGGCGACACCATCTCCTTCGCGGTCGAGCGGGTGACGATCGAGCCGTTCGACCTCCGCCAGCCCTGCCCGTACGACGTCGTCCTCGATCGCCTGACCCACTGGTACCACACCAGCCGCGAGTGGATCAAAAAGGCGGTGGTGATGGACGACCTCTACGTGCTCAACAACCCCTGGTCGCTCCAGGCGAACGAGAAGCACACCTCCTACTGCGCGATGATGCGGCTCGGGATGCCGGTGCCCGACACCTGGATGCTTCCGCCGAAGGCGTACGAACCGCGCGAGGATCTCCAGGTCACCCTGGAGCGGTACGCCCGCCTCTTCGACCTCGCGGCGGTGGGGGAGAAGGTCGGCTACCCGGCGTTCGTCAAGCCGTACGACGGCGGCGCCTGGGTGGGGGTGAGCAAGGTCGACAACGAGCTCGAGCTCAACGCCGCCTACGACGCGAGCGGCACCCGCCTCCTGCACCTGCAGCGCGCGGTCCTGCCGTTCGACCTCTTCGTGCGGGCGCTCGGCGTCGGGCCGCAGGTGTCGGTGATGCGCTACGACCCCGAGGCGCCGCTCCACGACCGGTACAAGGTGGACTTCGACTTCGTGAACGCGGAGGAGTGGCGGCTGCTCGCCGATACCTGCCTGACGATCAACACCTTCTTCGGCTGGGACTTCAACTCGTGCGAGGCGCTGCGCCGTGACGGGGTCTTCCATCCGATCGACTTCGCCAACGCCTGCCCCGACTCGCAGGTGACCTCGCTGCACTACCACTTCCCCTGGCTGGTGAAGGCGAAGCTGCGCTGGGCGCTCTTCGTGGCCGCCACCGGGCGGCGGATGCGCAAGACCCTCGACTGGGAGCCGTACTTCGCGGTGGCGCGCGAAGAGCTGCCGTACCGCGAGAAGCTCGCCCGCTACGCGGCGATCGCCCGCGAACGGCTCGAAGCCGACCGGTTCGAGGAGTTCTGCGCCCGCCACCTTGCGCACCTCGACGAGGTGGCGTGGGAGTTCTTCGGCACCGGGGTGGCCCGGGAGGCGGTGCGCGCCAAGGTGGCGGCGCTCTACCCCGCGCACGAGGTCGAGCGCTTCACCGAGCACTTCTGGGGCCTCATCCAGTTCTGGCGCCGCACCGAAGCCGACCGCCTCGGCACGGGGAGCTGACAGCCGCTACGGGAAGGTGTACGACCAGCGGTAGGTTCCGCCGGTCTCGAAGCCGTCGAGGAAGATGTCGAGGACGATGCCGGGCACTGGCTGACATGGACGCCGCGGGGCGGTCCGGCAAGCCCGGTTCGAACCGCCCCGCCGATTGCCTCCGGACGCTTCCTCCTACGGACAGACCGCGAGCGCGCCGGTATCGGTGATCGCGGGGGAGGCGACGCCGAGCGGGGAGGTCTCGTCAATTGGTGTGTAAACGGCCTCAGGCGACGGCCTCCCGATTGCGGTCGGTGATCTCCTCGACGACGCGTACGCCGTCGATGTACTTGGCTCCCTCGGCGACCTCCGCCAGCAGCGCGGCGTGATCGAGC
>JAAYLR010000067.1 GCA_012521815.1 Acidobacteriota bacterium
CAACCCGCTCGGAGGGAACACGCCGCTTCTCGAGTCGGTCCGGCTCGGCAACGAGCTGCCGCTGTCGACGCGTTTCTACACCTTCGATGCCGGCGGCTTCCTCACGCAGACGGCCGTGATCGCGCCATTTCGCAACCCGGAGCCCCCGGCTCATCTCACCTTCGACGCGGCCGGCACGCTCACGGACCTCTCGGCCGGCGGCAAGCCCCTGACCTTCGGCTACGACGGCCGGGGCCTGCTGGCGCGGGCGGAGAGGGGCGACACCCCGTACGCCCTGCCCACCTACAGCTCGGAGGGGCGGCTCTACTCCCTCCACACGATCGACCTCGCGAGCCGGAAGACCAGCGAGAGCCGGACCGGCCTGCTCTACTTCGCCGGCCGGCCGGTGGCGCAGTGGCGGGAGATTGGAGGAGGCGCGCTCACCTTCCTCACGACCGACCACCTCGGCACGCCCGCCTGCGCGCTTGGGGAGGACGCCTCGGTGACCTGGTCGGGCGGCTTCGAACCGTTCGGGAGAGACTGGCAGGAGGGCTCGGCGCAGAGCGCACTCGCCAACGGCATCTTCCTGCGCCTGCCGGGACAGTGGGACCACCCCTTCTGGCACCGCGCCCCGCTACCCTTCGGCTTCGGCGCGGACCTCTACTACAACGTGCACCGGTGGTACGAGGCGGGGACGGGGAGGTATGTGAGCAAAGACCCGTATCGGCGGGCACGACTGCAGAATACCTACACGTACGCAGCGAGCAGCCCGTCGCGTCTCGTCGATCGGCTCGGCCTCTTCGAAATCGATCCCTCCTGCGACTGCCCGCCACCTCCTCTGAAACCGGACTCCATCTACAAGGCCATTGCTCAATCCAGGCAGTTCTACCGCTCGGCGCCTTGTCAGGAGGCATTGGCGGAGCACCCGGAGGTCAAAGACTGCCTCGGCCCGCGGTTCGGGCCGGAGGAGATTGGCAGAGGTCCGCGGATCGTGTGCGAAGAGACTCCAAACGAGCATCAACCCCCGTGCGGAGAATACTGGGGCACCGGCAAACCGAACGACCCGAGCCTGATCAAGCTCTTTCCCGGCGGTGCTGGATGCCCCCAAAACAAGCCCGATCAGGGTTATGGGCTGGGCCAGACCCTGTTCCACGAGGTGGTTCACAGTTGCGGCTTGTTGAAGCACGACACCACGTTCTCCAAGATCTTCAAGGCCTGTACGGGATGGACCGATTGATGCGCAGAGGGCGGATGCTGTTCTGGCTGGTGGGGCCCCCTTGCATCGCCTGGGTCCTCGCCTACAGCGGGTCGTTCGTCTCTCGGGGCTGGCTGGCGGTTCCGTTTCGCGATATTTCACATCCGAAAGTGCTAGCGGTCAATCTCCTCCCGGGAGAGGGAGCGCCGGATGTCGTCACCTCCGTTGGTATAGCCGCGCAGGTCGTCCTCGCGGCGCTCTTGTCGGCACTCATTGCGGAGATCTCGAAGCTCGGCTGGCTGGTCGTCCGGCGCCGCTCGGCCGGTTCGGTTCCGGCGCCCTGGGTCGGCTATCTGCTCCTTCTCGGGTTTCAGTTGGCCCTGGTCCGAGACGCGGCGCGATACGGGCACTTTCATTGGTGGACGTGGCTCTTATGGCAGCTTCGCCTGACCGAGCTGCCGGCCCCGGACCTGCCAACGAACCACTTCGTGGCGTTCTTGCCAAGCTTCGTGATGCTGTTCGCGGCGATCGCAGCCGCCGTCTGGTATCTCGCGCGGGAGCGGGAAGGCTCGGTTTCGCACGCGGGTCAGTGAGGTACGGATCAGCAGCAGACCGGCCGGGAGCCCGCGCGGCGCCTCTGCTGCGAGGTCGAGCGACGAGCCGACCGGTGGTCGGAAGTCCGGTGGGAGCGAGGGAGGCCTCGCTCCCCACCTTCGACTCCAGCGAGCGGTGGCAGAGCGCGGCAACGCGATCGAGTACGTCCACGACGGCGCCGGGCGTCTGGTTGCCGAGCTGCGTGGCCAGGCGGTGGCCGCCCCCGCCTGGCCGTCCTGTCTCGACCCCGGCGAGCCGCGCGAGCGCCGGCTCTGGACGCTCGACGGCGCGGGCCAACGCACGAACGAGAAGCTGCAGCG
>JAAYLR010000068.1 GCA_012521815.1 Acidobacteriota bacterium
CACCGCCTTCCCGACCGCGAGGCGGCAGGAGTCGACGCGGCTCATCTGGCCGGCGCCGATGCCGATCGTCTGCACCGCGTTGGCCACGACGATGGCGTTGGAGCGGACGTGGCGGACGACCTTCCAGGCGAAGGCGAGCGCCGCCATCTCCTCCGGGGTCGGCGCGCGGCGGGTGGGAACCCGCCACGCAGCGGGATCGTCCTCCCCGGCATCGGAGCTCTGGGCGAGGAAGCCGCCGTCGATCCCGCGCAATTCGTACGTTCCGGGCGGGGCGGTGAACGGCGGCGCCACGAGCAGCCGCAGCTGGCGGCGGTCCGCCAGCCGCTCGCGCGCGGCCGGCGCCACCCCCGGTGCGATCACCACCTCCACGAAGAGCTCGGCAATCGCCGCCGCGGTCGCCTCGTCGAGCTCCTCGCTGCACGCCACGATCGAGCCGAACGCCGAGACCGGGTCGCAGGCGAGAGCGCGCTCCCAGGCGGTGCGCAGCGTCTCGCCCCGCCCCACGCCGCACGGGTTGTTGTGCTTGACGATCGCCACCGCCGGTTCGGCCGGGAAGCGGGCGATCAGCCGCCGGGCGGCGTCGGCGTCGAGGAGGTTGTTCCAGGAGAGCTCCTTGCCCTGCAGCTGGGTGAAGCCGCCGAGCACCCCGCCACCGCCGTGGACGGCGTAGACGGCGGCCGCCTGATGCGGGTTCTCGCCGTAGCGGGGAACGAAGAGCCGGTCGAGGGAGAGGTCGAGCCGCGCGGGGAACGGTTCGGATTCGCCACCGGCCGCCTCGCGCGCGAGCCAGGCGGCGACGGCGCGATCGTAGGCGGCGGTCGCGGCGAAGACGCGCGCCGCGAACCGCTGGCGGAGCGCGAGGGGCACCTCGCCGTCGTGTTCGGCGAGCGCCGCGAGCAGCTCCGGGTAGTCGGCCGGATCCGAGACCACGGTCACCCCGGTGTGGTTCTTCGCCGCCGCCCGCAGCATCGCCGGGCCGCCGATGTCGATCATCTCCACGCAGTCGGCCGGGCTCGCGCCGGCGGCGACGGTCCGGGAGAACGGGTAGAGGTTGACGACCAGGAGATCGATCGGGGCGAAGCCGTGCGCCGCGAGCGCCGCGAGGTGTTCCTGCTTGCCGCGGTCGGCGAGCAGCCCCGCGTGGATCGCCGGGTGGAGCGTCTTGACGCGGCCGTCGAGGATCTCCGGGAAGCCGGTGAGATCGGCGACCGCCGTCACCGGCAGCCCGTGGGCGCGGAGGGCGTTCAGGGTGCCGCCGGTCGAGAGGAGCTCGACCCCGCGCGCGTGCAGCGCGGCGGCGAGGGGGACGAGCCCGCTCTTGTCGTGGACCGAGAGGAGCGCGCGGCGGATCGGGGGCATCGGATCTCCTTTCCCGCTACGGCACGTGCCGGGGCGGCGCGAGTCGCAGCAGCGGCCCACCGCTCGCGGGCAGGCGCCCGGGCCGGTCGCCCCCACCGGCCCGGAGCCAGGCGTGGCGCGACAGCTGCACGGCGTCGGTGAGGGCGCGGCTGTAGGCGATGGCGCCGACCGCGAAGGCGGTCGAACGGTCGTCGAAGGCGTCGCGACCGGAGCGCTGGCCGATCCGCTCGTACTCGCGGGCGATGGCGGGGCGCAGCGTCGCGCTCCGTCCGAGGGCGCTGCCGGCCAGCCGCTCCACACCGCCGCGCCGGGCCAGCGTGCCGTCGAGCCCGTAGAAGACCGGAGTGAAACGGCCGCGGGCCGAGTCGACGTAGCGCTGGAAGTCGGGGGCGAGGCGCCGCGCGTGGGGATCGGGCGCGAGGGGCTGGAGCGGATCGTTCAGCTCCATGGCGAGCACGGCGAGCGTGCCCATCCGCCGTGCCACCTCGCTCATCGGCCGGTGGCCGCGGATCGCCTCCACGACGGCATCGACCGCCGCTGCGAGCGCACTGCCGGCCCGGTCGGGAGCGAGGCTGGCCGGAGGCGCTCCCTCCCGCATCGCCGCGAACCACTCGACCTCGTGGCGGTGGAGCTGCCGGGCGAGATCGGGGGGCGCCAGCGCGCGGGTGCGGAGCGCGAGGTCGCGCCGCGTCGCCTCGCTCCAGGCCGTGCCGGGAG
>JAAYLR010000069.1 GCA_012521815.1 Acidobacteriota bacterium
CGAGGCCGAAGAGGGGGCTGCGCTCGAGCAGCGCCGCGAGCGCCCCGAGCAGGAGCGCGCAGCCGGCGCCGAGGATCGCTCCCACCCCCGCCTGGCCGAGCACGAACGCCCCCACCCCCCGGTCGCCGTCGGCGTACCGGCCCGAGACCAGCCGGCGTACGGCGACGGTCGAGGTCTGGGCGCCGATCGCCCCCCCGAGCCCCATGATCACCGGCACGAAGGCGAGCAGCGAGAGCAGCTCGACGAGCCCGGCCTGGAACCGGGCGAGCAGGAGGCCGGTCGCGAGCAGGAGGACCGTGGCGACGAGGAGCGCCGGCAGCCGGTAGCGGGCGATCCGCAGCGGGTGGCGCTCGTAGAGCAGCTCCTCCTCCGACGTTCCCGCCATCCGCAGGAGGTCCTCGGTGGCCTCCTCCTTGACGACGTCCACGATGTCGTCGACGGTGACGATCCCCACCAGGTGGTTGCCGTCGTCGGTCACCGGGATCGCGAGCAGGTTGTACCGCGCCGCGAGCTGCGCGACCTCCTCCTGGTCGGTGTCGACGTGCACCTTGATCAGCGCCCGGGTCATGATCTCGGCGAGCCGCTTGTCCGGCGCCGAGAGGAGCAGCTGCCGGAGCGAGGTCACCCCGACGAGGTGCCCCTCGTCGTCGACCACGTAGAGGTAGTAGACGATCTCGACGTCGGCCTGCTCCTGGATCGCCGCGATCGCCTCCCGCACCGTTACCCCCTCGGGGAGCGAGAAGAAATCGGGATCCATGATCCGGCCCGCGGTGTCGGCCCGGTAGGCGAGGTGCGTCTGGACGTCGCGCAGATCGCGCAGGTCGACGAGCGAGACGACCTCCTCGCGGAGGCTCTCCGGCAGCGCGTCGACGACGAAGACCGCGTCGTCGACCGGCAGCAGCCCGAGGACGGCGGCGATCTCCTCGGGAGCGAGGCTGGCGAGCAGCGCGTGCCGGTGCGGCGTCGCCATCTCGGTGAGGACCTCCCCCGCCGCGTCGGGATAGTCCTTGCGCAGCAGCCGGAAGAGCGCGAGCTGCTCGGAGGCGTCGAGCTGGTGCATGAGGCCGGCCACGTCGACCGGCCGGACGCGCCGGAGGAGGTTCGAGACGTTCGCCTGCGCCCCGCGCAGCAGCAGCTTGCGCACCGTCTCGAGGAGGATCTCCCGGCGCCGGGAAGCAGCCGTGTCACTCATACCGGCGGGGATGGTAGCACGCGGCCGGCGCCCCTCCGGCGGGGGTTCTCAGAGCCCGGAGTCGCGCCCCAGCGCGGTGAGATGGCGGGGGTTCTCGCGCCATCCCGGCTCGCAGCGCACGTGCAGGCCGAGGAAGACCTTCCGGCCGAGGTACTCCTCCAGATCCAGGCGGGCGGCGGTGCCGATCGCCCGGATCATCGCCCCCTGCCGCCCGACCACGATCCGCTTCTGGCTCTCGCTCTCGACCAGGACCACCGCCCCGAGCCGGAGCAGCCCCGGCGGCGGGGACTCCTCCTCCCAGCTCTCGAGGAGCACCGCCGAGGTGAACGGGATCTCGTTCCGGGTCAGCTCGAGGAGCTTCTCCCGGATCCGTTCCGCCACCAGGAACCGCTCGGGGTGGATCGTCAGCAGCTCGGGATCGTAGAGCGGCTCGCCCTCGGGCAGATGCCGCCAGAGACAGTCGAGGAGGCGGTCGCAGCCGTCGCCGTCGAGCGCCGAGACCGGCACGATCTCGGCGAACTGCCGCCCGGCGCCGTACCGCTCCATCAGCGGCAGGAGGCGGGGCTTGGCCACGAGGTCGATCTTGTTGAGCACGGCGATCCGGGGCGCCCGCGCGCGGGCGACGAGCTCGAGCAGGTAGGCGTCGCCGCGGCCGAACGGGCTCGAGGCGTCCACCAGCAGGCAGACGAGATCCGCCTCCTGGAGGGCCTCCTCGGCCACCCGCATCATCTCCCGGTTCATCCGGTGCAGCGGCCGGTGGACGCCGGGGGTGTCGAAGAAGACGATCTGGCCCCGGTCGCCGGAGAGGATCCCGACCATCCGGGTCCGGGTGGTCTGCGGCTTGTCGGAGACGATGGCGAGCTTCTCGCCGAGCAGCCGGTTGAGGAGCGTCGACTTGCCCGCGTTCGGGCGCCCGATGAGCGTGACCCGGCCGGCCCTAGCCATCGCTCGCCTCCGCCGGCGGGAGCCGTTCCACCCGGACCGCCAGCACCCGCCGCTCGTCGGCCCGCTCGACGGTGAGGCGAACCGTCTCGATCTCGATCGCCTCGCCGGCCTTCGGAACGTAGCCGAGCCGGCTCGACACGAGGCCGCCGACCGTCTCGAACGGCGGGTCGGCGAAGCGCAGACCGTACTCCTCTTCGAGCTCCTCGATATGGGTCCGGCCGTCGTAGATCGCGCTGCCATCGGGGAGCAGCTCCCGCGCCGGGGTCTCCTCGTCGTGCTCGTCGGCGATCTCGCCGACGATCTCCTCGATCAGGTCCTCGATCGTCACCAGCCCCGCGGTGCCGCCGTACTCGTCGACCACGATCGCCATCTGCTGCCGCCGGGCCTGGAGCTCGCGCAGCAGCTCGCCGAGCGGTTTGGTCTCCGGCACGAAGAGGGGCGCCTGGGCGAGCGCCGCCGGCTCGCCGACCGGCTCCGGCGAACGGAGCGCCGAGAGCACGTCGCGGATGTGGAGGATGCCGACGATCCGGTCGATCGAATCGACGAAGAGCGGGATGCGGGAGTGCGAAGAGCTGACGAACCGGTTGGCGAGGGCCTCGAGCGATTCGCCGGCGGGAGCGCAGACCATGTCGATCCGCGGCGTCATCACGCTGCGCACCTGCGTGTCGCCGAAGTCGACGACCCCCCAGACCAGCTCGCGCTCCTCGGCGTCGAGGATCCCCTCCCGGGTCCCCACCTCGAGGAACGCCTCGATCTCCTCCTCGCTCGCCTCCTCGTCTTCCGCCTCCTCCCCCTCGCCCTCCTCCGGCGGCGGGCGCCGGAAGAGCGGCGCGAGCAGCGGCAGGAAGGGGGCGAGCAGCACGCGCAGGCCCCGGTACGGCCAGGTGAGGCGTTCGAGGAACTCCTCCGGCCCCGCGAGGAGGATCGAGCGCGCCGCCAGCTCGGTGAGCGCGAGCAGGAGGACGACCACCCCCGCCGCCCAGAGCACCGGCCGGCCGCCGCCGAGGCTGCCGGCGAGCGCGGCGACGGCGAGGAAGAGCCCGAGCGGGAGGAGCTTCGCCAGCAGGCTCGTGAGGAAGCGGAACGCCTCGAACCGCGCCGGCTGGCCGTGCAGCAGCCGGAGCGCGCCCCCGGCCCCCTCGGCCCAGTGCCGGAGCCGGATCGGTCCGGAGCGCTCGACGAGGGCCGAGAGGAGGAAGACCAGCGCCGTGAGCGGCAGGAGCAGCAGTACCGCCCAGAGCGCCGCGACGGAGAGCCCTTCACTCACGATCGAGCCACCTCAGTCGAAGGCGCCGTTCGAGCCGGGTCATCTCGCCGCGGTCGGTCTCGTGATCGTGGCCGAGGCAGTGCAGGAGGCCGTGGAGCGCGAGCAGCCGCAGCTCGCGCGCGACCGGGTGCGCCGCCGCCGCGGCCTGCCGGCGCGCCGCGGGCACGCTGATGACGACGTCGCCGAGATGCCGGCCCTCCGGCCCCTCCCCGCCGGGGAAGGAGAGGACGTCGGTGACCGCGTCGCGGCCCCGGAAGTCGCGGTTGAGCCGGCGGAGGGTCCGGTCCCCGGCGAGCCGCAGCGCGAAGCTCCCGCCTGCCGGCGCCAGCTCGTCGAGCAGCGGCCGCAGCCAGGGGCCGAGGCGAGCCGCTCCCGCTTCCGGGTAGCGGGACGGGTTGAGCACCAGCACCTCCCGCCGTTGGCCGCTCGCGGCGCTCACACCCCCTCCGCGGAGCCGCCGGCCTCCCGCGCCTCCCGCGCCCGCTCGTGCCGGTCGTAGGCGGTGATGATCTTCTGCACCAGCGCGTGGCGCACCACGTCGCGTTCGTCGAAATGGACGAACTTGAGCCCTTCGATCCCGGTGAGCACCTCCTGCGCCTCGCGCAAGCCGGACATCGTGGCCCGCGGCAGGTCGACCTGGGTGATGTCGCCGTTGATCACCGCCTTGGAGTTGAAACCGACGCGGGTGAGGAGCATCTTCATCTGCTCGGTGGTGGTGTTCTGCGCCTCGTCGAGGATGATGAAACTGTCGTTGAGCGTCCGCCCGCGCATGAAGGCGAGGGGAGCGACCTCGATCATCCCCCGCTCCATCATCCGCCCGACCTTCTCGAAGCCGACGATGTCGTAGAGGGCGTCGTAGAGAGGGCGGAGATACGGATTGATCTTCTCGGCGAGATCGCCCGGGAGGAAGCCGAGCCGTTCGCCCGCCTCCACCGCCGGGCGGGTGAGGATCAGCCGCCGCACCCGCTTCTCCGACAGCATCACCGCCGCGACCGCCACCGCGAGGTAGGTCTTCCCCGTGCCGGCGGGACCGATCGAGATGACCATGTCGTGCTCGAGCATCGCCTTGACGTAGAGCTGCTGCCGGAGGGTGCGCGGCGAGATGAGGCGGCGCACCGAGGCCATCAGGCCGTCAGCGGCGAAGAAGTCGGCGAGCGCGGTCGCGGGCTCGGTCGCGAGCACCCGGATGGCGGCGACGACGTCCTCGCCGCGCACCCGGTAGCCGCGGGAGATGAGCTCCGCGAGCTGGGTGAAGAGCGTCTCGACGGTCCGGCGGGAACCGTCCTCCCCCTCGATCACGATCTGCTGGCCGCGGACCGAGAGGCGAACCCCGAAGGTCGCCTCGATCCGCCGCAGGTGTTCGTCGCGGGTGCCGTAGAGCGCCTCGACCCCCTCTTCGGCGAGGGTGATCACGGTGCGGCACCCCGCGCCGGAGGCTTCGGCGGCGGCGTGGTCCGGAACCGGACCGGCGCTGCCGGCGGGTTCGTCAGCGGCTCTGGCGGCCATGGTCGTAGAAGCCCCGGCCGCTCTTGCGGCCCAGGTGGCCCGCCTGCACCATCTGCTTGAGCAGCGGCGGGGGCGCGAACCGGCGCTCCCGGTACTCCTCGAACATGATGTTGGCGATCGCGTAGGTCGTGTCGAGCCCCACGAAGTCGAGGAGCGTGAACGGCCCCATCGGGTAGCCGCAGCCGAGCTGCATCCCCTTGTCGATCTCCTCGACCGTGCCCACCCCCTCCTCGAGGGCCCGGATCGCATCGAGGAGGTACGGCACGAGGAGGCGGTTGACGATGAACCCGGAGTTGTCCCGGCAGGCGATCGGCTCCTTGCCGAGCGCCCGGCAGAACTCCGTGGCCGCGGCCACGACCGTCTCGTCGGAAAGGATGGTGCGCACCACCTCGACGAGCTGCATCACCGGCACCGGGTTGAAGAAGTGGAGGCCGATCGTCCGCCCGGGGCGTCCCGAAGCCGCCGCGAGCTGGGTGATCGTCAGCGACGAGGTGTTCGACGCGAAGATCGCCTCCGGCCGCACGACCTTCGCCAGCGCGGCGAACGTCCGCAGCTTCTCCTCGAGGTTCTCGACGATCGCCTCGATCACCAGATCGCAGCCGGCGAGCGCATCGAAGTCGGTCGCCGTCTGCAGGCGCCCGAGCGCGGCCTCGCGCGCCGCCGCCTCCAGCTTCCCCTTCGCCACCGCCCGGTCCAGCGAGCCCCGGATCCGGTCCATCCCGCGCGCGAGAGCGGCGTCGTCCACCTCGCGGACGACGGTCTCGAAACCGGCCCGCGCACAGACCTCGGCGATGCCCGATCCCATCAGCCCGCAGCCGAGCACCCCGACCCTGCGAATCTCCATCCCTATCCCCTCCGTTCCTCCGCCATGGCGGCCGCAAGCTCCCGCACCCGCCGCTCCCGAGGCGTCTCCCCGACCTCGATCCGCAGCCTCCGCGCCCCGGGCACCGGGAACAGGAGCCGCTCGGCCCACTCGACGGCCTTCACTCCCGGTCCCGCGAGCAGCTCCTCGAACCCTTCGCTCTCCACCTGTCCCGGTTCGAGACGGTAGAGATCGAAGTGCAGCAGCCGCCCGCGACTCCCCTCGTGGAGCCGCAGCAGGGTGAAGGTCGGTGACTGCACCTCGCCGGGGTCGATGCCGAGGCCCCGGGCGAGTCCCTGCACGAGAACCGTCTTGCCCGCGCCGAGATCCCCTTCGAGCAGCAGCGCTCCGTCGGGAGCGAGCTCGGCGGCGAGCGCTTCGCCGAGGTTCCGGGTCTCTTCCGGGCGGCGGGTGGTCCAGCTCCTCAAGCCCGGCTCAGCTCCGCGAAGGCTCGCGGCAGGTGGTCGACGAGCGCGGCCGCGGGGACCGCGGGCCCGCCGAGCGCTGCGGCGGCGAGGTCGCCGGCGAGGCCGTGCCAGTGTACCCCGAGCGTGGCCGCGGCCTCGGGTTCGAACCCCTGCGCGAGCAGCGCGCCGACGAGCCCGGTGAGCACGTCACCGCTCCCGCCGGAGGCCATCGCCGGGCCGCCGGTCGGGTTCACGAAGATCTCCCCCTCCGGGGTCCCGACGAGGCTGAGATGGCCCTTGAGGACGACCACCCCGCCGGTCAGCTCGACGCCCCGCGCGAGCGCCGCGCGCCGGTCGGCGCTCACCTCGGCGGCGCTCGTGCCGAGCAGCCGGCCGAGCTCGCCGGGGTGCGGGGTGAGCACCGTCGCGGCACGCCGCTCCCGCAGCCGGCCGGCCTCGCCGGCCCAGGCGTTGAGCCCGTCGGCGTCGAGCAGGAGGGGGCGTGAGCAGGCCAGCGAGAGCCGCCGCACCACCTCCCATGATTCGGGCTCGTCGCCGAGGCCCGGACCGACGGCGACCGCATCGCGCGCCTCGGCCGCGGCGAGCAGCGTTTCGAAACCGGCGAGCGCAAGCCCGCCGCGCGCGGTCGCCGGGAGCGGCAGCGTCATCGACTCGATCGAACCGCCCTCGACGTTCGCCGCGGCCGGCTCCGGGGTGGCGACCGTCACGAGGCCGGCGCCGCCGGCGACCGCCGCCCGCGCCGCCAGGATGGCCGCCCCCGCCTTCCCCGGCGAGCCGGCCACCACCAGGAGGTGTCCGTAGCTCCCCTTGTGGCTCTCCCGGGAGCGGGGTACGAGCGCGGCCGCGAGCTCTTCGCCGCACAGGAGGTGGAGCCTGCCGGGGGCCTCCGCCACGAGCCAGTCGGGGATCCCCAGGTCGGCGACGACGAGCTCGCCCACGAGCTCGGCGGCCGGGGGAAAGATCTGCGCCACCTTCGGCGCCGCGAAGGTGACCGTGAGGTCGGCGCGGAGCGCCGGCCCCGGGATCTCCGGCCGGTCGCCGTCGAGCCCGCTCGGCAGATCGACCGCGAGGCGCGGCAACGGCAGCCGGTCGAGCGCGGCGACCAGACGGGCGGCCTGCCCCGCGAGCGGCCGCCCGAGCCCCGTGCCGAAGAGCGCGTCGACCAGGAGCTCGGTCCCGCCGAGCCAGCCGGCCGCTTCGTCCGGCTCCGCCTCCGGAGCGAGCCGGACCGGGTCCACGCCCGCGGCCCGGAGGATCCGCAGCTGGAGGGCGGCATCGGCAGAGAGCGTCCGCCCGCCGTCGGCGAGCAGCACCCGCACTTCGCACCCCCGCACGAAGAGATGCCGGGCGATGGCAAGACCGTCGCCGCCGTTGTTGCCGGGACCGCAGACGATCCCCACCCTCTCGACCCGGGGGAAGCGGGCCATCAGGGCGTCGAGCACACCGAGGGCGGCGTTCTCCATCAGGACCGGGCCGGGCACGCCGAGCTCTTCGATCGCCCGGCGATCGACCTCCCGCATGGCGGCAGCTGTCAGGATCCGCACACCGCCTCCGGAACATGATCGGGAACCGCTGAGAGCGCGGAGGCGGGGGCACCCGCCACGGCACCGGCCACGCCGTTCCTGCCGGCGGGTGGCTGGGCGAAGGCGGCCACGCACGAACCTCCCACGTCTGGCATTCTAGCGCCATGCGGACGATCACCCTGCTTACCGACTTCGGAACCGGCGACTACTACGTCGGGGCGGTCAAGGGGACGCTGCTCCGCCTCGCGCCGGAGGCCCGGATCGTCGACCTCAGCCACGACCTCCCGCCCGGCGACGTGGAGACCGCGGCGTTCGTCCTCGCGGCCGCGGCCCCGGCTTTTCCGGCCGGGACCGTGCATCTCGCGGTCGTCGATCCCGGGGTCGGCAGTGCCCGGCGCCGGCTCGTCCTGAGCGCTCACGGCCAGCGGTTCGTGGCCCCCGACAACGGGCTGCTCACCCATCTGCTCGCGGCCGGTACCGTGCACGCGGTCGCGCGCGACGATCTCGACCTGCCGGCGCCCGGCGAGACCTTTCACGGCCGGGACCGGTTCGCGCCGGTGGCGGCGGCGCTCGCTGGCGGCCTCGACCCCGCCACGTTCGGCCCGGAGATCACCGACGCGCTCCGGCTGCCGATCCCGGCCCCTCGCTGCGAGGGCGAGGTCGCCATCGGCCGGGTCGCGCACATCGACCGGTTCGGCAACCTCGTGACCGATCTGCCGAGCGGATGGCTCCCCGCCGGTCGCGCTTTCACCCTCACCTGCGGCGACCTCGTCGTGGTCCGCCGGGCGCGCTGGTACGAGGAGATCCCCGCCGGCGAACCGGCGGCCGTACCCGGCTCGCTCGGCACCCTCGAGCTCTCGCTGCGGGATGATTCCCTCGCCGCCCGGAGCGGCGCGCTGCGGGGCACGGAGGTCCGTTTGCGGCTCGGCTAGAATCGAACCAGCCGGACCGGTCGAGGCCGCGGAGGAGGGGCGATGGGCAAGTGGGAGTACCGCATCATCAACGTCCGCAGCGAGAACTACCGTCTCGATCCCGCGGCCGCCAAGGATCTCGATGCGCTCGGCGAGGAAGGCTGGGAGCTCGTCTCGATCGCTTCGGTGAACTTCAAGACCGGCGCGACCGACAACATCGCCCTGGTCTTCAAGCGCCCGAAAGACGCCTGAAGCTCCGCCGCCGGGGGCGGCGCAGGCCGAGGGCGAAGCCGATCGCCCCGGCCGCGAGCGCGAGGAGCCACGGGGTCGCGCGCGGCCAGTGGCCCCACTCCGACTCGACCTTCTCCCTGAGCGCCGTCAGGCTGGCTTCGACACGGGCCCGTTCGGATTCGACCTGGTTCATTTCCGTTTCTCCGGAGACTCGGGAGGCAGCTCGCTCCTGCCGGGAGCGGTGGTGAGGGTGTCGGTGGTGCCACTTCGCAGGAGCCGTCCCTGCCACCAGGCGAGATGGCTCTCCAGGTGCCGGCTCGCGGTGGCGAGCGGCGGTTCGATCGCCAGCAGCCGCCGCCAGCCCCACCAGCCGAGGAGGGCGGCCCCGAGCAAGAGCAGTCCGCAGAGCACGGCGGCCGCTCCCCACCGGGGCAACACGCCGGCGAGCAGCTCGAATCCCAGGAGCCCGAGGGCGCCGAGGGCCCAGAAGCCGGCCCCGGCGGCGAGGGCGAGCAGCAGGAGGGCGCCGCCGAACCGGCGGGTCGAGCGCCGGTAGTCGGCACGGAGCGCGGCGAGCTCGGCGCGCAGGACGCCTGCCATCGCCTCGCCGAGCTCGCGCACGAGCTCGCGGAAGCCCGGATCGCCCTGCCTCTTCACCGCCCCACCGTGAAGTAGTGGAGGGCGAACGAGGAGCTCGCCGCGAGGTCGTCCCGCAGGCCGATCGCCAGCTTGTGCGGTCCCGGCCGCATCATGAGCGGCATGGTGTAGGTGAAGTGCTGCTTCTTGGCACTCTCCGCCTCGGCGAGCGGCACCGAGATCGGCACCGGCACCTCCTGCACCTCCGAGGTGTCGCCCCGCTCGTCCATGGCGCCGACGAAGAGCCGAACGCGAGCGACCTCGCGATCTCCCTCCGGAATCATCACGAGGTTGCCGATCGGGATCAGCACCGCGATGCTGACCATGTAGTTGCCGTCGTTGCGGGGCACCTGCTGATCGGTCTTCACCACGAGGTCCAGCGGGTTGTGCGCGACGCCGAAGAAGAGCGCGGACTGGACGCCGTCGGCCAGCCGGGCATAGACGGGCTTGTCGCGGTATCCCTCCCGGTGCCGGACCTCGAGCCCTTTCGTCTTGTTCCGGAGCCGGACGGTGATCTTGTGGTAGCGGCCGGAACCCTCCTGCCCGGGGGAGTAGCCGAGCGAGTAGTAGGTCTGGAAGTCCTCGGCGATGCGGTTGAGCGCCGGCGTGGGATCGTTCGTGTTGATGATCGCCCGGCCCCCGGTGGCGTCGGCGAGCATCTGCAGCGGCTGCTGGATGTTGGAGAAGTGGATCGAATCGACGAGCCCCGAGGCGAACGGGTCGCGCTCCGCCGCCGAGATCGAGGTCGCGGTCCGCAGCCCGGCGGCGTCGAGGGTGTAGAAGGTCACGCGGCTCGCGTTCGCCTGGTTGGTGAGCTCCTGGAAGCGGCGGCTGGCGTCGAAGGTGCGCGATTCGAGGATCGCCATCGACCGGTCCTTGAACTTCTGCTCGATGGCGTAGAAGACGTCCTCGCCCGCCACCAGCGGCAGGCCGTCGCTCACGTAGAGGATCGCCTTGCGGCCGGGCAGGCCCGCGAGCACGCCGACCATCTCCTTGAGGGCGCGGATGCTGAACTCGAGGTCGTTCATCACCGACTCGGCGTACTGCCGCGCCCGCGTCACCGCGGTCATCGAATCCCGCAGATCGTCCACCTCGTTGAGCGCGTCACGCCGTTCGTTGTCGGCGTGGGTTCCGAACGCCGAGGCCTTCTCCAGCTCGAAGAGCGCCGAGGCGATCGTGAGCGGATCGCTGCTGAAGCCCCGGCGCACGTGCAGGCTGCGGTCGTAGGAGACCAGCATCGCCCGGTCGCCCGGCCGCAGCTTCGTCGTGAGGAACTCGCGCAGCGAGCGGAAGACCCGGTTCCGGTTCTGCGGCCGGAGGTTGAAGTTGTCGACGTAGACGACGAGATGCAGCCGCTGGTCTTCCGGGGTCGCGGCTTCGATCTCCTCCGGGAGGGGTGGCCGCTCGGGCACGGGGAGCTCCGCGATCGCCGCCGGCAGCTCGGGGCCGGTCACCTTCCCCTCCTCGACCGCGTAGAAGTTCGTGATCCGCACCGGGCGATTGTCCTGGAGCAGCTCGAAGTCGTCTTTCGTGAGCCCCGTCACCCGCTTCCCCTGCTTGTCGGTGACGTAGACCTCGACGTTGACGACGTTGACCTCCACCGCGTCGAAGTAGATGGACTGGGGCAGGCTCTCTTCCGCGGCGGGCGGCGCCGTCTCCTGCGCGATCGCCGCCGTGGCGAGGAGGAGGCCGAGGATCGGCACGGCGAGCCGGCACAGGATGCGAATGCGATGCGTTCTCTTCATGGTGCGAAAAGCCTTTCGCGCGCGAGTCTACAGGAGCGCCGGAGCGTCACGGCCGGATCTCCCGCTCGGCCACGAAGAGGCGGCCGGTCATGGGGTCGTGGATCGCCACCAGGAGGCGGTGCTCGAGCCGGCGCAGCTCCATCTCGCTCGCGAACCGGATCGCCGCTCCCGCCTTGCCCGCCTCGCCCCGGATCACCAGCGGCATGACCGGAACCTCGGAGCGGCCCCCGTTCTCGTCGAGGGCGGCCACCCGCAGCTCGACGGTCGCCGCCGGCACG
Organism: Acidobacteriota bacterium; assembly: GCA_012521815.1. GTDB lineage: Bacteria > Acidobacteriota > Thermoanaerobaculia > Multivoradales > JAGPDF01 > JAAYLR01. The sequence continues at coordinate 11,525 of JAAYLR010000069.1, forward strand.
CCGTCGCCCCCCGGCAGGAGCACGAGCTGTTCCGGGGCGAGGGTGAGCGTGAACGGCACCCTCATCCTTCCGGGCCTGACCCGCTGCGGGCGGCCGACCTCGAGCGTGAGCGGCTCGGCGCCCGGGACCTCGCCGAGCAGCAGCCCGCTCTCGAGCCGGAGGCTCACCTCGCGGTTGACGGAGAAGTCGACGAAACCGCTGCGGCTCCGCACCCGCACCCCTTCCCGGCGCACCCGCAGCGCCACCTCGTGGTCCCGGTCGTCCCCCTTCCAGACGGGCGTGAAGCCGAGCCAGTAGTAGCTGCGGGTGTCGGCGGCCACGGCGGCGAGCGCGTCGAGCCGCTGGGCGCTGAGCAACGCCTTCCCGCCCGTCTCCCCGGCCAGCCGGTAGAGCGTCTGGCGAAGGCTGTGCTCCCGCCAGGCCGCGATGCCCTCCATGGGAGCCTCGCTCGAACCGGCATCGACATCGGGTCCGCTGAAGCCGGGGACGTCCACGGTGTAGAGGGTGTAGCCGATCTGGTTCGCCGCGGCGAGCACCGGCGCGTAGACCTCCTCGCCCCGGCGAAGCCCGCCGTCCGGATCACCGAGCAGGAGGGGCTCCCCGGCGGCATACTCCGCCGGATCCTCGGGCCAGCCGCCGGAGAGCAGCAGCATCACCTTCCGGCCGGGAGGCTGGGCGAAGCTCTGCAGCGCCCCCACCGCCGCGAAGACCACCCCCTCGAGCCGGTCCTGGAGGCGCTGTGCGAAGGCCAGCTCGTGCGCTTCGAGACGGCTCCGCGGCAGACTCCCCTGCCGCGTCGGCAGGCCGCGGAAATAGCGCTGGTCGGTCTGGAGGGTGCGCAGCTCGCTGAGCCGCTGCTGGCCGAACGCCGGCCGGGCCTGCGCCTCCCGCAGCGCCCGGTCGAGGACGGTGGGCGAGCTCGACCAGCTCGTGAGCATGGTGAGCTTCCGGCCATCGAAGGCGACGATCGCCATCCGGTCCTCCGGCCCGAGCCGGCCGAGATCGGAACGGAGCCGGTCGAGCACCCGGTTCCGGTCGCGTGGGATCGAGAAAACCTCATCGATGAAGACGAGGTAGCTCGTGTCCACCGGCTCGCCCGGCGCGAGCGCCGGGACCCCCGGCACCGCCGGCGCCTCTCCCGGCTCCCCGGTACCGGCGATCGCCGTCCCGCCCCGGACCTCGGTGAAAAAGCCGATCGGCACCTCCGCGCCGTCGACCCGGAGCTCGAAATCACCGGCTTCGAGCCCCGAGACCGGCAGCCCGGCCCGGTCGGTCACGACCACCTCGAGGTTGACGACCCGGACCTCGAGCGTCTCTCCGAAGACCGGCGTGGGCGCGGTCTGTCCTGCCGCGAGGGCGGGAAAGAGGAGGAAGAGGACACTGCTTGCGAGCAGCCGGATCGTACGCATGACGACGCTCCTTCTCGCCGCGGGTATGCGGCGCTGGGCTTCAGTCCGAATCACCAAGCAAAAACCGGGCCCGGCCGCTCAGGCCCGGCCGAGACGGCGGACGAGATGGGCGACCAGCCGGGGGGCGTGTTCCCGGGAGTTCTCGATGAAGATCCGGTTGGTCGCGTAGCCCGCCTGCAGGGAGCCGGCGACGTAGAGGCCGGGGATCTCCGTCTCGAAGCTCTCGGGGTCGCAGACCGGGATCCCGGTCGCGGGATCCACCGCGACGCCGCAGGCGCGCACGAAGGCGAGATCCGGGTCGTAGCCGAGCAGCACGTAGGTGCAGTCGGCGGGGATCGCCTCCTCCCCCCCGGGCCCGGTGACCCGCACGCGCCCCGGTTCGAACCGGCTGACCCGGGTCTCGTACCGGGCCTCGATCTCCCCGGCCGCGACCCGGTTCTCGAAGTCGGGACGGAGCCAGTATTTGACCGTCTCCTTGAGCGCCCTTCCCCGGTGCACGAGC
>JAAYLR010000070.1 GCA_012521815.1 Acidobacteriota bacterium
ACCCCCGGCGCCGGACTGGCGGCGAGGATCCGGCGGGCCAGGAGCGTGGCGGGCTGGCTCCAGTCGAGCCGCTGCCCGCCGCGCGGCAGCTTCGGCGCCCGGGTGACTCCCTCTGCCGGCTGCGGCACCGGCTCGAGCCGGCCCTGCACGAGCCCCCGGAGCGACTCGACGAGCAGCTCCGCACCGAGCGTCGCGAGCCGCGCCGCGAGTTCGCCCGCCGTCTCCGTCTCGCCGATCGGCGTGGCCCGCCGCAGCAGCAGCGGACCGCTGTCGAGGCCCTCTTCCATGAGCATCGTGGTCACCCCGGTCTCCGGGTCCCCCGCGGCGATCGCCGCTTGCACCGGCGCCGCTCCCCGCCACCGGGGCAGGAGGGAGGCGTGGACGTTGACGCAGCCCAGCCGGGGCAGCGAGAGCAGCGCCGGCGGAAAGATCTGCCCGTAGGCGACGACCACCGCGAGATCCGGGGCGAGCTCCTCCAGCGCCGCGAGGAACGACGGCTCCGCGACCCGCTCGGGCTGGGCGACCGCGAGCGACCGTTCCCGTGCCCAGCGGACGACCGGCGGCGAGACGAGCCGCCGGCCGCGCCCCGCCGGCCGGTCGGGCTGGCTCACCACGAGCCGGGGCGGTACACCGGCGGCCACGAGCGCCGCGAGGGTGGGAACGGCGAACTCCGGGGTGCCGAAGAAGAGGAGGCGCAGGTCGCCGATCACCGCGGCATGCTAGCAAGAAGGGCGGAGACCTCGGCGACCGGAGGCCTACGAGAAGAGACCCACGGTCCCCGCCACCGCGAGCAGGGCGCCCGCCACCGCCCGCCAGCCGATCCGCTCCTGCCCGAGCAGCGCGACGAGCGGGAGGATCAGCACCGGCGTCGTGGCCATCAGGCTCGCCGCGACCCCGGCCGGGATCTCCTGGACCGCGAGGAGGGAGAGCGACACCCCGGTCACCGGACCGATCACCGTCCCCACGATGCTGAGCCCGAGGACGCGCCGGTCCCGCAGCGCGGCCACCACGCGTCCCCACTGCCGCGTGACGGTGAAGAGAAGCGCGAAGGCGAGCGCGCCGGCGAGCAGCCGGATCTGCGTCGCGGGCAGGAACGGATACGCCGCGAGCCCCCTCTTCGCGAGCACCAGCCCTCCGGCCTGGCCGATCGCGCCGCCGAGCGCGAGCAGGAGCCCGGTGGCCGGCCGGTCCGCCACCGGCGCCGGGAGAGCCGTTCGCGGCTGGCGGTCGAGCACCGCGAGACCGACGCCGAAGACCACCGCGAGCATCCCCGCGGTCTCCAGCGCCGTGAGGCGTTCGCCACCGAGCAGCCAGGCGCCGAGGGCCGTCCAGACCGGCGCGGTCGACATCACGACGGTGGCGCGCCGCGGGCCCACGAGGACGTACGCCCGGAAGAGACAGAGATCCCCGAAGGCGAAGCCGACGAGCCCCGAAACGCCCAGCCAGAGCCACTCGTGACTCCCGGCGTCGAGCGGCAGGGGCTGGCCGCGCGTCGCCCAGCAGAGCAGGGTGAGCAGCGGCAGGGCGAACCAGAGCCGCAACAGATTGACCGGCAGCGATCCGGCCCGCCGTCCGGCGGCACCGAAGGCGAGCGGGCTCACCGCCCAGCAGGTCGCGGCGCCGAGCGCCGCCAGTTCGCCGACCCTCTGCATGGTGATCCGGTTTCAGCCGTCGCGGCGGGCGCGGTCGAGCTCTTCGAAGTAGTCGGGCTTGACGAGCACGTCGCGCGACTTCGATCCCTGCTGCGGCCCGAGCAGCCCCTCCCGCTCCATCATGTCAATGAGCCGGCCGGCGCGGGAGAAGCCGATCCGCATCCGCCGCTGCAGGAAGCTCGCCGAGGCCTGCCGCTCGGTGACCACGAGCCGGGCGGCCTCCTCGTAGAGCACATCGTCGAGGTCGGCGCCCTCGCCGCTCCCGCTCCCCTCGGGCGGTCCTTCGAGCACCGCCGGGTCGAGCTCCGGCGGCCCCTGCTTCTTGAGCCAGCGGACGAGCGCGGCGCTCTCCTGCTCGCTCAGGTACGGCCCGTGGAGACGGATGGTGCGCGAGGTTCCCGGCGGCATGAAGAGCATGTCCCCCTTGCCGAGGAGCTTCTCGGCGCCGACCTGGTCGAGGATCGTGCGCGAGTCGTGCCGCGAGGCGGTGGCGAAGGCGATCCGGCAGGGGAAGTTCGCCTTGATCGTGCCGGTGAGGATGTCGACCGAGGGGCGCTGGGTGGCGACGATGAGGTGGATCCCCACCGCCCGGGCCATCTGCGCGAGCCGCGCGATCGCCGTCTCGACCTCCGCCGAGGCGACCATCATCAGGTCGGCGAGCTCGTCGATCACGACGACGTAGTACGGCAGCGGCCGGAGCTGGCCGTCGGCGGCCGCCTCCCCTTCGCTGAGCGCCAGCCGGTCGCGCACCTCCGGGTCGCGGATCGCGCGGTTGTAGAAATCGATCGAGCGCACGTGCACCTCGGCGAGCAGCCGGTAGCGGCGCTCCATCTCCGCCACCGCCCAGCGGAGGGCGTTGGCCGCCTTCTTCGGCTCGACGACCACCTCCGTCTTCAGGTGCGGGATGTCGGCGTAGGCGCCGAGCTCGATCCGCTTCGGATCGATGAAGATGAACTGCACCTGCTCGCGGGTGGCGCGGTAGAGCAGCGAGGTGATCAGGCACTGCAGGCCGACGCTCTTGCCCGAACCGGTGGCGCCGGCCACGAGCAGGTGGGGCATCGTCGCGAGGTCGGCGAAGTACGGCTCCCCCTGGATCGTGCGGCCGATCGCCATGGTGAGCGTCGCCGGCGACTTGCGGAACCCCTCGTGGCCGAGCATCGAGCCGAGGCGAATCATCTGACGCTGCCGGTTCGGCACCTCGACGCCGAGCGTGGAGCGGCCGGGGATCCGCTCGATGCGCACCGCTTCGGCCTTGAGCGCGAGCGCGAGGTCGTCCTGGAGGCCGACGATCTGGCTCACCTTGACCCCCGGCGCCGGCTGGAGCTCGAAGACGGTGATCACCGGCCCCGGGGAGATCCCCTCGATCGTCCCCTCGACGCCGAACTCCGCGCAGCGGCTGCGGATCGACTCCCCGAGCCGCACCAGCTCGTCTTCGTCGATCCGGGCCCGGTCCTCGTCCATCTGGAGGAGGTTGAGCGGCGGCAGAGAGGGCGCCGCGGTGCCCGCGGGAAACGGCAGGTCGCGCTGGGGGGCCGATGCCGCCGGCGGCGCCGCCGGCGGCCGCTCCGCTGCCGGAGCGACGCGGCGCACGGCGAACTCCGGCTCACCGGCCCGCGCTGTCACCCGCACCGGCGCGGGCGGCGGGGGCGTGAGCGGCAGATCGGGGTCGGGCCCGGAGCGTCGCGCCTCGGCCTCTTCCGGCGCCGCGGCGGCCACGGCGCGCGACCGCTCCTCGGCGGCGCGCTGGAGGTGCTTGACGATGACGCGCCGCCGCGCCTGCTCCTTCGCCCGCCGCTCACGCCGGCGCGCCCGCGCCAGCGCCAGGCGCTCCCAGCCGCGCCGCAGGCGGTCGCGCCAGGCGGCCACCACCTCGCCGAGGCTGGTCTGCACGAGGAGCACCAGGCCGACGAGGGCGGCGGTGCCGAGGACGGCGAGCGCGCCGGAGAGGTTCATCCGGGCGACGAGCCAGTCGCCGAGCAGCAGGCCGAAGGCGCCGCCGCTCTCGAGCGCGCCGCCGCGCCAGGCGACACGCGGCTGCAGGAGATGCGCGAGCGCGGGCAGCGCGGCGAAGAGGAGCAGCGCTCCGGTCCCGCGGCCGACGACCCGCACCAGCGGCCGCTTCATCAGCCGGCGGCCGCCCTGGACCAGGAGGAGGAGCGGCAGCAGGAGGACCGTCAGCCCGAGGAACCCGAACCCCGCGGCCGAGACCTGGGCGCCGACCGACCCGATGACGTTGTGCACGGCGTTCCCACCGGGAGCGCGGCGCAGGAAGCTCGGATCGGCGGGATCGTGACTGATCAGGCTGGCGGCGAGCAGGCCGGCGAGCACGATCAGGACGATGCCGACGATCTCGCGACTTTTGGCGGCGGAAAGCTCGATCCGCTTCCGCTCCGGCTTCGCCTCTTCCCGTGTTTTCACCGATTCCCTTCGCCGGCGCTCGGCCCGGTGGCTCGCGGAGCGCCATCGTCCGCTCGGCGGCGCCGCCGCTCTCGCCTCGCTGAACCGCAGGTGATCCTACCACCCGTCACGATCGCCTCCCGGCACGGACGGCGCCGCGAACGTTTCACAACGCGCCCGGTGGAGCGCGAGGAAGCCGTCGAGAGCGACCTCTTCGGCCCGGGCCGACGCCGAGATCCCCGCCGCCGCGAGCAGCCGCTCTGCCGTGGCGCTTCCGAAGCGGGCGCCGAGGGAGTTGCGCAGCGTCTTGCGGCGATGGGTGAACGCGGCGTGGACGAGCCGTTCGAACCCCGGCATCTCCGCCTCGGGCAGGGGCGCCGGGTGCGGCGTGAGGCCGATGAAGGCGCTCTCGACCTTCGGCGGCGGCCGGAAGGCGCCCGGGCCGAGCCGTCCGAGCAGCCGCGCCTCCGCCCGGGCCGCCGTCAGCACCGAGAGCGCGCCGTACTCCTTCGCGCCGGGGCGGGCCACGAACCGCTCGGCGACCTCGAGCTGCACGAGGAACGCCGCGCGATCGAGGTCGCGGGCGCCACGGAGCAGCGCCGTCACGATCGCCGTCGCCACCGCGTACGGCAGGTTCCCGGCGACGCGGACACCCGCCGGCAGCCGCTCCCAGGCGAGCGTGAGGGCATCGCCGGCGGCCACCGCGAGACGCGGATCCGGCAGCACCCGCCGGAGGTGCGCGGCCCAGGCCAGATCGAGCTCGACCGCGAGCACCCGGGCTCCTTCGGCGAGCAGAGCCCGCGTCAGGACCCCGCCGCCCGGGCCGATCTCGACGACCGCGCCCCCGGCCGGGGCGAGAAAGGCGACGAGCGGCCGGCAGAGCGCGGGTCCGCGCAGATGGTGCTGGCCGAGGGCGCGACGGCGCCGGGGACGGTTGCGCGGAGACTCCATCGCAGGTCATTTTGGCATGCGCCGGGCGCCGGATCTCTGGCACTCCGATTGCACCTCGCGCCGGGCGGGAGGGGATTCTGATGTCGGTCGATCTCGCTTCGCTCACCGCCCGCGTCGAGCGGGAATCGCTCTCGCTGCGCCAGGTCGAGACCGAGATCCACAAGGTGATCGTCGGTCAGGAGTACCTCGTCGCGCGCCTGCTCGTGACCCTGCTCGCCCGCGGCCACGTGCTCATCGAAGGGGTCCCCGGGCTCGCCAAGACGCTCGCGGTCAAGACCCTCGCGCGCTGCCTCCATCTCGACTTCCAGCGCATCCAGTTCACCCCCGACCTGCTCCCCGCCGACCTGCTCGGGACGCTGATCTACGACCAGCGCAAGGGGGAGTTCATCCCGCGGCAGGGTCCGCTCTTCACCCAGCTGCTGCTCACCGACGAGATCAACCGGGCGCCCGCGAAGGTGCAGTCCGCCCTCCTCGAAGCGATGGAGGAGAAGCAGGTCACGCTCGGCGACACCACCTATCCGCTCGCCGAGCCGTTCATGGTCATGGCGACCCAGAACCCGATCGAGCAGGAGGGGACCTATCCGCTCGCCGAGGCGCAGGTCGACCGCTTCCTGCTCAAGCTGCGGCTCGACTACCCCACCCGCGAGGAGGAGGAGGAGATCCTCGAGCGGATGCTCGTCGAGCGGCCGATCGAGGTCTCGCCGGCGCTCGACCGCGACCGTCTCCTCGCGCTCCGGCAGACCGCCGACGAGATCTACCTCGACGCGAAGCTGCGCCGCTACATCCTCGATCTCGTCAGCGCCTCGCGCGATCCGAAGGCGGCGGGTCTTCCCGAGCTCGCCGAGCTGATCGGCTTCGGCGCCTCGCCCCGCGCCACCCTCTACCTCGCGCGCGCCGCCAAGGCGTTCGCCTTCCTGCGGGGCCGCGCGTTCGTCGTCCCCGAGGACGTCAAGGAGCTCGCCCCGGACGTGTTGCGTCACCGGCTGGTGCCGACCTACGAGGCCGAGGCCGAGAACGTCTCCGGCGACGAGCTGGTGCGCCGCCTCCTCGACGGCGTCGAGGTGCCCTGAGCCCGGCGATGCGCGCGCTCCTCTCACGGCTGCGGCGGCGGCGCCCGGCCGCGCCCGCCCCCGAGCGCCGGGGCCCGATCACCCCGCCGGAGCTGATGCGGCGGGTGCGGCGGATCGAGATCCACACGAAGCGTCTCGTCGACCGGGGCGTGGCGGGGGATTACCACTCGGTCTTCCGCGGCCGGGGGATGGAGTACTCCGAGGTCCGCCCCTACCAGCCGGGCGACGACGTGCGCGACATCGACTGGAACGTCACCGCCCGGATGGGCGTGCCGTTCGTCAAGCAGTACGTCGAGGAGCGCGACCTCACCGTCTTCCTCGCCATCGACGTCTCCGGCAGCCTCGCCTTCGGCTCGCGCGGCGTGCTCAAGCGGGAGCTCGCCGCCGAGGTCGCGGCGCTCCTCGCCTTCGCCGCGCTCGCCAACCAGGACCGGGTGGGCGCTGCTCTCTTCTCCGACCGGATCGAGCTCTTCCTGCGCCCGGCGCGCCGCCGCAACCAGGTCCTCCGCCTCGTGCGCGAGATCCTCGGCCGTCCGGCGCGGGGCGGCACCGAGCTCGAGGCGACGCTGCGGGCGGCGCTCGCCAACCTGCGCCAGCGCTCCGTGCTCTTCGTGATCTCCGACTTCCTCGCCCCGCTGCCGGAGGGGGCGCTGAAGCTCGCCGCCGCCCGCCACGACCTCGTGGTCGTCGAGATCGTCGACCCGCGTGACCTCGCGCTGCCGGTCACCGGCCCGGTGGCGCTCGCCGACGCCGAGAGCGGCGAGCTGCTCGTCGCCGGCGGCCGCCACCTCGCCCGCGCCCATTTCGAGCGCGAGCGAGCCCGCCGGCAGGCGCTCGCCGACCTCACCCGGAAGCTCGACGTCGATCACCTCGAGCTGCGGACCGATCGCCCCTACCTGCCGGCGCTCGTCTCCTTCTTCGCCGCGCGCCGGCGCCGCTACGCCCGATGACCGCCGCCCTCCTGCTCGCCGCGCTCCTCGCCACCCAGGCTCCGACCGTCCGGGTGGAGCTCGACCCGGCCGCGATCACGGTGGGCGATCCCGTCACCGCGCTCGTGGTGGTGGAAGGCACGGCGGCAGAGCCGGTGATCGGTCCGTGGAGCACGAGCTGGGGGGAGGCGGAGATCGCGGAGACCGGTCCCGTCGAACCGGCGGGGAGCGGCCGGTGGCAGCAGCGGCTGCGCCTCACCGCCTTCCGCACCGGCGAGCTCACGCTGCCGCCCCCCGAGATCGTGGCCGACGGAGTTGCGCTCACCGCGGAACCCGTCATCCTCACCATCCGCTCGGTGCTGCCGCCGGACGAGGAGAACCCTGCCCCGCGCCCGCCGGCGCCCCCGGTGCCGCTGCCGACCCCGGCGGCGTTCTGGTGGCTCCTCGCGGCGCTCACGGCGTTCACCCTGGCCGGCGTCGCACTCCTCGCCGAGCGGGAGCGGCAGCGGCGGCGGGAGGTCCGGCCCCGGCCCGCGGTGCCTCCGCTCGCCGAGCTGCTCGCGGCGCTCGCGCCCCTCGGCGGCGGCGCGAGCGAGGCGGGGCACACCGCGCTCTCGCTCGCGCTGCGGCGCTATCTCGGACGGCGTCTCGACTTCCCCGCCGCCGAGAGCAGCACCTCCGAGATCGGCCGCTGGCTCGCCACCCAGCGACTCGGCCGCGACCTCGCCCGGACGACCGTGCAGCTCCTGCGCGACTGCGACCAGGTGAAGTTCGCCCGCCGCCCGGCCACCGCCGCCGAGCTCGCCTCCCGGCTCGTCCTCGCCCAGGAGGTCGCCGGGGAGATCGAGGCGTCGCTGCAGCCGCCGGCGGAACCGGCCGCGCCGCAGGAGGCGGCATGAGCGCGCTGCCGGTCTTCGCCTCCCCCTTCTGGCTCCTCGGGCTGGCGCTCCTGCCGCTCCTCGGCTGGTGGCACCACCGGCGTCCCCGGCACGGGGCGCTCCTCGTGAGCCGCCTGCCGGCCCCGGCTGCCGGCCGCTGGCGGCTGCATCTCCCCTTCTACCTGAAGCTCGCCGCGCTCGCCGCGCTCTTCCTCGCCCTCGCCCGTCCGCAGGCCGGCTACAGCTGGGAGGAGAGCCTCACCGAGGGGATCGACATCCAGCTCGTGCTCGACATCTCCGGGAGCATGGCGGCGGAGGATTTCCAGCCCGACAACCGTCTCGGGGTGGCGAAGCGGGTCCTGCGCGACTTCGTGGCTCGGCGCCCGGCCGACCGCCTCGGCCTGACGGTCTTCGGCGGCACCGCCATGACCCGCGCGCCCCTGACCACCGACCGGCGGCTGCTCGACGAGCTGATCGCCGCCGTCGACTTCAACGACGTCGCCGACGGCACGGCGATCGGGGTCGCGCTGGCCAGCGCCGCCCGCCGGCTGGAGGCGGCCGGCGCGAAGAGCCGGATCGCGGTCCTCGTCACCGACGGCGCCAACAACACCGGCGAGATCGATCCGCGCTCCGCCGCCGCGCTCTGCGCCGGCCTCGGGATCCGCGTCTACACGATCGGCGTCGGTACCTCCGGCAGGGTGCCCATACCCGTGCCGGTGCGCGACCCGCTCACCGGCCGGACGAGCGTGCGCCGCACCCTGATGGAGGTGGAGATCGACGAGCCGCTCCTGCGCGAGATCGCCACGCGCACCGGAGGCGCCTTCTACCAGGCGACCGATGCGGGCGCGCTCGCGGCCGTCTTCGCCGAGATCGACCAGCTCGAGAAGACCCCGCTGAAGGTCAAGCGGTACGTGCGCTACGAGGAGCGGTTCGCGCCGTTCGCCTGGGCGGCGCTCGCGCTGCTCGCGCTCTCGCCGGCGCTCGCCCTCGCCCGGATCACGGTGGAGCCATGAAGCTCGGCGCCCCCGACCTCCTCTGGCTCGCCGCGCTCGCGCCCCTCGGCGCGCTCGCGGCCTGGTGGAGCCTGCGCCGCCGGGCCGCCGACGAGGCGCGGTGGATCGCCCGCGGCCTCTGGCCCCGGCTGCGGCCGGGCGGGCTCGCCCGCCCGGTCGCCTGGGCGCTCCTGCCCGCCCTCGCGCTCGCGGCGACGGCAGCCGGCCTCGCCCGGCCGCGCTGGGGGGAACGGACCGAAGCGGTCGAGCGCCAGGGCGTGGACGTGGTCTTCGTCCTCGACACCTCGCTCTCGATGGCGGTCGTGGACGTCACCCCGAGCCGGCTCTGGGTCGCCCAGTCGCTCCTCCGGCGCCTCGCCGCCGCCCTGCCCGGCAACCGGCTCGCCCTCGTCCAGGCCGAGGGGACCGGCGTCGTGCTGGTGCCGCTCACCGTCGACGCGGCGGCGATCGACCTCGTGCTCGACGGGCTCGAAGCGGGTTCGGCGCCGGTGGCCGGCACCCGCCTGACCCCCGCTCTCGAACGCGCCCTCGCGCTCTTTCCCGAGGGGAGCCAGAAGCATCGGGCGATGATCGTCGTCTCCGACGGCGAGATCCACGGCGAATCGCTCACCGCCATCGCCGAGCGGCTGCGCGAGGCCGGCGTGGTCGTCCACACGATCGCCGTCGGCACCCCGTCCGGCGGCCCGGTGCCGGATGGAGGAACGGCGGGCGGTTACAAGCGGGACCGGCAGGGCCGGGTGGTCGTCAGCCGCGCCGATCCGGAGGCGCTCGCCCGGCTCGCCAGCGCCACGGGTGGCGAGGCGCTGCAGGCGCTCTCGGCCGCCACCAACCCGGAGAAGATCGCCGCCCGGGTGCGCGAGATGGAGCGACGGGCCGTGGACGGCGAGGTGGTCACCACCCTCGCGGAGCGGTTCCAGTGGCCGCTCGCCCTCGGCGCCGTACTGCTGCTCGCCGCGCTCGTCCGCACCCCGTTCGCGCCCCGGCCGGCCGGAAAGGAGGAGCGATGAAGGGCGCACCGTTCGTCGCCGGGCTCCTCCTGCTCGCCGCTGCGGCACCGCCGCCGGAGACGCCTGTCCCCGGCGAGCGCTGGCTCTTCAACCCCGGGGAGAGAACGCGCGCCGGTCTCGCCGGTTGGAACGATGGCGAGGGTGCGGAGACCTCCCGGGAGGCGTTCGAACAGGCGCTCCGCCTCGCGCCCGATACCGTGGAGACCCGTTTCAACGCCGGCACGGCCCGTCTCGTCACCGGCAGCGAGGCGGCGGCACCGCTGCTCGAGGAGGCAGCGCGAGAGGCCGGCGCGGCGCTCGCGCCCCGCGCCTGGTACAACCTCGGCAACGCCCGGCTCGGTGCGGGCGACGCCGCCGGCGCCGTCGCCGCGTACGTGGAGAGCCTGCGCCGGGATCCCGCCTCGCTCGACGCCAAGCACAACCTGGAGCTGGCGTTGCGGGCACTCGCCGAACAGCAGTCGAACGGGGCGAACGGCCAGGGCGATTCGCCGCCGGAGAACGACGAGAAGGGCGGCGAGGGCAGCCCGCCGGAGCAAGGCGGCGAGGAGCCGCCTCCGAAAACCGGACAGAGCCCGCAGCCCGAGGAGTTCGACCCGCAGCCCGACATGACGCCGGAGCAGGCCGAGGCGCTGCTCGCCGCGGTCGAGAGCCTCGAGCGCGAACAGCGGCGCCAGGAGGCCGAACAACGGGCCGCGCAGCGGCCGCGCGTGGAGATCGACTGGTGAGCAATCGATTCGCGTTCATGGCGCTCGCGCTCCTCTGTCTCCTCCTGCTGCCGCTTTCGGCGGCCGCCGCGGACGCACCCCGGATCACGGCCCGGCTGGAGCCCGAGGTGGTCGGTCTCGACGAGACCGCCACCCTGGTCGTCGAGGCCGGCGCCGAAGGGTTCGGCTCGCTCCGGATCGGCGCGCCCTCCTTCGCGCTGGAGAACTTCGAGATCGTCTCCGGTCCCTCCCGTTCCGAGAGCTTCCGCTTCGTCAACGGCGAATCGAACCGGAGCGTGAGCTTCCAGTGGCGGCTTCGCCCGCTCGCCCCGGGACCGGCGCACGTCCGCGGCCTCACCCTCCAGATCGGCGAGAGCCGGCACCAGCTCGACGACCTCGAAGCCCGCGTCGAGGTGGAGGCCCCGCCCGGGCGACAGGCGCCGGCGGCACAGGACCCGTTCGATTCGTTCTTCCCCCAGCTCTTCCCGCGCCGGGAGGCGCGCCCCACGGGCCCGGCCCCGAAGATCCGGCTCCAGGCGGTGGTCGACCCGCCCCGTCCCTACGCCGGCCAGCAGGCGGTCTACTCGCTCTACCTGCTCACCCAGGCCGACATCCGCAGCATCCAGGCACGGGCCCTGCCCGAGTTCCAGGGCTTCTGGACCCGCGACCTCGAGCTGCCCAGGCAGCCCCGCCCGGAGTGGGTGGAGATCGGCGGCGAGCGCTTCGGCCGCGTGCCCCTCCTGCGGAAGGCGCTCTTTCCCCTCGCGCCGGGGCCGATCGAGATCGGCCCCGCGACGATCGACGTCGTCGCCAGCATCGCCGAGCTCGCGGCGTTCGGCGCCCCGTTCGGGCGCCTCTCCGAGGTGCGGCGATCGAGCGCTCCCCTCGTCGTCGAGGTGCGGCCGCTCCCCGCGGCGCCGGAAGCGTTCCGGGGAGCGGTGGGCAGCTTCCGCCTCGATGCGACGCTCGACCCGCCTGCGGTGACCGCCGGGGAGGCGGCCACGCTGATCCTCACCCTCACCGGCAGTGGCAACCTCCGCTCCCTCCCCGATCCGCAGCTCGACCTGCCGGCGGGGATCCGCTCCTTCCCCCCCGAGAGCCGGAGCGAAGAGCGGCTCGACCGGGGACGGCTGGAGAGCAGTCGCACCTGGCGCTACGTCCTGGTGCCCGAGCGCTCCGGTTCCCTGCCGGTCCCTCCGGTCGAGATCACCTACTTCGACCCCGAGCACGCCTCCTTCCGGCGCACCAGCTCCCCGGCGCTCGTTCTCACCGCCCGGCCGCGCCCCGAGGAGGAGGTGGCAGCCGCAACGCCACCCCCTTCGGTGCCGGAGGCGCAGCCGGCCGATCCCGAGACGGGGCTGCCGGCGCCCGCTGCCGCGCTCCGTACGCCCGGAGGGCCGTTTTTCCTCCTCGCCGCGATCGTCGTCCTGGGCCTCCTCGGGCTCGCCTGGCACCGGCGGCGCTCTCCCCGCTGGCAGTCGCAGCGCCGGCTCCTCGCCCGGCTCGCGGCCGCCCGCTACGAGACCCGGCCGCGGCAGGCCGCGGCCCGGATCGAGGAGGCGTGGGGCGAGTACCTCGGTGAACGGTGGCACCTGCCGCCCGGAACCCCGGTCGCCGACTGGGGGCACCTGCTCGCCGGGCAGGGGGTGCATCCCGGCCACGCCGAGGAGCTCGCGGCGTTTCTCGCCGACATCCACCAGCTGCGATCCGCGCCCGAGCTCGCGGCGACCGAGGCGCTCGCCGGCGACCTGGTCGAGCGGTCGCGGGCGCTCGCGCGCCTCCTGCGCTGAGCGCGTCGCGCCTCAGCGGTCGAAGCCGCGAGCCGCGAGCGCCAGGTCGGTACGCAGATCGAAGAGGCGCTGATCGAGCCCGACCGGGTAGGTGTGGGGGTTGACGAACCGCTTGATCCCCACGTGGAACTCCGCGAGCTCGCGCTGGACCCGCTTCCGGGCCTCCGCCTCCCCGGCCAGGACTCCCACCCGGGAGCCCGCTCGCAGCACCGGCGTCAGGAGATCCTCCCCCTCGGCCTCCGGCGGCACCCGCTTCCGGCGGGTGAGATCGAGCGGATCGATGAGCGTCGGCGGCGCCGCCGGCCCGAGCAGCTCGTCGTAGATCAGGTCGCCGATCGCCTCCCCGGCGAGACGGTACCGTCGCACCTGCTGGATGCCGGGGTTGGTCACCTTGATCGCCTGCTCGGAGAGCTTGAGCTTGTACTCCCACTCGCCCCCCTCGGCGCGCAGCGCGGTGAGCTTGTAGACGCCGCCGAGCGCGGGCTCCTCCCAGCCGGTGACGAGGCGGGTTCCCACCCCCCAGACGTCGATCCGGGCCCCCTGGAGCTTGAGGTTCTCGATCAGGTGCTCGTCGAGATCGTTCGAGCCGACGATCACCGCCTTCGGGAAACCGGCGGCGTCGAGACGGCGGCGGGCCTCGGCGCTCAGGTAGGCGAGATCGCCCGAGTCGAGGCGGATGCCCACCAGCTCGTGGCCACGTGCCCGCAGCTCGTGGCCGATCTCGATGGCGTGGTCCACCCCGGCGAGCGAGTCGTAGGTGTCGACGAGGAAGATGCAGTTGTTCGGCAGCGCCTCCGCGTAGGCGGCGAACGCCTCCCGTTCGGACGGGAACGCCATCACCCAGCTGTGCGCGTGGGTGCCGCGCACCGGCATCCCCCAGAGCCGCCCGGCGAGGAGCGACGAGCTCGCCGCGCAGCCGCCGATCCAGGCGGCCCGGCTCGCCGCCAGCGCGCCGTCGATCCCCTGCGCCCGGCGCAGACCGAACTCGATCACCGGATCGCCCTGCGCCGCCAGCACCACCCGCGCCGTCTTGGTGGCCACGAGGGTCTGGAAGTTGACGAGATTGAGCAGCGGGGTCTCGACCAGCTGCGCCTGCAGGATCGGCCCGCGCACCCGCAGCAGCGGTTCGTGCGGGAAGACCACCGTCCCCTCCGGCACGGCGTCGAGATCGATCTCGAGGCGCATCGCCTCGAGCTCGCGGAGAAACGGCTCGACGAAGAGCGGGGCGCCGTCGTTGCCGGTGAGGCTGGCGAGGTAGTCGAGGTCGTCGGTCGTGAAGCGGAACGCCTCCAGGAACTCGACCGCGGGCGCGAGGCCGCAGGCCACCGTGAACCCGCCGCCGAACGGATGGCGGCGGAAGAAGAGCTGGAAGACCGCCTCCCGGCGCGTCGTCCCCGCCCGCCAGTGCGCGTAGGCCATCGTGACCTGATAGAGGTCGGTGAGCAGCGCCAGCGACGAACGGTAGATACCGGTGAGAACGCTCATGCGCGGAAGTCCCGCGCAACCCTAGCACGCCCCGGCCGGCCGCCCGCTTCCCGGCCTCTCGGAACCTCTGCTATCGTTTCCGGCGCCGTGCCCAGGAGCGAGAACCGGAGCAGCGCCGACCCCGAAATCCACATCCTCGGAGCCGAGGAGCTCGAGGTCTTTCTCCAGCGCCGCCGGGCCTCTCCCGTCCTCGAGATGAGCCTCGCCGCGAACCTCGCGGCGGTCCTGACCAAGGCCAACGAGTTCGTCCCTTCCGAAGCCGGCTCGATCCTCCTCGACGACCCCCGCGAGAAGCATCCCGACCGGGCAGCGAACCTGCTCACCTTCGTCGCGGCCTTCGGCAGCCGCGCCGACCGCCTGATCGGCCAGCGCCTGCCGGCATCCAGAGGAGTGGCCGGGCACGTCTACCTCACCGGCGAGCCGTACCACACCTCGGACTCCACCGGCGATCGCTTCTTCTCCGGCGAGGTGGACGCGGTGACCGACTTCTCGACCCAGTCGCTGGTCGCCATCCCGGTGCGGATCGGGCACGACGTCTGCGGCGTCCTCGAGCTCGTCAACCGCCACGGTGCCGAGGGCTTCAACGAGACGGATCGCAACCTGCTCCACATCTTCGCCGGCTACATCGCGATCGCGATCGAGAACATCCTCGACGGCCGGCTGGCGCAGGAGCTCGCGCGCCGCGACAACCTCACCGGCCTCTTCAACGACCGCTACCTGCACGAAGGGCTCGAGCGCGCGATCGCCACCGCGCGGGACGAAGGAAGCGACCTCGCGCTCCTCTTCCTCGATCTCGACTTCTTCAAGCGGGTCAACGACCGTCACGGGCACCTCACCGGCAGCCAGGTGCTGCGCGACGTCGGCCGGCTGCTGCGCGAACAGGTGACGGTGCCCGGCGCCATGCTCGCGCGCTACGGCGGCGACGAGTTCGTCCTCGCCCTGCCGCGTCTGCAGCTCGGCGAGGTGGTGGCCCTGGCCGAGCAGCTGCGCGAGACCGTGGTCGCGACCACCTTCTCGGCGGAGCCCGGAGAGATCCAGCCGGAAGCGATCGGGCTGCGGGGGATCACCGTCTCGATCGGCATCGCCACCCTGCACCGCCACGTGCCGCCGGAGGCCGACCTGCAGACCGCGAAGAGCACGCTCCTGCGCCTCGCCGACGTGGCGATGTACGTCGCGAAGGAGACCGGGCGCAACCGGATCGCGGTGGCCGCCGAGTTCGTGCCGGCGGGAGTGCCGCTCACCCCTCCGCGCGCGCGTTGACCGGCCGCGTGGCGGGGTGATAGCGTGGGCCGGCTGCAGCTGGCGGCCCGCGTCGGCCGGCCCCGATCTAACCCCGAGTCGGATCCTGATCCACGAGGTAGTCATGCGCGATTCCATGACGGCGTCCACCCGCGTCGCCCCGGAAGATGTCCATGCCGTGCTCTCGCGGCACCTGCTGGTCGATGGTTACCATCTCGTCCTCGACCTGCGCCGGAGCCACGGCCCCTATCTCTTCGACCTGGTCCGGGGACGCGAGGTGCTGGACTTCTTCGGCAGCTTCTCCACCTGCCCGATCGGCTACAACCACCCCGGCCTCGACAACCCGGAGTTCCACGCCCGCATCCTCCCGTCGGCGCTGAACAAGCCGGCCAACTCCGACATCTACACGCCCGAGATGGCCGAGTTCGTGGCCACCTTCGCCCGCACCGTGCCGGATGCGTTCAAGGAGCACCTCTTCTTCGTCGAGGGGGGCGCGGTGGCGGTCGAGAACGCGATCAAGGTGGCGTTCGACTGGAAGGTCCGCAAGAACCTCGCCGCCGGGCGCGGCGAGCTCGGCTCGCAGATCATCCACTTCGAGCAGGCCTTCCACGGCCGGGGCGGCTACACGCTCTCGCTCACGAACACCGCCGATCCCCGCAAGACCCAGTATTTCCCGAAGTTCCGGTGGCCGCGGATCGTCAACCCGAAGCTGCGCTTCCCGGTGACCCCCGAGGTGGTGGCCGAGGTCGAGAAGGTCGAGGCGCAGGCGATCGCGGCGATCGAAGCGGCGCTCGCCGCGCACCCGCACGACATCGCCGGGCTCCTCCTCGAGCCGATCCAGGGCGAGGGCGGCGACAACCACTTCCGCCCCGAGTTCCTGCGGGCGCTGCGGCGCCTCGCCGACGAGCACGAGTTCCTGCTCATCTTCGACGAGGTCCAGACCGGCTTCGCGACCACCGGGCGCTGGTGGTGCTTCGAGCATTACGGCGTCGAGCCGGACGTCTTCTCCTTCGGCAAGAAGACCCAGGTCTGCGGCGTCGCCGCGAACCACCGGATCGACGACGTCGACTCGGTCTTCAAGGTCTCGAGCCGGATCAACTCCACCTGGGGCGGCAACCTCGTGGACATGGTCCGCTGCCAGCGGTACATCGAGATCATCGAGCAGGAAGGGCTGCTCGAGAACGCCCGCCGGGTCGGCGCCCACCTGCTCGCCGGTCTCCAGGAGTTCGAGCGGCGCTTCCCCGGGCGGGTGTCCAACGCCCGCGGGCTGGGGATGTTCCTCGCGATCGACCTGCCGAGCGGGGAGCTGCGCGGCGAGGCGCTCAAGGCCCTCAACCAGGCCGACGTGCTCGGGCTCGCCTCCGGCGACCGGGCGATCCGCTTCCGGCCGCCGGTCAGCCTCACCCTCGCCGAGGCCGACGAGGCTCTCCGGCGCGTCGAGCGCGCGCTCGACCGGGTGCTCGCCTGAATCCGGTGCGCGCCCGTCAGGGCGCGCACCCGGCCGGCGCGAAGAAGGCGGGAGCGGTCGTCGCGAGACGCGCCGCCGAGGGGATCGAGAAGCTCGCGACGAGATCGGGCCAGACCGGGGTGACGCCGAGCTCCGCGTACCAGGGCTGCCGCCGGAAGAGGTAGCGCGAGCCCGGCGCCCCGTTGCTCCCGTCCCAGACGAGGCCGATCTCGGCCTCCCGCCGCCTTCCCGCCGGCCTTTCCACCACCTTCGCCACGAGCTCGGCGCGCCAGCCGCGGTCGAGGCGTTCGTCGCGTTCGAGCGCGGCGAGCGCCGCGACGAGCAGCTCCGGCTCCTGCTCCCAGACGCGCGCCGCCAGCAGCCGCGGCTCGGCCGCGATCGCCCGGGCCGCGAGCGCCGGCGCGCGGGGAGCGCCCGGTGCCAGGAGCGCGAGATGGAACGGCGCCATCGCCCCGAGCGGGTCGAGCTCGCAGGCGCGCGTGAGCGCCGCGGCGGCCCACGGCAGCTCCGCATCCCGCCCGAGCACGCCCGCCGCGAGCCAGAGGGGCGCGACGTCCACCGCCTGCTCGGCGGCGGTGCGAGCCGCCTCGGCGCCCTCCGGCCCGAGGAGCCACGCCCGCCGGGCCCGGTAGAGGGGAAAGCCGGGGTCGGCCTGGACGGCGCGCCCCAGCTCGCGGATCGCCACGGGCGGCTCCGGCGCCTCCCGCGCCCGGTCGTAGGCCAGGTGCGCGCGGGCGAGCGGCAGGAGCAGCGCCGCGGCCACCAGCATCCAGCCCGCCGCGATCCAGCCGCCCGGACGCCACCCCGCGATCTCCTCCCCCGCCGGCCTTCCCGCCGCGAGCGCGACGCCGCCGAGCACTGCCGCCGCCACCGGCAAGGCCAGGACCGTCAGCGCCGCGTTGCCGAGGAGCACGAACGCCAGCCCGCCGAGCCCGAGCAGGGCCGCGTCGAGCAGCCTGGGGGCGCGGGACCGGGGCCGCTCCCGGCGGCGCACGGCGGCAAACGCCCCGAGCGAGCCGAAGGCGAGGAGGGCGCCGGGCAACCCGAGCTCATAGGCCAGGGCGAGCGGCAGGGAGTGGACATCGCCGACGAGCTCTCCCGGAGGGCGCCGGCCAGGCCCGGGTGCGAGGAAGCGGGCGAGCGTCCACGGCGTCGCGCCCGGCCCCTGCCCGGCGAGCGGATGGGCGGCGATCCCGCGTCCGGCGGCGGCGGCATAGTCGAGCCGGGCCCAGGCGGACGGGTCGTCGCCCCGGATCACCCGTTCGACCCGGGGGACGGCGAACGCCGCGGCGAGGAGCGCGACGCCGAGCACGAGCCGCCACGCCCGCCGGGCGCCCCGGTAGCCGGCGAGGCACTGCAGCGCCATCGCGACGAGACCGAGCAGGGAGCGGGTGGCGAGCACGCCGCCCCCGATCGCGAGCGCGGCCAGGAGACCGAAGAGCCGTTCGCTCCCCCGCCGCGAAAGGGACGGGAGCGCGAGGGGAAAGAAGGTGACCAGCCAGGCGGCGGCGAGCTGGTGATGGCCGAACGGCCGCAGCGCCCGCCCCCCGGAGAGCAGACCGGGGTCGGCGAGGGCCACGAGCGCCACCGCCGCCGCGGCGGCCGTGAGCACCGCCGCTCCGCGCTCGAGGCGGTCGCCGCCGAGGGCGCGCGCGACCGCCGCCGGCAGGAGCACGAAGGCGGGAAGCAGCAGGATCGCCACCATCCCCGCCCGCGGGACCGGCGAGAGCGCCCAGCTCACCCCCGCCGCCGCCACCGTCGCCCAGGGCAGCAGGCGCCAACGGCGCCCGAGACGCCACGGATCGAGAGCCCACGCGCCGCCCGCCACCGCGGCGAGCAGCAGGATGGCCTGCCCCGTGATCGCAGCCCAGGCCCCGCTGCCGCTCACGAACCCGCCGCAGCCGAAGGCGAAGAGAAGCACGAGGAGGGCGGGCAGGAGGCCGGTCACGATCGCCGATGATAGTAGCGCCTACCCGTCGAAGCGGTGAGACGGCCCTGCCCCTGCGCTATCCTGTCTCTGTCTCTGAGCTGGCTTCGCCACTCCCGAAAAGGAGGAGAACCCCATGTCCGCGCTCACCGCTTCCGCCATCTCCGACCTGCTCGCGCGCCTCGAGCTCGCCCCCGACAACCCCGGCGCCTTCGACGGCGACTGGATCGAAACCACCGGCGCCCGGATCGAATCGCTCAACCCGGCCACCGGCGAGCCGCTCGCCGCCGTCCGCTCCTGTTCCCCGGAGGAGTACGAGCGGGTCGCCGCGGCGAGCGTGCGTGCCTTCGAGGAGTGGCGCACCTGGCCGGCGCCGAAACGGGGCGAGATCGTGCGGCAGGTCGGCGAGGCCCTGCGCGCCCACAAGGAGGACCTCGGCCTGCTGGTGACCCTCGAAGTGGGCAAGATCCGCAGCGAGGGACTCGGCGAGGTGCAGGAGATGATCGACATGGCCGACTTCTGCGTTGGCCTCTCCCGGCAGCTCTACGGCCTCGCGATGCACTCCGAGCGCGCCCAGCACCGGATGTACGAGCAGTGGCATCCGCTCGGCCCGGTCGGCATCATCACCGCCTTCAACTTCCCCGTCGCCGTCTGGTCGTGGAACGCCCTGCTCGCCGCCGTCTGCGGCGATTCGAACCTCTGGAAGCCGTCGCGCTTCGCACCCCTGACCGCGGTGGCGGTGACCCGGATCGCCGCCCGGGTGCTCGCCGCCAACCAGGCGCCGGCGATCTTCAACCTCGCCTTCGGCGACCGGCGGGCGGTCGGCCAGCCGATGGTCGACGACCCGCGGATCGCGCTCGTCTCGGCCACCGGCTCGGTGGCGATGGGCAAGCAGATCGCGCGCGGGCTCGCCGGCCGGCTCGGCCGCTCGATCCTCGAGCTCGGCGGCAACAACGGGATCGTCGTCACCGACGACGCCGACCTCGACCTCGCGCTCCGGGCGATCCTCTTCGCCGCGGTCGGCACCGCCGGCCAGCGCTGCACCACCACCCGCCGGCTCTTCCTCCAGAAGGGAATCGCCGCGGAGATGAAGCAGCGGCTGGTGCGCGCCTACGGCTCGATCCGCATCGGCGACCCGGCCGATCCCGCCACCCTCATGGGACCGCTCATCCACGCCGACGCGGTGGCCGACTTCCGGCGCGCTCTCGAGGCGGCGGCCGCCCAGGGCGGGCGGATCCTCCACGGCGGCAAGGTGCTCGACCGGCCCGGCTACTTCGTCGAGCCGACCCTCGTCGAGGCGATTCCGCACATGCCGATCACCTGCGAGGAGACCTTCGCGCCGATCCTCTACCTCTTCGAGTACGAGACCCTCGACGAGGCGATCGCGCTCCACAACTCGGTGCCGCAGGGGCTCTCGTCGGCGATCTTCACCCTCAACCTGCGCTCGGCCGAGCGCTTCCTCGCCGCCACCGGCAGCGACTGCGGGATCGCCAACGTGAACATCGGCACCTCGGGGGCGGAGATCGGCGGCGCCTTCGGCGGCGAAAAGGAGACCGGCGGCGGCCGCGAGGCCGGCTCCGACTCCTGGAAGGCGTACATGCGGCGGCAGACCTGCACGATCAACTGGGGCGAGTCGCTGCCGCTCGCGCAGGGCGTGGAGTTCGACGTCTGAGACCGGAGGAACCGATGGACCGCACCGCCGCCTGGGAGCTCGTCACCGCGCACGTCGAAGCCGCCGGCCTGCGCCGGCATCTGCTGGCGGTCGAGGCCGCGATGCGCCATTACGCCGCGCGGCTCGGCGCCGACGTCGAGGAGTGGGGCCTCGCCGGCCTCCTCCACGACTGGGACTGGGAGATCCATCCCGAGCTCCATCGCCATCCGCAGGAGGGGATCCCGGTACTGCGCGAGAAGGGCGTCCCCGAAAGCGTGGTGCAGGCGATCCTCGCGCACAACCCGGAAGGGACCGGCGTCGAAGCCGTGGCGCCGCTCGACTACGCGCTGCTCGCCTGCGACGAGGTGACCGGGCTCGTCATCGCCGCGGCGCTCGTCCGCCCCTCGAAGGACGTGCGGGACGTCGAGGTCAGGTCGCTGAAGAAGCGGTGGAAGGAGCGCGCCTTCGCCGCCGGGGTGAACCGCGAGGAGGTCGAGCAGGCGACCGCCGGATTCTCGCGGGTCTGCTTCGGCGGCGAGCTCGATCTCTGGACCCACGTCGGCAACGTGCTCGCGGCGATGCAGGCGGCCGCCGCGGCGCTCGATCTCGACGGCCGCCTCGCCGCGCCGGTGGCCTGACGCCTTGCCCCCGGCACGCGCCCAGGAGCCGGCCGGCCCGCCCTCTTCCTCGCCGCTGCCGGGGGAGATCGACGGCGCCTACGCCTCGGTCGAGGCGCCGGACGCCTGGCACGTCCTCGCGCTCGTCTGCTTCGCCGCCTCGCTCGCCGGCAAACCGATCGCCCGGGCGATCGCGCCGCTCTTCCCGCCGACGCGCTACCTCTGGGCCACCCTCCCGTTCGGCGTCACCCTGACTCTCTCCATGCTCGGTACCCTGCTGGCGCTCGTGGGCACCCGGCGGACCGCGATCCGCGGTGCCTCCCGGATCGCGCTCTTCCTCAACGGCACGGTCCTCGCGCTCACGCTGCTCGCCGCCGCCGCCGGCCTCTTCATCCTCCTGCACTGAATGAAAAACGGAGGGGCCGCTCGCGCGGCCCCTCCGCAGGGTTCTGCGCCGGCGGCCCTCACGGGCCGCCGGAACGGATCAGAAGCTGAAGCGCAGACCGAACTTCAGCTGCCAGCGGGAACGCAGGTCGTTGGCGCTGTACTGCCGGTCACCCTTCAGGGCGCCGGAGAAGTTCGGCTCGTAGATCGGCTTGCCGGTGGCCGCGTCGATGCCCCGGTAGGCGAGCGGGGTGAACGTCTGGTTCGCGACGTACTGGATCAGGCCCTTGTCGCTGTCGATGAGGTTGATCAGGTTGAGGACGTCGAACGACAGCTGCGTGCGCACGACCTTGATCGGGAGCTCGAGGTCGTAGTGGAAGTCGAGGCTCCGGTTCCAGCGGGCGCGCAGCGAGTTGCGCTTCTGGATCTCGCCCCGCTTCAGGCCGAGCGAATTCGCCCAGGCGTCGTACTCCGCCCAGGTGGTGCCGCGCAGCACGATGTCGTTCTGGTTGGCCGCGACCCAGAGGAGGTCGTTGCTGTTGTAGCCGTCACCGTTGATGTCCGTGCCGCCCTGGAGCACCGAGTACGGGCGACCCGACTGGGCGTTGTAGAAGAGCGCGACGGTGTTGCGCAGCGAGCCGATCTTGAACACCTGCGAGAGGGCGATGTTGAAGCGGTGCTCGACCTCCCAGTTGGTGGTCGAGATCTCCGGCGTGTAGATGTCGCCCCGGACCGGCATGAAGCGCCAGGACGAGATCGCGCGGCTGGAGGTCGAGTCGAACGCCGACTTCGCGTCCATCCAGGCGTAGGAAGCGTCGACGTAGAGCCCCATGTCGAAGCGCTTCGTCAGCCGCAGCGAGGCGTTGAGCTGCTCACCCTTCGAGGTGTTGCGGAGGATGATCGTGTCGAGGAAGCCGCTGCTCTTGCGCGTGTAGACCGGGCGGCCATCGAAGGTCTTCCCGCCGGTGGGCACGCGGTTCAGGTTCTGGTAGTAGACGTCCTTGAGGGTCTCGGTGTAGACGCCCTCGACCGTGGCCCGGATCCCCCACGGCAGCTCGTGATCGTAGCCGAGGGTGGCGCGCATCACGCGCGGCAGCTCGAAGTCCGGATCCACGATGTCGACGCTGACGGTGCCGGCGGCGCCGAGGTTGCGCGGCTGGTTGTGCGGATCGGGGTTGAACGCCGGCGGCGTGCAGGCGGGCGCGATGCAGGAGAGCGCCGTCGTCTCGACGCCGGTGTTGGCATAGGCGTTGGAGACCCAGACGTACGGAGTGCGGCCGGCGAAGATGCCGATGCCGCCGCGCACCTGCTGCTTCGCGCTGAGGGCGTAGTTGAAGCCGACGCGCGGCGAGAGCGTCACGTCGTCCTTCGGAATGCCGCTGCTGCTGTAGCCGTAGGCGGCGTAGACCGCCGGGTTGTACGACGGCTTGTCCCGGAGGTCGAGCATGTCGGCGCGCACGCCGAAGACCAGCGAGAAGCGGTCGTTGACCCGCCACTGGTCGCCGGCGTAGAGGCTGTACTGTCCGACCTTGAACTGCGTCGGCCGGCGCGGGTCGGAACCGTTGGCGAAGCTGATCCGGTACTCGACGGCGTTGCCGGCCTCGAACTCGCTCACCGAGGTGAAGCGATACATGCCGTAGAACTCGGAGAGGAAGAGGTTCTTGAACTCGAACAGCTCGTTGTGGGTGCCGATCGTCAGGGTGTGGTCGCCCTTGATCAGCGTGAAGTCGTCGGTGATCGCCAGGATGTCCTGGTCGAGAGCGTTGGCGCCCGAGAAGCGCTCGGTGCCCGCCGCGAGCGTCGGCTGCTGCGAGACGGTGCCGATCTCGATCGTCGGGAAGGTCACGCCCACGCTGCGGGAGTCACGGATCTTCTGGAGACCGACGCGGGCCTCGTTGAAGCGGTCGGCGCCGAAGATGCTGTTGAGCTGCGCGACCGTCGAGTTGGTCTCGGAGGCGAAGCCGTAGATCGAGGTGTTGAAACGGAACCGGGTCGAGGAGCGGTCGCCGACCACGTCGCGAATCGCGTCGACGTAGTTGTGGCGGAGGGTGAGGGAGTGGTTCGGCGCCACGTTCCAGTCGAAGCGGGCGAAGATGAGGTCGCTGTCCTGGACCGGCGAGAAGTCGCCGAGCGTCCCGGGGTCGTAGCCGTACCGGTTGATCAGGATGTTCTTGAAGCGGGCCGCCTCGGCCGGCTGGTTGAACTGGGTGGCGGTCGAGCCGTCGGCGGAGACGCCGGTCGGCGCCTCGCGGCGGTTCATCTCGCCGGAGACGAAGAAGAAGAGCTTGTCGCGCAGGATCGGACCGCCGAGCCGGGCGCCGTACTGGTCCTCGCTGAACTTCGCGATCGGGCGCTTGAGCGGACCGTCACCGACATAGTCCTGGTCGCGCAGCGAGCCGTAGATCGAGCCCGAGAACTGGTTGGCGCCGCTGCGGGTGATGGCGTTGATGCCGCCGCCGGTGAAGCCGCCCTGCCGCACGTCGTACGGCGAGACCACGAGCTGGAGCTCCTGGATCGAATCGAGGTTGATCGGCTGGGTGTCGGCCTGGCCGCCGGGCGTGCCGGTGTCGGCGAGACCGAAGAGGTCGTTGTTGACCGCGCCGTCGATCTGGATCGTGTTGTAGCGGTTGTTCTTCCCCGCCACCGAGATCCGGGTGCCACTCGGGTCGCTCGGGTCGACCGAGAAGTACGGGTTGAGCCGCGCGTAGTCCTGCAGCTGGCGGCGCACCGTGGGCAGCGCCTGGATGACGTCGAGCGAGACCGACGACGTCGAACCGGTCCGGTCGGCGCTGATCAGGTCGTCGGCCGAACCGACCACCTCGATGACCTCCTCGACCGTGTCGAGCGTGAGCTCGAAGGAGAGGTTGGTCACGTCACCGAGCGCCACGTAGACGTTCGCCGCCTCGAGCGAGCGGAACCCCTCGAGGTTCGCCGTGACGCTGTAGGGGCCGCCGACGCGAGCGTTGACGATCGTGAAGCGGCCGCTCTCGTTGGTCACCGCGCTGTAGCGGGTGCCGGTCGGAACGTGGATCGCCTCGATCGCCACCCCCGGAAGCGGGCTGCGGTCGCTCTGCGAAACGACCTGGCCAGCGAGACCGCCGGTGGTGAGCTGGGCGGTGGCCGGAGTGGCGAGCGCACCGATCGCGAGAAACGCGATCAGGGCGGCGGCCATTCGGCTCATCCTGAAGATACCGGTGCTCATGACTCGATCCTCCTTACGGGATACATCGTGGTGATGACGGCCCCGCAAGGGGAACCGCCGTAGGTATGGAGAGGCGCTCTTCCAAACGATGATGGCGGCGTCGTCAGGTGAGCCGCGATGGGCAACATTCTACTCAACCATCCGCCGCCGGCCAACCGGTTTCCGCGACACCCCGACTCCGCCTGGCCGCGCCATTTTCGGAGTACGCGGATACCAGAATCAGGACGCCCGTGGAGAGGAGCAGGGCCGCGGCGGCCGGCGGCAGGCCTTCCGGGATCACGCCGGGAACGGCGCCCCACCGCCCCGCAGCCTCCAGGAGGAGATGGACCCCGAGCCCGGTCCAGATCGAAGCCGTGGCCGCCCGCGCGCCCACCCGCTCCCAGACGAGCCCGATCCCGACCGCCGGGGCGAGCGCGGCGGCGAGCAGCCCGAACGAGTAGGAGCCGAGGAGCGCCACCAGGTCGTCGTAGAGGAAGGCGAACCCGGTCGCGGCCAGCGCCACGAGCAGGGTCGCCCACCGCCCCGCGGCGAGCGTCGTGCGGTCCCGCCGCCCTCTCCAGGCCCGCGGCAGATCGCGCACGAGAGCGGCCCCGGCGAGCACGAGGAACGAGTTCGCGGTCGACATGATCGCGGCGATCGCCCCGGCGAAGACGAGGCCGCTGAGCGCGCCGGGAGCGAAGGCGAGCAGGAACGCCGGCGCCGCCTCGTCGGCGATCCCGGGAGCCGCCAGCCGGCCCTGCGCGACCAGCGCCGGCACCGCGACCCCGAGCCCGAGCGGTACGAGGAGGCAGAGGCTCTGCGCGAGCCCGAGCGTCAGGGGGAGGTGCCGCAGCGGCCGTTCGTCACGGAGCATGAAGAACTTGTGGAGCATCTGCGGCTGGCCGGCGATGCCGAAACCGAAGACGAGGAACCAGCCGAATGCCGTCCAGACCGGGATGCGGCCGAGCGGTGCGAGGAACTCCGGGCCGAAGGCAGGGGCGACGGCCAGCGAGGTAGCGATCGTCCCCGGGCCGCCGGCGGTCGCGAGCGCGAAGGCGAAGATCGCCACCGCCGCCACGAGCATCAGGCCACCCTGGAAGCAGTCCGCGATCACCCCCCCGAGCATGCCGCCGCCGACGCTGTAGAGCAGGATCACCGCGAGCCCCACCGCCACCCCGGCCGGCACCGCCCAGCCGCCGAGCACCCCCTCCCAGCCGAAGACCGAGGCGAGCAGGATGCCGAGGGCCTGGATCTGGGTCCCGAGGTAGCCGACGCTGCCGAGCAGCACCGCGACCGCCGCCGCCCCGCCGACGCCGGCGCTGCCGAACCGTTGTCGCAGGAGGTCGGAGACGGTGTAGACCTCGCCGGTAGCGGCGAGCCGCCGCAGCCGCCAGCCGAGCCCGGCGGCCAGCAGCGCGGGGGTCAGGCCGAGCGGGAGGAAGATGAAGAACGCCCCGAAACCGAGCCGGTAGGCGAGCCCCGGCCCCCCGAGGAAGAGGAAGCCGCTGAAGGCGGTCGCCATCGTCGCGAGCGCCGTCATCCAGAGGCCCGGCCGGCGGCCGGCGAGGAAGAAATCTTCCGCGGTACGGGTCCGGCGGCGCGACCACCAGCCGATCGCCGCCACCACGACGAGGTAGAGGAGCGCCGTCGCCGCGAGCCAGAGGCGGTCAGGGCCCGGCATCGGGTTTCTTCTCGCCGCTCCGCGCGGCGTTCGCTTCCGTTTCCGCCACCGGCGGTGGCGAGAGCGCCAGCGCTCCCAGGCCGAGCAGGAGGAGCGGCAGCAGCCAGAGTCCCGCCAGCGCGAGCAGGCTCCCGAACGGCCAGCCGCCGACGAGCTGGCGGCCCGACTCTCCCGGGGCGGCGATCCCCATCGCCGCGCTCCCGGCCGCGAGCGCCGCCAGGGCCCACGAGAGCCACCAGCGGCGAGGGCTCCTGGCGGGGATTCCGGCCGCGAGCAGCCCGAGCGGCAGCCCCACCGCGCCGGCGGCGAAGAGCACCGGCCCCGCCCCCGTGCGGAGGAGGATCCCGGCGAACGCCGCGCACAGCGCGCCGGCCACGAGCCGGAGGCCGAGGCGCGAGGCGCGGGAGGCGGACGGCCGGGAGGGGATCAAGGTGCCGATCATAGAGCGCCCCGTAGAATCAGGCCATGACGATCGCCGGTTCGCGGCGGGCGGTCCCGGCTTCCGGCGCCTCCGCGCCGGTTGCCGCGATCCGGCCTCTTCCCGCCTCCTGGGAGGCTGTCGCCGACCTCGGCGGGCTCCCCTGGGAGAGGGTGCCGGACCCTCTCGTGCTGCTTCGCGCCGAGGACGCCACCGCGCCCGCGCAGCCGACCATGGTGCGCTGCGGATGGAGCCCGGAAGCGCTCTGGGTGCATTTCGACTGCATGGACGCGCAGCCGTGGGCGACGTTGCGGGAGCGCGACGCGCCGCTCTGGACCGAGGAGGTCGTCGAGGTCTTTCTCGCCGCCGGCGAGAGCGCGCCCGAGCGGTACGTGGAGATCGAGATCAACCCCCACGGCGCGCTGTTCGACGCCCTGATCTCGAACCCCGGCGGGGAGCGGACGGCGCTCGCCGCCGACCCCGGTTTCGACTGGCCGGGCCTGCGCTGGGCCGCCGGACGAAGCGCAACGGGTTGGTGGGGAACGCTCCGCCTGCCATGGGCCGGCCTCCCCTCCGCCGCGGGCGGTCCGCTCCTCGCGCCCCCGTCCAGGCTGCGGGCCAATTTCTACCGGATCGACCGTCCGCCCGGGGAGCCCGCCGAACACTCCGCCTGGTCTCCCACCTTCGTGACCCCCGCGGATTTCCATCGCCCCCGCCGTTTCGGCCACCTGCGCCTCGACGGCGCCCGCCGGAAGGCGCGAACGCGGGCGCGATAGGCTCGAAACATGCGCTGGCTCGCGCTCCTCCTGCTCGCCGCCGCGCCCCCTGCCGACGTGGTGGAGGTCGCCCCCGGCACGGTCGTGCGCTGGCCGGCCGCCGAGATCGTCGAGTGCCGGCAGTCCTCCCGCCGCTCGGCCCCCCTCGACGGCGCCTGCTACTTCCCCATCGACCTGCTCGCCAGGGGCGAGATCGAGGTCGCGATCCGCACCCGCTCCGGGGAGGAGCGGCGGCGGCTCCGCGTCGGGCCGTACCCGTATCCGGTCCAGGAGATCCGCGGGGTCGAGGAGAAGTACGTCGCCCCCTCGGCGGCCGAGCTGGAGCGGATCCGCCTCGACCAGCAGCGCACCGGCGCGCTCTGGGCGCTCGCCTCCGCGCGCCGCTTCACGCTCCCCCTCGCCTCCCCCCTCCCCATCCCGCTCGAAGGGGGCCGGTTCGGCGCCCGGCGGATCTTCAACGGCGAGCCCCGCAGCCCGCACGGCGGCGCCGACTACCGCGCCCGGCCCGGCACTCCGGTGCTCGCCCCCGCCGACGGGGTGGTGGTGCTCGCCGAGGAGCAGTTCTTCGCCGGCCGGGCGGTCTACCTCGACCACGGCGACGGCCTGATCTCGATGTCATTCCACCTCTCCGAGATCGCGGTCGCGGAGGGGCAGGAGGTGAAGCGGGGGCAGCTGATCGGCCGGGTCGGGGCGACCGGACGGGTCACCGGCCCGCACCTGCACTTCGGCCTGCGCTGGCGCGGCGCCCGCATCGATCCGGCGGCGCTGCTCGGCGAGCCGGCCGCGCTCCCGTCAGCCGCCCCCTGAGGGGCGGCCCGGAGGTTCCGCTGCTTCCTAGAGGTCGAGACCCCGCTTGACGAGGAGCGGCGCGACCGACGGCTCGCGGCCGCGGAAGCGGACGAACATCGTCATCGCGTCCTCGCTCCCCCCCTTCTCGAGCACCTCGGTGCGGAAGGCGCGCGCCGTCTCCGGATCGAAGAGCCCCTTCTCGCGGAACGCCTCGAAGGCGTCGGCGTCGAGCACCTCGGCCCAGATGTAGCTGTAGTAGCCCGCCGAGTAGCCGGCGCCGCCGCCGAAGATGTGCTGGAAGTAGGAGGAGCGGTAGCGCGGCACGATCTCGCGCGGCATGCCGATCCGGGCGAGGGCGATCCGCTCCAGGGTGTCGGTGTCGGGCGCGGCTGCCGCCGCCAGGGTGTGCCACTCCATGTCGAGGTAGGAGGCCGCGAGGTACTCGACGCTCTTGAACCCCTGGTTGAACCGCTGTGTCTGCTCGATCTTCTCCACCAGCGCCGCGGGAATCGGCTCGCCGGTCTGCCAGTGGCGGGCGTAGGTGGCGAGCACCTCGGGGGCGAACGCCCAGTTCTCCATGATCTGCGAGGGGAGCTCGACGAAGTCGCGCGGGGTGCCGGCGAGCGAGCGGTAGCGGATGCGCGAGAGGATCGAGTGGAGGCCGTGGCCGAGCTCGTGGAAGAGGGTCTCGACCTCGTCCCGGGAGAGCAGCGCCGGGGCGTCGCCCGTGGGGCGGGAGAAGTTCCCGACGTTGACGACGACCGGCCGGATCTCCTCGCCGTCACGCTGGTACTGGCCGCGGTAGCGGCTCGACCAGGCCCCTGAGCGCTTGCCCGGCCGCGGGAAGTAGTCGGTGTAGAAGACCGCGAGATGGGAGCCGTCGGCGTCGGTCACCTCGAACGCCTTCACCTCCGGATGGTAGACGGGGATATCCGGGCGCTCGGTGAAGGTGATCCCGTAGAGCCGGTGGGCGACCGCGAAGGCGCCGTCGCGCACCCGTTCGAGCGGGAAGTAGGGGCGCAGCGAGTCCTCGTCGAGGGCGAACTCCGCCTGCCGCACCTTCTCGGTGTAGTAGAACCAGTCCCACGGCTCGAGCTGGAAGTCGTGGCCGTCGGCGGCGATCGCCGCCTGCAGCGCCGCCGCCTCGCGGGCCGCGACCTTCCGGGCGGCGCCCCAGAGCTGCCCGAGGAGATCGTAGACCCGCGCCGGGTTCTCCGCCATGTTCTCGTCGAGGACGAAGTCGGCCCAGGTCGGGAAGCCGAGCAGGCGCGCGGCCTCGGCGCGGAGGGCGGCGATCTGCGCCACCAGCGCCCGCGTGTCGCGCTCGTCGCCGTGGCTGCCCCGCGTCGTGTAGGCGGTGAAGAGCTCACGGCGCAGCTCGCGGTTCTCGGCCGCGGCGAGGAACGGCCAGAGGCTCGGGCCGTGGAGGGTGAAGACCCACTTCCCCGCGAGCCCCGCCTGCTCGGCGGCGGCGGCCGCGCCGGCGACGACCCGGTCGGAGAGGCCGGCGAGATCTTCCCGCTTCTCGACCACCAGCCGGTAGCCGTTCATCTCCGCGAGCAGGCTCTCGCCGACCCGCACCCCGAGCGAGGCGAGCTCGGCGTTGATCGCCCGCAGCCGCTCCCGCCCCGCCGGCGCGAGCAGCGCGCCGCCGCGCGTGAACCGCTTCCAAGTCTCCTCGAGGAGCCGGGCCTGATCGGGTTCGAGGTCGAGCGCCGCGCGCCCCTCCCAGACCGTCCGCACCCGGGCGAAGAGCCCCTCGTCGAGGTTGATGTCGTCGCGGTGGGCGGCGAGCATCGGCGCCGTCCGCTTCTGGATCGCCTGCAGCTCGTCGTTCGTCTCGGCGCCGACGAGGTTCTGGAAGACGGAGAGGACCCGGCCGAGCAGCTCGCCCGAGCCGTCGAGGGCCGCGATGGTGTTGGCGAAGGTGGCCGGCTCCGGCGCGGCGACGATCGTGGCGATCTCCTGCTTCTGCGCCGCGATCCCCGCCTCGATCGCCGGCAGGAACTGCTCCGGCCGGATCTCGGCGAACGGCGGCACGCCGAACGGCGTCTGCCAGTCGGCGAGCAGGGGGTTGGCGCTCTCCGCGGCGCGGGCGGCGGCGGGCAGGATGGTGGCGAACAGCGCGCCCAGCAGGGCGAGGCAGACGACCCACTCTCTCATCGGGGATCTCCTCCGGTCGGAGCCGGGCGCGAGGGGCGCCGGGCCACCCCCGGATTCTATCCGGGGCCCCGGTGGCGAGGCCGGAGACGGGCGTCGCTCAGCCGCCGGCGAGCGGGCGCCGCTCGGGGGAGAGCGCGTGGCGGTACTGCTCGGCGAGCGGAGCCGTCTCCTCGCGGGTGACGAACCGTTCGTAGAGGTTCGTGCGCTGGCGCGGGGTGTAGCCGGCGGCGTGGATGAGCCGCTCCATCTCCTCCTGGCTCATCTGGTAGCGGGCGCCCGCCGCGGCGACGACGTTCTCCTCGATCATGATCGAGCCGAGGTCGTCGGCGCCGAAGGCGAGGCCGAGCTGGCCGATCTTCTTCCCCTGGGTGACCCAGCTCGCCTGAAGGTGCGTCACGTTGTCGAGGAAGAGCCGGGCGACCGCGAGCAGCGTCAGGTACTCGTGGGCGGAGACCTCCGGCAGGTCGGGCAGATCGGTGTGCTCGCGCTGGAAGGTCCAGGGGATGAAGGCGGTGAAGCCGCCGGTCTCGTCCTGCAGATCGCGGATCCGGTGCAGGTGCTCGACCCGCGCCGCGAGCTCCTCGCCCATGCCGAACATCATCGTCGCCGTCGTGCGCAGCTCGAGCCGGTGCGCCTGCCGCATCACCTCGATCCACTCGTCGGCCGACGCCTTCGGGTGGGCGAGCACCTCCTTGCGGATCGCGTCGGAGAGGATCTCGGCGCCGCCGCCGGGGATCGACATCAGCCCCGCCTCCTTGAGCCGGCCGATCACCTCGGCGAAGCTCAGCCGCTCCTTCTTGGCGAGGAACTTCACCTCCGGCGGCGAGAAGGCGTGGCGGTGGATCGTCGGGTACCGCTCCCGGATGAAGCCGAGGAGATCGAGGTAGTACTGGAGCGGCAGGTCGGGATGGACGCCCCCCTGGAGGAGGATCCCGGTGCCGTGCAGCGCGAGCGTCTCCTCGATCTTCCGGCCGATCTCCTCGAACGGCACGAGGTACCCCTCCGGATCCCCGGGAGGCCGGTAGAAGGCGCAGAAGCGGCACTTGTAGACGCAGACGTTCGTGTAGTTGATGTTCCGGTCGATCGCGTAGGTGGCGACCGCCGGATCGTTCATCCGCTCACGCACGGCCTGGGCCGCGAGGCCGAGGTCGAGCAGATCGCCGTCGAGCAGCAGACGGTGGGCGTCCCCGGCGCTGATCCGGCGGCCCGCCACCGCATCGTCGAGGATCGCCGCCACCGCCCGCCCGGAAGGTTCGAAA
This sequence comes from Acidobacteriota bacterium, assembly GCA_012521815.1. Classification (GTDB taxonomy): domain Bacteria; phylum Acidobacteriota; class Thermoanaerobaculia; order Multivoradales; family JAGPDF01; genus JAAYLR01. Next base: position 31,430 of record JAAYLR010000070.1, read on the forward strand.
CCAGACATGGCGGCGGATTCTACCAGCGCGGCGGAAGCCGGCTCTTCTTCGGATCAGATCGAGTCGCGACGCCGGGATCGGCCCCCGCTCACCGTCCGCCCACGACCACGAGCCCCTCGCGGCGGGCGGCGAGGTTGAGCAGATCGTCGAGGGAGACGAAAGCGAGCGGGGGACCGGCGTCGGGGGTGAGGGCGAGGCAGGAGGCGAGCTGGAGGGCGTCGGCGGCGCGGAGCGGATGGACGCGCAGGAGGCGGCGGGCGAGCCGGCGCACGGCGGGGCCGATCGGGACCTCCGCCCAGACGCTCGCGAGCAGATCGAGCTGGACGAGGAGCGCCTCGACCTCCGCGGGGTCGAGGCGCCCTTCCCGCTCCCGGCGGGCGATCGCCGAGACGCATTCGATCTCGGTCGTCGCGGCGACGACCGGACGGCTCTCCTCCTCGAGCAGCAGCCTTCGGAGCTCGTCCGCCTCGGGCGCCTCTTCGAGCAGCACGCTGACGATCGCCGAGGAGTCCCAGAACCTCACCGGCCCTCCCGCCGCTCCGCGACGACCGCGTCCACGAGCGCGGCAACCTGCCGGGTGCGCACCGGGCGGAAACGCCGCAGCTCACCGGCTTCGCCGCGCGGACGGAGCACGAGGCCCCGCCGGACGAGCGTCTCGAGCTGCTGCTCGCCGGCGCTGGCCGGAACCGGCTCGAGCCGGGCGACCGGGCGGCCACGATCGGTGATGGTGACGCTCGCCCCCTCTCGCACCTCGTCGAGCAGCGCGCTCAGCCGGTTCTTCGCTTCGGAGATCGAAACGGTAGTCACGTGGCTATTTTAGCTAATTCAACATGGCTTGAATAGCCATTTAGACACGATCACTTCGATCGCCCGTTCGCCTGGGGCCGGGCTCACTCCGCGACGTAGTCGCGCAGGATCTCCCGCCAGGGGCCGGCGGCGCGGAGGCGGGAGAGGTTGCCGAAGTGGCCGCCGACGGTGCGGTTGACGAAGAGGAGATCGGCGGGGAAGACGATGTCGCTGGTCGCGTCGAGGTTCTCCCAGCCGAGCGAGAAGAGGCGCCGGTAGACCGAATCGTCCTCGCCGAAGCGGTAGGGCGGTGCCGGGCGGAACGCCTCGGCGAAGAGTGCCGCGTACGGCCGGACGAGCTCCTCCCCCACCGCCTCGCCGCCGCTCCGGCACACGCCGAGCGCGGCGAGCAGCGGCGGGATCTCCTCGACGTGACCGGCGAGCACCGCGCGGGTGAGCGCCGCGTAGCCGTGGGCGAGCGCCGGCGGCACCTCCTTCACGCAGCCGAAGTCGTAGACCGCCAGCCGGCCGCCGGGCAGGAAGGCGAAGTTGGCGAGGTTCGGGTCGGCGTGGAGGAGCCGGTGGCGGAAGAGGCCGCGCAGCAGGAACTCGAAGAGCGTCCGTCCCCACCGGTCGCGCTCCGCCTGCGCCACGCCGTCGGCACAGGCCTCGTCGGCCGAGAGCCCCTCGACCCGCTCGCAGGTGATCACCCGGCGTGCCGATGCCTCCGCGATCACCGCCGGCACCACGATCTCCGGCACCGCGGCGTGGAGCGCGGCGAGCCGCCGGGCGTTCTCCGCCTCGTGACGGTAGTCGATCTCCTCGCGGAGCCGGTCGCGCACCTCGCTCCAGACCGGCTCGAAATCGGTCTCCGAGACGAGCGCGAAGAGCGTCTCCAGGAGGAGGCGCAGGTTGTCGAGGTCGGCCTCGATCACCTCGGCGATCAGCGGATACTGCACCTTGACGACGACCGGCCTGCCATCGGCGAGCGTGGCCCGGTGGACCTGTCCGATCGAAGCCGCGGCGAACGCCTCCGGCTCGATCTCCCGGAAGAGCTGGCGCCAGCCGGGCAGCGCCGCATCGAGCTCGTAGCCGACGATCTCGAACGGAAGCCGGGGCGCCTCGCGCTGGAGCCCGCGCAGCACCGCCGTCACCTCGGGGGGGAGCGCCGCCTCGTGCAGGCTCAGCATCTGCCCGACCTTCATCGCCGCGCCTTTCAGCTCGCCGAGCGTCTCGACGATCCGGGCGGCGTTGCGCACCAGCAGCTCGCGGCGGCGGGCGGCCCGGGCCGCCTCGTCCCCGGCGAGGCCGCGCAGGCCCTCGCCGGCGAGCGAGACCCCGATCCGGCCCACGAGGCCTCCGAGGCGCAGCAGGCGGCGCAGGGGGGAGGTGATCATCGTCGCCGCGCCGGCGGCCGCTCCCGGCCGGACGTCAGCACGCCGGCAGCGTGGCGAGCAGCCCGTGGGCGTGGGCGCGGCGATGGAACTCGGCGAGCCCGGCGAGCTCGTCGGGGCCGAGCGGATAGCGCAGGTGCCGGGTGAAGTAGTCGCGCAGCACGGGCGCGGGCAGCCCGGTGGCGTGCGCCGCTTCGGCGACGATCTGCGGCAGCTCGCGCCTCCCGATCGCGAAGCTCTCGGCGAGCAGCTCGGCAAGACCGGGACGCAGTCCCTCCGTCGTGGCGGCCCAGACCGCGAAGACGAACGGCAGGCCGGTCAGCTCCCGCCAGGCGGCGGCGAGATCGAGGACATGCACCCGGTCACGGTCGACCGCGAGCGCCGGGTCGCCGATCAGGAGCGCCGCGTCGTGCGCGGCGAGCATCTCGTCGACCGCCGGCGGCGCGGGCGTGAAGGCCGGATCGAGCCCGCGGGCGGCGAGCAGCAGGCGCAGGAGCGCGACCGAGGTCCGGCTGTTGACGTCCACCGCCACCGAACGGATCTCGGCCAGCGGCCGGCGCGAGACGAGCAGCACGCTCCGCACCTCGGCCACGGCGGCGATTCCGAGCTCGCCCAGCCGTCGCACTCCCGGGATCCGTGCCAGCTCGATCGTCGGCACGAGACCGACCTCCAGCGTGCCGGCGGCCAGCCGGTCGGCGACCACCGCCGGCGGCAGGTCGAGCGCCTCGACGCCGTCGCCGCCGAGCCCCTGCCGGAGCCCGCGGGCGAGCGGCCACGAGTTCAGATAGTGGACGATGCCGATGCGAAGCGGAGCGTTCATGGTCACCGGAAGCGGCCGGGGCCGGGCACCGCGCGCCCGCGGACGCCTGGCGCTGCGGGGGCAGCGGCGGCCCGCACGGCCGCGGTCACTTGGACATCGCCGCGAGGAAGTCGGCGTTGGACTTCAGCTTCGAGAGCTTGTCGAGCAGCAGCTCCATCGATTCGACGGTGGAGAGCGGGTTGAGGACCTTGCGCAGCACCCAGACGCGTCGCAGCTCGTCCTCGGGCATCAGCAGCTCCTCCTTCCGGGTGCCGCTCTTGTTGATGTCGATCGCCGGGAAAGTCCGCTTGTCGACGAGCTTCCGGTCGAGATGGATCTCGCAGTTGCCGGTCCCCTTGAACTCCTCGAAGATGACGTCGTCCATCCGTGAGCCGGTGTCGATCAGCGCGGTGGCGATGATCGTCAGCGAGCCGCCCTCCTCGATGTTCCGGGCGGCGCCGAAGAAGCGCTTCGGCCGGTGGAGGGCGTTGGCGTCGATACCGCCGGAGAGCACCTTCCCCGAGGGGGGCTGCACCGTGTTGTAGGCGCGGGCGAGGCGGGTGATCGAGTCGAGCAGGATGACCACGTCCCGCTTGTGCTCGACCAGCCGCTTCGCCTTCTCGATCACCATCTCGGCGACCTGCACGTGGCGGGTGGCGGGCTCGTCGAAGGTCGAGGAGACGACCTCGCCCTGGACCGACCGCTGCATGTCGGTGACCTCTTCGGGGCGCTCGTCGATCAGCAGCACGATGAGCGCGACTTCCGGGTGGTTCTTCGCCACCGAGTGGGCGATCGACTGCAGCAGCATCGTCTTGCCGGTGCGCGGCGGCGCGACGATCAGCGCCCGCTGCCCCTTGCCCATCGGGGTCACGAGATCCATCACCCGCGCCGACATGTCGCCCGCCACCTCGAGGCGCAGGCGCTCCTCGGGGTAGAGCGGGGTGAGGTTGTCGAAGAAGACCTTCGAGCGCGTGAGGTCCGGCGCCTCGAAGTTGATCGCCTCGACCTTGATCAGGGCGAAGTACCGCTCCCCCTCCTTCGGCTGCCGGACCTGCCCGGAGACGGTGTCGCCGGTGCGCAGGTCGAAGCGGCGGATCTGCGACGGCGAGACGTAGATGTCGTCCGGCCCGGGCAGGTAGTTGTACTCCGGCGCCCGCAGGAAGCCGAAGCCGTCCGGCAGGCACTCGAGCACGCCCTCGGCGAAGATCAGCCCGCTCTTCTCGGTCTGCGCCTGGAGGATCTTGAAGATCAGCTCCTGCTTGCGCAGCCCGGCGGCGCCCTCGACGCCGAGCTCGAGCGCCGCCTGCGCCAGCTCGGCGGCGTTCATCTCCTTGAGCGTGCGGATGTCGAGCATCGGACGCCCGTCGGCCGGAGGCGGCGGCAGATCCGCCGCCAGCGAAGCCTCGCTCGGCAACTCGTGGTCCAGCACCTTAGCCACTCCCTTCTTTCCTCTCCGCATGCGGCGCGCGCGCGACCGCGAGAACGTCTTCGATGTATCTCCAGAGCTCACGAGTTCCCTCCCCGGTGTGGGACGAAAAGGCGTGGACCGGCCGCTCGGCGGCCAGCATCAGGGTTCCCCGGACGGCGGCGAGCGCCTTCGCCCGCCGCCCTTTCGGCACCTTGTCGATCTTGGTGGCGACCACCGCGAACGGCGCCTGCACCTCGTCGAGAAAGGTCGCGGCCTGCTGGTCGAGCCGGGTGGGGCCGACCTCCGCGTCGACGAGCAACAACACGGTACGGCTCGCGGCGGGCTGCCGAAAGTACGCTTCGATCAGCTCTCCCCACCGGGCGCGCTCGGAGCGCGCGGCGCGGGCGTAGCCGTAGCCGGGCAGATCGACGACGAAGAAGCGGCCGTCGACCAGATAGAAATGGATCGCGCGCGTCCGCCCCGGGGTGCGGCTGACGCGCGCGAGCGCGGCGCGTCCCAGGAGCCGGTTGAGCAGCGACGACTTGCCCACGTTGGAGCGCCCCACCAGGGCGAGCTCCGGGCGTCCGTCGCGCGGGAGGTCCCGCTCGCCGTGCACGGCCCGGAAGAGTTCCGCCTGGGGGTTTCTCATTCGTTTCTAGGACTCCAACCGGATCGGGGAGGCGCGACGCCCAAGGGCGCATTCGCGCGGTGCGACTCGGATGTCCAAACGGGTTGGCCGCCGGGGGCTACCGGCTCCCGTGGCGGCCCCGGCGACTGTCAGTGGGCCGTCGAATCGGACCCGGCCGGCGGCTCGGTGGAAGCCTGCGAGTATTCTTTCCTATTCGCCCCCGGAACCGCAAGGGGGCCCTCGAGGGCGAGGCGGAGCACCTCGTCCATCGACTCCACCAGCTCGAACTGCATCGCGCCCCGGACCTCCGGAGGGATCTCCTCGAGATCCTTCTCGTTCTCGCGGGGCAGCAGCACCTGCGGGATGCCGGCCCGGAAGGCGGCGAGGACCTTCTCCTTGATCCCCCCCACCGGCAGCACCTTGCCGCGCAGCGTGACCTCGCCGGTCATCGCCACGTCGCGCCGCACCGGGATCGCGGCCACCGCCGAGACGAGCGCCGTGGCCATCGTGATCCCCGCCGACGGTCCGTCCTTCGGGATCGCCCCCTCGGGGACGTGGATGTGCAGGTCGAGCCGCTCGCTGAACTCGGGATCGATCCCGAGCAGCTCGGCGCGGCTGCGCAGGTAGGAGACGGCGGCACGGGCGGACTCCTGCATCACCTCGCCGAGCTGGCCGGTGATCGTCAGCTTCCCCTTCCCCTTCATCAGCCCGACCTCGACCTCGAGCAGGTCGCCGCCGACCTCGGTCCAGGCGAGGCCGGTCGCGACGCCCACCTCCGGATGCTCGCCACGCCGGTACGGGCGGTAGCGGGCGCGCCCGAGCAGCTCGCCGAGCAGCTCCGGAGTGACCTCGACGCGGATCCCCTTCCCCTCGGTGACCACCCGCCGCGCCACCTTCCGGCAGACCGACGCCACCTCGCGATCGAGGTTGCGCACCCCCGCCTCGCGGGTGTACCCCTCGATGAGCTGGCGCAGCCCGTCGTCCGGCACCGCGATCTGCTCGTCGGTGAGGCCGTGCGCCTTCACCTGCTTCGGCAGCAGGAACTGCCGGGCGATGGCGAGCTTCTCGTTCGGGGTGTAGCCCGAGAGGTGGATGATCTCCATCCGGTCGCGCAGCGGCGCCGGAATCGGGTGGGCGACGTTCGCGGTGCAGATGAACATCACCTTCGAGAGGTCGTACTCGACGTCCAGGTAATGGTCGACGAAGGCGTCGTTCTGCGCCGGGTCGAGCACCTCCAGCAGCGCCGAGGAGGGGTCGCCGCGGAAGTCCATCGACATCTTGTCGACCTCGTCGAGGAGGAAGACCGGGTTCACCGTGCCGGCCTTCTTCATCATCTGGATGATCTGGCCGGGGAAGGCGCCGATGTAGGTGCGCCGGTGGCCGCGGATCTCGGCCTCGTCGCGCACCCCGCCGAGCGAGAGCCGGACGAACCGCCGTCCGGTCGCCCGGGCGATCGAGCTGGCGAGCGACGATTTGCCCACTCCCGGCGGCCCCACGAAGCAGAGGATCGAGGCCTGGGTGCGGCCGGTCAGCTGGCGCACCGCGAGGAACTCGAGGATCCGCTCCTTGATCTTCTCGAGGCCGTAATGGTCGGCGTCGAGGATCTCCTCGGCCCGCTTGAGATCCCGGAGCTCCTTGCTCGCCCGCTTCCAGGGCACCGAAATGAGCCAGTCGATGTAGTTGCGCGAGACCGTCGATTCGGCCGAGACCGGCGGCATCGCCTCGAGCCGCTTGAGCTCCTGCTCGGCCTTCTCGCGGGCGGCCTTCGGCATCCCGGCCTTCTCGATCCGCTCCTTGAGCTCGAGCAGCTCGTCGCCGCGATCGTCCTTGCGCCCCAGCTCCTGATGGATGGCCTTGATCTTCTCGTTGAGGTAGTACTCCTTCTGGGCCTTCTCCATCTGCTTCTTGACCTGCACGTTGATCCGCTTGTCGATGTTCAGCTTCTCGATCTCGATGTCGAGCAGATCGTGCAGGCGCTGGAGGCGCTCGTACGGATTGAGCAGCTCGAGCAGGCTCTGCTTCTCCGCGGTGGTCACCATGAGGTGCGCGCAGAGGGTGTCGGCGAAGCGGTCGGCGTCGTCGAGCTTGAGCGTCGGGAGCAGCCCCTCGAAGGCGAGGTGGTGCGACATCTTCGCGTACTGCTCGAAGATGCCGAGGACCTTGGTCATGTAGAGCTCGAGCTTGTCGCTGAGCGGGACGGCGGTGTCGAACGACTCGATCTCCGCCTCGGCCGCCGGCTCGCCGGCGAGCGCGAGGAGCCGCGAGCGGCGCAGCCCCTCGACCATCACCTTGACGTTGCCGTTCGGCAGCTTCAGGTTCTGCACCACCCGCGCCACCACGCCGAGATCGTAGAGATCGTCCCGGCCCGGCTCGTCCACCTTCGGGTCGCGCTGGGCGACGAGGAAGATCTGCCGTTCGGGGGCGAGCAGCGCCCGCTCGAGGGCCCGCACCGAGCCCTCGCGGCCGACGATGAACGGCGCCATCATGTGCGGGAAGACCACCATGTCGCGCAGCGGCACGACGGGCAGCCGTTCGGTGCGTCCGTGCTGGAAGGCGGCGGTCATCTCGGCTCACCCCGCCTTCCGCAGGACGGTGATCGGCGCCGCGCGCTTGAGCACCGCCTCCTCGGTGATCACGCACTCCTCGATCTCCCGCTGCGAGGGGATCGTGTACATCAGCTCGAGCATCAGATCCTCGAGGATGATCCGCAGGCCGCGCGCGCCGACGTTCCGCTTGAGCGCCTCGCGCGCCACCGCGAGGAGCGCCTCGTCGGTGAACTCGAGCCGCACCTCCTCGAAGCCGAAGATCGTCTGGTACTGCTTGATCAGGCTGTTCTTCGGCTCCCGGAGGATCCGGACCAGCGCGGCCTCGTCGAGCCCCTCGAGCGTCGCCAGCACCGGCAGCCGCCCGACGAGCTCCGGGATCAGACCGAACTTGATCAGATCCTCCGGCAGCACCTGCTCGAGGAGCTGCGCCAGCGACTTCTCCTTCCGCCCCTTGATCTCGGCGCCGAAGCCGAGGGTCTTCTGGTTCAGCCGCCGCTCGACCTGCTCGTCGAGGCCGACGAACGCCCCGCCGCAGATGAAGAGGATGTTCGAGGTGTCGATCTGCAGGAACTCCTGGTGCGGATGCTTGCGCCCGCCCTGCGGCGGCACGTTGCAGACGGTCCCCTCGAGGATCTTGAGCAGCGCCTGCTGCACCCCCTCGCCCGAGACGTCGCGGGTGATCGACGGGTTCTCCCCCTTGCGCGCGATCTTGTCGATCTCGTCGATGTAGACGATGCCGCGCTGGGTCTTCTCCTTGTCGTTCCCCGAGGCCTGGTAGAGCTTGAGGATGATGTTCTCGACGTCCTCGCCGACGTAGCCCGCCTCGGTGAGGGTGGTGGCGTCGGCGATCGTGAACGGGACCGAGAGCAGCCGCGCGAGGGTCTGGGCGAGGAGCGTCTTGCCGGTGCCGGTGGGGCCGATCAGGAGGATGTTCGCCTTCTGGAGCTCGACCTCCTGCCGGGACCGCTCCGCGAACTCGATGCGCCGGTAATGGTTGTAGACGGCGACCGCCAGCTTCTTCTTCGCGGTCTCCTGGCCGATGACGTAATCGTCGAGGAGCGCCTTGATCTCCTTCGGCTTCGGGAGGCTGGTCTCCTGCTGCTGTTCGTGCAGCCGGTCCTCGGCGATGATGTCGAGACAGATGTCGACACACTCGTCGCAGATGAACACGGTCGGACCGGCGATGAGCTTCTTGACCTCCCGCTGGCTCTTGTTGCAGAAGGAGCACCTGAGGGTGTCTTCGCCGGTTTCGCGCTTCGCCATCTCACCTCCGCCGGGGACCCCGCCCCCAGGGCATGCGGGTCCTCCCGCTCACGTCCAACCGCGGCGCGGCCGTCTCCATTCCCGCCGGCCGCGAAACGCGTGCCGGCGCCTTCGGTTCGGTTCCGCGCCGGGACGCTTCCTGAAATCTTAGCAGACGCCTCGCGGCGCTCAGTCCTGCCGCCTGACCATCACCTCGTCGGCGATGCCGTAGGCGACCGCCTCTTCGGCCGAGAGGATCTTGTCCCGCTCGGTGTCGGCGTGGATCAGCTCCTTCGTCTGCCCGGTGTGGAAGGCGAGGATCTCGTCGATCCGCTCGCGCATCTTGAGCAGCTCGCGCGCGTGGATCTCGATCTCCGTCTGCTGGCCGGCAAGGCCGTAGAGCAGCGGCTGGTGGATCAGCACCCGGCTGTTGGGCAGCACCCGCCGCTTGCCCCGGGTGCCGGCCGCCAGCAGCACCGCCGCCATCGACGCCGCCTGGCCGATGCAGAAGGTGGCGACGTCCGGCTTCACGTACTGCATCGTGTCGTAGATCGCCATGCCGGCGCTCACCGACCCGCCGGGCGAGTTGATGTAGAGCTGGATGTCGCGCTCCGGGTTCTCCGCCTCGAGGAAGAGCATCTGGGCGATGACCAGGCTCGCGATCTCGTCCTCGATCGGCCGGCCGAGGAAGATGATGTTGTCCTTGAGCAGGCGCGAGTAGATGTCGTAGGCGCGCTCGCCCCGGTTCGACTGCTCGATCACCATCGGCACCAGCATCGTCGTCTCTCCGTTCCCCGTTCCGCCCGCGCTCAGGCTTCGGGCGTCTCCCCGAGCATGAGGGAAAGCGCCTTCTCGTGCCGCAGCTGGGCGCGGAAAGCCCGGAGCTGACCGCTGCGATCGAGCTGCTGGCGAACCGTCATCGCGGAGTGGCCCTGGCTCCGCCCGAGCGCGGCGAGGGCCGCCTCGAACTCCTCCTCCGGCACCTCCAGCTCCTTCGCCTCGGCCACCGCGTCGAGGAGAAGGCGGGCATGCACCCGCCGCTCGGCCTGCGGCTTGAGCTGGTTGCCGATCCCCTGCCAGTCGATCTCCGAGCGCTGCAGGTCGACGCCCCGCAGCGCCAGGCTCTCGGCGTACTCGCGCATCAGGCTCTCGGTCTCCTCCCGCACCACGCCTTCGGGCAGCGGCAGCGGATGGCGCTCGATCAGCTGGTTGAGCAGCGCCTGTTCACGCTGCCGCCGGCGCTCCCTCTGCTTGGCCGTCCGGAGCTGCTCGCGGATCGACTCGCGCAGCTCGGCGAGCGTCGTGAACTTCCCGACGCGCGCCGCGAAGGCGTCGTCGAGCTCGGGCAGCACCGGCGAGAGCAGCTCGCGGAGGGTGACCCGGAACCGGCGCACGGTCGCGTTCTCCCCCTCGCCCTCGCGGCGCTCGAACTCCCGGTCCTGGCCGACCTCGGCGCCCACCAGCGCCAGGCTCAGCTCCTCCCAGACGCGGGGCGCGCCGATCTCGACCTCGGTCTCCTGCGGTTCCGGTTCACCGCTCCCTTCTCCGGTGAGCTCGACGACCTGCAGGCGGGCGCGGTCCCCGTGGGCGGCGGAACGGGTGGCGGGCACCCAGTCCGCGGCCTGGTGGCGCAGCTCGCCGAGCGCGGCCGCGACCTCTTCGTCCGCCGGCTCGACGGCGGGGTCCGGCAGGTCGAAATCGACGATGTTGCGCAGCTCGATCGCCGGCCGCGTCTCGACGGTGGCCGTGAAGCGCAGCGGCTCACCGGCCTTGTATTCGATCCCCGCGACCTCGGGTGCGCCGAGCGGCCGCAGCTCCCGCTCGGCCTCGGCGAGCTTCCAGTAGCGCGGCACCAGCCGCTCGACCACGCGCCGCTCGATCTCCTCGGGGAACTGCCGCTCCACGAGCGTCACCGGCACCTTCCCCCGCCGGAAGCCCGGCAGCCGCACCTCGCGCGCGAGCTCGCGCACGACGCGCCCCGATTCGGCCTCCACCGCCGCCGCCGGCACCTCGACCTCGAGCCGCGTACGGCAGGGGCCGGTCTTTTCCATTGCAAGCACGACGCTCATCGTCGGTTCTCTTCCTCTCTGTCGGGTTCACCCGGGAGGTTCGCCACGCCGGGGGGATGGTGCGAAAGGGGGGACTCGAACCCCCAACCCGATCACTCGGGACTAGATCCTAAGTCTAGCGCGTCTGCCAGTTCCGCCACTTTCGCGCTGCCTGGCCCCGGACGCCGCAGGGCCCCGGATCGGGCACAAGGGGGGGTGGTGAGCCGCGTAGGACTTGAACCTACAACCCGCAGATTAAGAGTCTGCTGCTCTACCAATTGAGCTAGCGGCCCGCCCGGGGAAACTATAAACAGGGAACGCCCGGCAGCGCAACCCCCGCCGGGGCGATCTCAGAGAAGGCTCTTGATCTCCGCGCGGCCGACGATGGAGACGGCCGAGATGATCAGCGCCGCCGTGCCCCGCGCGAACTCCGGCATGTCGATCGCGACCTCGAGCCGCCCGTTCCGGTCGGTCTCGCCGGCGTTGACGATCCTTGGCTCGGCCACCGTGGAGAGGATCTTGATCTGGACCTGGGCGCCACCGACCGGCTGGCCGCTGCGGCTCGTGGAGGCGCGCACCACCACCTGATTGCGCACCCCGGGCTCGATCTCGCCACCCTCCTCGACGGTGAGCACCAGTTGATCGGTCTCCGACTCGCTGGAGAGATAGTCGAGGATCACCTGGTCGAGCGTCGGGCCGGCGGCCGCCTCCGGCCGCAGCACCGTGGCTTCCGTCGTCGGACGCGGCGTCGGCCGGACCCCGAACTGCGCGGTGAGCTTCTCGTCGAAGCGGCCGGCGCGGATGGCGGCGATGATCGTCCGGTGCTGGTGCTCCATGAGCGAGGCGACCGCCTGCTCGCCCTTCCCCTCGGCCATGAGCGCCGCATAGTTCGAGCGCTTCGCGGCGAGGACCTGGCCGCCGATGTAGATCACGCTCTCGATGAACGGGTTGTTCATCCCCTTGTCCTCGGTCTGGACGTGGAGGACGAGGTCACCGTGGCGTACGTCGGTGTTGTAACCCGTGATCATCTGGTGCGGTGGCGGAAAAGGCGCGGAGCCCGCGATTGGCTGATTCTAGGAACCCATACGCGGAGGGTCAAGGAGCAGGCCGGCCCGCGGTTGGCTGGCCTGCCGGGCCGTGGCAGAATCGGCGCCCGCAGCCGCGGACCCGGGGACTCGTTCCCGTCCACGCCCTCGTCTCCCGGAGGAGTCTCGTTTTCGATGGTGCCAGATTCCGCCCGCTTCCGTCCCGCCTCCCTTCGCCCGCGGCGCGCCCGGCCCCGGAGGCCACGCCGGTGAACGGCCCGATCCTGATCGCCTACTTCCGGGAGGAGAAGCTCCCGCCCTACCGCGCCGCGCTCCTCGCCGCCGGGGTCCCGGCCGGCGCGATCGTTCCGGTCTCTCCCCGCAGTGCCGAAGCCGCCGACCCCGCCGGGCTCGTGGCGGCGGCCGCCGGCCTGCTGCTGACCGGCGGCCCCGACCTGCAGCCGGCGCTCTACCGGGAGGCCCGCCTCCCCGCCGCGAAGGTGGACGAGCCCCAGCCCGGCCGCGACCAGCTCGAGTGGGATCTGCTCGCGGCGGCGGCCCGCCATCACCGTCCGGTATTCGGGATCTGCCGGGGCGTTCAGCTGCTCAACGTCTTTCTCGGCGGCACCCTCTACCAGGACCTGCCGCTGCAGCTGCCGCAGGCGGGGCCGCACGGACGCCCCGGAGCGGCGGGGCCGCCTCTCCCGCAGCCGGCGCACGGCCTGCGGGTTCCGGCCGGCGAGACGCACGAGCTCGCGCGCCTGCTGGCGGCGCCGGGCGTCGAGGTCAACAGCCGCCACCACCAGGCGATCCGGGAGCTCGGCGACGGGTTGCGGGCGGCCGCCACCGCGCCCGATGGCGTGATCGAGGCGATCTATCTCGACTCGCCTTCATGGTGGGCGCGGGGAGTGCAGTGGCATCCCGAGGACCTGGTGGCCGACCCGGTCCACCGCCAGCTCTTCGTACAGTTCGCCGCCGCCTGCGGGCTGCCGGCCGCCGCCCATCCGGGCGCGACCGGGCCGCGGTAGGGCGGCCGCTTCCCGAAAGGAGCCGCGATGACCGAGACCGTGCTGACGACGCGAGAAGGCCGCGTCGCGATCCTGACCGTCAACCGCCCGGAGAAGCTCAACGCCCTCAACGACCAGGTCCGTGACGAGATGCTCGCCGCCCTCGCCGCCCTCGAACAGGACGACGGGATCGGCGCGGTGGTCATCACCGGCAGCGGCGAGAAGGCGTTCATCGCCGGCGCCGACATCGGCGAGTTCGCCGGGCGCACCCCGTTCGACCAGCGGCACGCCATGCGCACCCCCCGGATCTTCGACGTCGGGGCGGAGTTCCCCAAGCCGGTGATCGCGATGATCAACGGCTTCTGCCTCGGTGGCGGCTGCGAGCTGGCGATGGGCTGCGACCTCCGGGTGGCGGCGGACACCGCCCGCTTCGGGCAGCCGGAGATCAAGCTCGGGCTGATCCCCGGCGGCGGCGGCACCCAGCGTCTGCCGCGGCTCGTGGGCCTCGGGCAGGCGCTGCGCCTCATCCTCACCGGCGAGATGATCGGCGCCGCCGAGGCTCGGGAGATCGGCCTCGTCGATCTCGTCTATCCGGCCGCCGAGCTGCGCGCCCGGACCCTCGAGCTCGCCGCCCGGATCGCCGCCTTCAGCCCGCTCACCCTGAAGGTCGCCAAGGAGGCGGTGCGCGCCTCGCAGCGGCTGCCGATCGAAGAGGGGCTCCGCTACGAGCGCGACCTCTTCTGCCTCTGCTTCGCGACCGCCGACAAGGAGGAGGGGGTCGCGGCGTTCCTCGCCAAGCGCGACCCGGTCTGGACCGGCCGCTGAGCGCCGCCGCGGCGGCGCGCCGCCGTCAGCCGCCGGCGGCGCCGCGCAGGGCGTGCACGGCGTAGAAGGAGATCACCCCGACGAGCCCCGACATCGGGATCGTGAGTACCCAGGCCCAGACGACCCGGGCCGCGACCCCCCAGCGCACCGCCGAGAGGCGCTGCACGGAGCCGACGCCGACGATCGCACCGGCGATCGTGTGAGTCGTCGAAACCGGCACTCCGAGCTTCGACGAGAAGAAAAGGGAGATCGCCGCCGCCGTCTCGGCGCAAGCGCCTCCGTACGGCTGCAACCGGGTGAGCTTCATGCCCATGGTCTTGACGATCCGCCATCCCCCGGCCATCGTTCCCAACGCGATCGCCGTGTGACAGACGAGCACGATCCAGAACGGAAACTCGATCGTCCCGGCCTCGAACGCCGTCTGCTGCTCGCGCCAGATCGTGGCGTAGAAGAGGGCGGCGATGATCCCCATCGTCTTCTGCGCGTCGTTGGTGCCGTGTCCTAGGCTGTAGGCGGCCGCCGAGGCGAGCTGGATGATGCGGGAAGGGCGATCGATCTTTCCCGGCGGCGTGCGCCAGAAGATGCGGATCACCACGACCACCAGGAAAAGCCCGAGCAGGAAACCGAGCAGAGGTGCCGCGACGATGAATGCGACCGTCGTCCAGAGCGTCTCCTCGTGCACTACGTCGTGCCATCTGCCGGCATAGGCGATCGCCGCACCACCGAAGCCTCCGAGCAACGCATGGGAGCTCGAGGTCGGCAGGCCGAAATACCAGGTGATCAGCCCCCAGACGATCGCGCCCAGCAACCCCGCGAAGATCACCTCCGGCGTCACCCATTCGGCGTGGACGAACTTCGCCACCGAGTTGGCCACCGCCAGGCCGAATCCCCAGGCAGCCGCGAAATTCCACCAGGCAGCCCAGACCACCGCGGCGCCCGGCCGCAGCACCCGCGTGCCGACGACCGTGGCGATCGCGTTGGCGGCGTCGTGGAAGCCGTTGATGAAATCGAAGACGAGCGCGACCGCGAAGATCAGCAGCACCCAGGGCTGCAGAGCCAGAGCCGCCAGGGTGTGGAAGAAGGAGGTATCCACCGCCTCACGCGTACTTGACCAGGATCGTCTCGACGATGTTGGCGACGTCTTCGCACTTGTCGGTGGCGATCTCGAGGTGTTCGTAGAGATCTTTCCACTTGATCACCTCGAGCGGCACCCGGGCCATGCCGTTGAAGAGGTCGTCGAGCGCCTCGCCGAGCACGGCGTCGCCGTCGTTCTCGTACTCGTTGAGTCGGCGGCAGCAGTCCTGGATCTGCGCCGTCTGCCGCAGATCGTGCAACAGGCTCACCGCCGTGACGACCTCCTCGCAGGCCCTCCCCACGATCCGCGCGAGCTCGAGCGCCTGCGGCGTCGGCCGGGTGATCCGGTAGGTCACGACCCGCTGCGCGACCGCGTCCACGTAGTCGAGCACGTCGTCGAGGCGGGTGGTGAGCAGATAGATGTCTTCGCGGTCGATCGGGGTGATGAAGGTCGCGTTGAGCTCGCGGATGACGCGGTGGCAGATCTCGTCCGCGACGTTCTCCACCTTGTGGATGGCGATGGCGGCCTCGCGCACCTGCTCGGGGGTCGTGGCGTTCTCGAAGCAATCGAGGAGCATCGACGCCCCCCGCCGCGCGGTTCCCGCCAGCTCTTCGAGCATCTCGAAGAAGTCCACCCGTCTCGGAATGAGTCGCATCTCTCCCCTTTCGGACCGGGACTGCCCGCGAAGAGCTCGCCGGCGCCGCCCTCGGCCGGCATCCGGGCGAGCCGACGCCGAGCGCTGGATTAGACTATCGCACATGTCGCGACACCACCTTCCACACCCGATTCCGGAGGAGCGCAGCGATGGCACCCCGTGAAGAGATCGCCCTCAGCCGCGACTGCGAGGCGATCCAGATCCCCGATGGCTACCCGGTCCTGCTGCCGAAAGGCTTCCGGGTCCGTATCACCCAGACGCTCGGCGGCACCTTCACCATCGCCGGTGATCTCGGCGGCCTCTACCGCATCGAGGCGAAGGACGCCGACGCGCTCGGACGCGAGGTCGTCGAACAGCCGGTGGTCACCGTCACCAGCGACGCCGACCTGGAACAGCTGGTCTGGACCCAGCTCCGGGAGTGCTACGACCCGGAGATCCCGGTCAACATCGTGGATCTCGGGCTGGTCTACGACTGCCACCTCGAAACCGGTGCCGATGGCGGACGGATCGTCCACATCCAGATGACCCTCACCGCGCCGGGCTGCGGCATGGGCGAGGTCCTCGCCCAGGACGTGCGCAAACGGCTCGAGGCCCTGCCCGGCGTCGTCCGCGCCGAAGTGGAGATCGTCTTCGATCCGCCCTGGAACCAGTCGATGATGAGCGAGGCGGCGCGCCTGCAACTCGGTTTCTACTGAGACCGTGCAGACCCCGGCCGCCGGAGCACCCATGCCACCGATCGGATCCGATCAGTTCAAGGACACCCTGCGCTTTTTCGCCTCCGGGGTGACGATCCTCACCATCCGGGCGGGCGAGGCGCGTCACGGGCTCACCGTCTCGGCGTTCGCCTCCGTCTCCCCCGAGCCGCCGCTGATCGCGGTCCTCGTGGATCAGCGTCACCGCGGTCACGAGCTGCTTGTCGAGCCGGGAGCGACCTTCGCCGTCAACGTCCTCACCGAAGCGCAGAGCGAACTCTCCGAGCGGTTCGCCTGGAGCCCGGAGGGCGACCGGTTCGCCGCCGGCCGCTGGACGACGGCGGTCACCGGAGCGCCGATCCTCGAAGACGCCCTCGCCTGGCTCGACTGCCGCCCGGTGGAGCGGTTCACGGCCGGGAGCCACTCGGTCTTCGTCGGCGAGGTGCTGGCGAGCGCCACGCGAGAGGACGGACAGGGCCCTCTCCTCTACTGGAACCGCGGCTACCGGAAGCTCGCCCGCTGAGCCCGGCGATGACCCCGCCCACGGCGCTCTCGCTGGTGGCCACCTGCGCCCTCGGCCTCGAGGAGCTCCTCGCGGCCGAGCTCGCGGCGCTCGGGATCGGCACCTCCGAGACGACCCCGGGCGGGGTGCGCTGGCAGGGCTCCTGGACCGATCTCTACCGCGCCAACTGGCGGCTGCGAACCGCCAACCGGGTGCTCGTCGAGCTCGGGCGCTGGTCGGCTCCGGACGGCGACGCCCTCTACGCCGGCGCCCGCGCGCTCGTCCGGGGGGGCGCCGGCGTCGAACGGAGCTCGGCGCTCCCGCCGGGAACCTGGTTCGACCCCGCGCTGCCGTTCGCGCTCGCCGCCACGACCTCCGGCTCGCAGGTCCGCGACGCCCGCTGGGCGGTGATGCGCGTCAAGGACGGGCTCGTGGACGCCCAGCGCGAGCGGTTCGGCCGGCGGGCCGACGTCGACCGCCGGGACCCGGTCCTCCCGCTGCGGCTCCGTCTGAGCGGTGACGAGGCGACCCTCCTGCTCGACAGCTCCGGCGAGCCGCTCGATCGGCGCGGCTACCGCGTCGTCAGCCGCGGCGCGCCCGTCCGGGAGCAGCTCGCCGCCGCCGCCGTGCTCGCCTCGGGCTGGGATGGAAGCGGCCCGGTCGTCGATCCGATGTGCGGTACCGGCACCCTGCTGGCGGAGGCGGCGGCGGTGGCGCTCGGCCTCCCTCCCGGCCGGCTCCGGGAGAGCTGGGCGTTCACCCGCTTCCCCGGCTTCGAGCCGCGGCGGTTCGCAGCCATCCGCGCCGAGCCGCTCCCCTGCCCCGGCCCCGACCTCACCCTGCACGGCAATGATCGGGAGCCCGAGGCGATCCGGGCCGCGGCGGCGAACCTCGCACGGGCGGGGCTGCGGGAGCGGACCCAGCTGAGCACCGGCGACGCTTTCGCCTTCACGCCCCCTTCCGGCCCCGGCCTCGTCCTCGTCAACCCGCCCTACGGGGAGCGGCTCGCCGAGGAGCCCACCCAGTGGCGCCGACTCGGCGACCTCCTCAAGCAGCGGTTCCGGGGCTGGAAGGCGGCCGTTCTGGCCGGCGACGCGGGGCTCGGCAAGCACCTCGGGCTCCGTCCCCGCCGCCGCCTGCCGGTGCGCAACGGGCCGCTCCCGATGCGGATCCTGCTGCTCGATCTCTACTGAAAAAACGAATCGGGCCGGCCACCCGAACCGTGGCCGGCCCGCGCCGGATGCGGTGAGCGCACCGGCGGCTCAGAGGAAGGTCTTCACCTCCGCCTTCGTCCGCAGGCTCTCGACCCGGTCGAAGATCAGCTGCCGGAGATGCT
>JAAYLR010000071.1 GCA_012521815.1 Acidobacteriota bacterium
CCGGGGCGGTCTGGCTCCCGTCGGCGGCCGAAGCCCAGAAGGTGACGATCAAGATGGCCACGCTCGTCCCCGCCGGCTCGAGCTGGCACACCACCCTGCAGGAGCTCGCCGCGCGCTGGCAGGAGCTCTCGGGCGGACGGGTGACCCTGCGTCTCTACCCCGGCGGCGTGGCCGGCGACGACACCGATCTGGTCCGCAAGATGCGGCTCGGCACCCTCGACGCGGCGCTGCTGGCCCCCTCCGGGCTCGCCCAGATCGACCGCGAGATCCACGCCCTCCTCGTGCCCCTCGCCTACCGCAGCTACGAGGAGTTCGACGCGGTGGCCGAAGGGCTCGAACCCCGCCTCGCCGCCGGCTTCAGGGAGAAGGGGTTCGTCGTCCTCTCCTGGGCCGATGGCGGCTGGGTGCAGTTCTTCGCCAAGAGCCCGGTCGCCACCCCGCAGGACCTCGCCGCCCAGAAGCTCTTCAGCTGGAGCGGCGACCAGGCGACGACCGAGCTCTGGAAGGCGGCCGGCTTCCAGCCGGTGCCGCTGCCGGCGACCGAGATCTCCACCGCGCTCCAGACCGGCCTCGTGACCGCGGTCGCCACCTCGGCCCAGGCGGCGGTCCTCCTCCAGTGGTACGAGCACGCCCCGTACCTCACCGACCTGCCGTGGGCGGTGCTGGTGGGCGGCATCGTGGTCTCCGAGCGCTCCTGGGAGAAGGTGCCAGCCGAGTTGCGGGGGCCGCTGGCCGAGGCCGCCCGCGAGACCGGCCGGAAGCTCTCGGCCCAGACCCGCGAGAGCGCGCCGGAGCACGTGGCGGCGATGGTGCGCCGCGGCCTGACCGTCGTGCCGGTGGACGCGGCCGGCCGGGCCGAGTGGGAGCGCCGGGTCGTAGAGGCCTACCCGAAGCTCCGTGACGGCTTCGTGCCCGCCGACGCCTTCACCGCCGCGCTCGCGCTGCGCGACGCCTGGCGCGCCCGGGACGGGAAACGGTGAGGCCGGCGGCCCCGCCGGCCAGCCGGTTCGCCGCCTGGGGGCATCGCTCCGAGAACGGGCTGCTCGTCGCGGCCTTCCTGCTCGCCATCGCCCTGCCGGTCATCGAGGCGGCGGGCCGTCCCCTGGGCGGCTTCCACGTCCCCGGCTCAGCGGTCTATCTCCAGCAGCTCACGCTCTGGCTCACCTTCGTCGGCGGCCTCATCGCGGCCCGCGACGGCGGCCACCTGACGCTCTCGACCGCCGAGTTCCTCCGCTCCGGCGGCCGCGCCCGCCGGTTCGCCACGGGCTTCGCCGCCGCGGTCGCGGCGGCGGTCACCGCGGTGGTCGCCCACGGCGCCTTCCAGGTCGTCCTCGCCAACCGGCAGGGCGGA
This sequence comes from Acidobacteriota bacterium, assembly GCA_012521815.1. Lineage (GTDB taxonomy): Bacteria > Acidobacteriota > Thermoanaerobaculia > Multivoradales > JAGPDF01 > JAAYLR01. Next base: position 1,352 of record JAAYLR010000071.1, read on the forward strand.
GACCGGCTCGGAATCGGCATCCCCACCTGGTGGAGCGAGCTCGTGATGCCGGTCGGTCTCGGCCTGATCGCGCTCCGCTTCGCCTGGCGGGGCGGCGCGGGCTGGCGCGGTCGCGGCGTCGCCCTCGTGGCGATCGCCGCCGCCTTCACCTTCGGGTACCTCCACGAAGGCCTGCCGGGGCCGCTGCTCTGGACCCTCGTCGGCGTCGTCCTCGCGGGGATGATCCTCGGCGCGCCGGTCTTCACCGGCATGGCCGGCATCGGGCTCCTCCTCTTCTTCGCCGACGGCACCCCGGTCTCGGCGGTGCCGGCGGAGATCTACCGGCTGATCGCCTCGCCGACGCTCCCGGCGATCCCGCTGCTGACCGCCTGCGGCTACGTGCTTGCCGAGTCGCGCGCCGCCGACCGGCTCGTCCGCTTCTTCCGGGCGCTCTTCGGCTGGCTGCCCGGCGGCCCGCGCCGCGACAAATGAGAGAGACCTCGCTGCCAGACTTCCGAAGTTTGCCAAACTTCGGAAGTCTGTTTTCGTGCAACACCCCTACGCTGTTTCCGGCCTGCGTCTCAACCGTGTCGGGCGAGGCTTACAGCAGCCGGTAGGACTGCTCGTGCCGGTAATAGATGGCGACCGGCGATCCGCCGGGCGGCAGTGGGCGGTCGCGCAGGTCGTTGCGAATCTGCCGCGCCTGCCCGGTGAGCGTCTGCCCTTGCGGGGTGCGGAAG
>JAAYLR010000072.1 GCA_012521815.1 Acidobacteriota bacterium
CCTCCCGCGGCGGTGTACGGGCCGAGGAGGACGAAGGCGATCTCCTCGTCGAACCCCTGGTCGGAGGTCAGCCGGTAGCGGACGTCGAGCTGGCCGTCGACGAAGAGGTCGGCCGGGGCGTTCGTCACCGCCCGGATCGCGACGTGCCCGTCGGGCGGCACCTCCACCGGCGCGCCGCCCGTGGTCAGCCGGGCCGCCTCGGGACTCACCAGCGTCAGGGTGAAGCGCTGGGGCTCGGTGAGCTGGTTGGTGATCCGCACCCGCTGTTCGCTCGCGACCTCGCCGCCGGGCAGCAGCCGGTACGGCTCGCGCCCGCCGCGGCCGATCTCGGCACGTGCCACGCCGCGGCTGAGCAGCATCCCCGCGAAGCTCCCCCAGGCGATCGTCAGGAGCGCCAGGTAGACGAGGGTCCGGGGGCGGAGGATGCGGCGCTCGCCGCCGCTCTGCTGGCGCAGCGAGCTGTACCGGATCAGCCCCGGCGGCTTGCCGATCCCGACCATCACCGCGTCGCAGGCGTCGATGCACTGCGCCGAGCCGATGCACTCGACCTGCAGGCCGCGGCGGATGTCGGTGCCGGTGGGGCAGGTGGCGACGCAGCTGCGGCAGTCGATGCAGTCGCCGGCGACGCTCCCCGGGCCGCGGTCGCGCATCCGCATCTTCGGCTCGCCGCGATCCGTGTCGTACGCCACGAGGATCGTGTCCCGGTCCGCGATCACGTTCTGCAGCCGGCCGTACGGGCAGGCGATCGTGCACATCTGGTCGCGGAACCAGCCGAAGTCGAAGAGGATCAGGGTGGTCACGATCGCGATGGCGAAGAGCGCCCCCCGCCACGCACCGGGCTCGGTCGCGAGGCCGGCGAGCAGCGGTTGCCAGCCGGTGAAGTAGGCGACGAAGGTGCCGGCCATCAGGAGCGCGACGAGGATCCAGAGCGCCCACTTCGCGCTCTTGATCGCGAGCTTGCCGGCGCTCCAGGGGGCGGCGTTGAGCCGGCGCTGCCGGGGCGGCGGCCCTTCGAGGAGGACCTCGATCGGCCGGAAGACGAACTCCAGATAGACGGTCTGCGGGCAGGTGTAGCCGCACCACATCCGCCCGAAGGTCGAGCCGACGAAGAAGATCGTGATCACGAGCCCGAGGCCGAGGGCCACGAGCAGCAGGTTGTCGCCGGGGTGGAGGGTGGCGCCGAAGAGGTGGACGCGCGAGCCCGTGAGGTCGATCCGGAACGCCGGCTGCCCGCCCACGCGGAGCAGCGGCAGCGCGAAGTAGAGGAGGATCAGGCTGCAGGCGAAACGCCGCCGGATCCGCCAGTACCGCCCCCGGCTGAGCGTGGGACGGATGAACTTCCGCTTGCCGTCGGCCGTGAGGCTGTAGAGCAGCTCCTCCTCGGGCGCGATCTCGAAGACGCCCGCCGGGCCCTGCGGGGCCGCCGGGACAGCCGGCTCTCTGGCTTCGGCGGGCGACGCCACTTCAGGTCTCCGGGAGCGGCTCCGGCGTGAACGGCTGGCCCTCCGGCGCCCGTCCGCCGGCCGGGTGCGTGCCCTGCAGGCTCCGGACGTACGAGACGACCGCCGTCAGCTCCGCCGGCGGCATCGCCCGGCCCCAGGGCGGCATCCCCTTGGCCGGCCACCCCTTGGCGACCGACAGGAAGACCTCGCTGATCGAGCCGCCGTGGAGCCAGTGATCGTCGGTGAGGTTCGGACCGATGAGACCCTGCCCCTCGGCGCCATGGCAGGAAGCGCAGGAACGGGCGTAGCGCGAGGCGCCGAGCTCGAGCACCACCGGGTCGCGCGCCCCCGCGAGCAGCTCCTCGGGGGAGGGCACGAGCGGGTTGGCGTCGAGGTAGACCTGGATCGCGGCGAGCGCCCGGTCGGTCTCGGCGCGGTACTCGGCCTCCATCGAGCCCTCGCCGAAGGCGAGCGCGTAGAAGACGAGGTAGGCCGCGGCGAAGAGGATCGAGCCCCACCAGATGGCCATCAGCCAGCCGGGCATCGGGTTGTCGTACTCCTTGATGCCGTCCAGCTCGTGGATGACCTTGTCTTCGAATTCGGCCATGGTTGCCTCTCCTCAGCCCAGCCGGCCACTCGCCGGCGGCGGTTCGATCTCGTCCGGGTCCTCCTCGTCGAGGGGGAGGCGAGCGCGGGCTTCCATCTCTTCGGGGCGGGCGCGGAACGTCGTCACCAGGACCCCGATCCAGATCCCGATGAAGAAGAGCATCGAGGCGATCACCCAGTGGACCGCGTCGGTGCGGGCGGCGAGCTCCTGCAGCACGGCTACGGCTCCACGCTCGTGACGGCGAGCGGCAGCGCCGGCTCGGGGCGCTGCCAGCGGATGTCGGTGCCGAGCCGCTGGAGGTAGGCGGTGAGCGCGACGATCTCCTTGTCCGCGAGCCCGGCCGGCCCCTGCTGCGACTCGACCTCGGCGGCGATCGCCGCCGCCTGGGTGGCGATCGCGGTCGCCGCGGTCTCGATCTCGCCCTCGGTGTACGGGGTGCCGATGGCACGCAGCGCCCGCAGCTTCGCGGGCACGCCGGCGACGTCGATCGGGTCGGTGAGCAGGTGCGGGAAGCGCGGCATCACCGAGCGCGGGGTAGTCGAGTCGGGGCGCTCCATGTGCCGCACGTGCCAGAGCGACGGGTACTTGCCGCCGACCCGGTGGAGGTCGGGGCCGGTCCGCTTCGAGCCCCACTGGAACGGCCGGTCGTAGATGTACTCGCCCGCCTTCGAATACTCGCCGTACCGCTCGGTCTCGTAGCGGAACGGGCGCACCTGCTGCGAGTGGCAGAGGTAGCAGCCCTCGCGGACGTAGATGTCGCGCCCCGCCACCTCGAGCGGCGTGTACGGGGTGACGCTCGCGATCTCCTTGACGTTCGACTTGTCGACGAACAGCGGCACCGCCTCGACGAGCGAACCGACCGAGATCGCGATCACCACGAGCACGGTGAAGGTGCCGGCGCGCCCCTCGAGCATCCGGTGGACGCCGTGGCGGAGCTGGTGCTGGAGCCGGTAGAGGGCGTGGTCCCAGGTGTTCGGCGCGGTCACCGCGCCGGGGGCCGAGAGGTCGCGGACGAGCGGCGGCACCCGGATCTCCGTCTCCTTCGCGTAGTCGGCCGGGGCGCTGCGGATCGTCTTGTAGAGGTTCCAGAGGAGGAGGAAGAGGCCGCCGAAGAAGAGGATCGCGGCGACCAGACGGACCCAGTAGAGCGGCACGATCCGGATGACGGTCTCGATGAAGTCGGGGTAGAGGAGGCGGCCGTCGGGCTCGAAGGCGCGCCACATCGCCCACTGGGTGATGCCCGCCACCCACATCGAGACCTGGTAGAGGATCAGGCCGATCGTCGAGATCCAGAAGTGGACGCTCGCGAGGCGGACCGAGTAGAGCTCGGTCTTCCAGAGCCGCGGGATCGCCCAGTAGAGGATGCCGAAGGAGAGGAAGGCGTTCCAGCCGAGCGCCCCGGCGTGCACGTGGCCGATCGTCCAGTCGGTGAAGTGGGAGACCGCGTTCACCGACTTGATCGAGAGCATCGGCCCCTCGAAGGTCACCATCCCGTAGTAGGTGACCGCCACGACGAAGAACTTCAGGATCGGATCCTCGCGCAGCCGGTGCCAGGCGCCGCGCAGGGTGAGCAGGCCGTTCATCATCCCGCCCCAGGAGGGCATCCAGAGGATGAGGGAGAAGAGCATTCCGAGCGTGCTCGCCCACTCCGGGAGCGCCGAGTAGTGGAGGTGGTGGGGGCCGGCCCAGATGTAGACGAAGACGAGCGACCAGAAGTGCATGATCGAGAGCCGGTAGCTGAACACCGGCCGTTCCGCCGCCTTCGGCAGGTAGTAGTACATGAGGCCGAGGTACGGGGTGGTGAGGAAGAAGGCCACCGCGTTGTGCCCGTACCACCACTGCATGAGCGCGTCCTTGACGCCCGCGTAGATCGGATAGCTGCCGATCCAGGAGTAGGGGATCGCCAGGTTGTTGCCGATGTGGAGCACCGCGACCGTGACGATGCTCGCGATGTAGAACCAGATCGCGACGTAGAGGTGCTTCTCGCGCCGGATCGCGATCGTGCCGAAGAAGTTCACCGCGTAGACGATCCAGAGGACCGCGAGCGCCACGTCGAGCGGCCACGGCAGCTCGGCGTACTCCCGGGACTGCGTGAAGCCGAAGAGGTAGCCGATCCCGCCGGCGGCGATCAGCGCCTGCCACCCCCAGAAGTGGATCCGGGAGAGGGTGTCGCTGTAGAGCCGGGTCTTGAGCAGCCGCTGCATCGAGTGGTAGCTGCCCGCGAAGATCATGTTCCCCACGAAGGCGAAGATCACCGCGTTGGTGTGCAGCGGCCGCAGCCGCCCGAAGGTGAACCAGGGCGCCATGTTGAGTCCCGGCAGGAAGAGCAGCGCCGCGATCAGGAGCCCAACGAGCATGCCGACCACGGCCCAGAAGACGGCGGCCAGGAAGAAGAGGCGCGGGGTGTGGTCATCGAAGCGCACGACGTCGTTCATCGCTCATCCATCCTCTGTCGGTGCGTTTTCGGGGCTGTGCACACGGCTGCGCCCGGAGGGGCGGACCGGTACGGGTGAGTTCCACCGGAGAGTGGCAATCCGGATTGCATGCGGGGTACGGGGCCCGGCGCTGGCACGGTCTTGCGCTCCCTTCCCGCAGCCCAGAGTCCCGCCCCGGGGCTTCGCGGCGGGCGCGATGGGCGCGATACCAGTGAATCGTGAGGGAAAGGCGGCGTCATCGCGCCCCCCGGACGGGTGGGGGGGATTCACCCGTCGGGCCGCCGGCCGGACCACCCGGTCCGGGGGGCGATCCCCGCCCGCCGGCCGGCCCACCGGTTCGGGTAGTGCGCTTCGCCGCGCGCACGGCGTAGGCTGCCGGTCAGTCTCGTCATCGCAGCCCGGAGCCGGCGGCGGTTCGGGCTGCCGTGGCGTCCGGAGGTGGGCGTGGACGATCCCCTGTTCTGGCACCGTCTGCATTTCGGCTTCACGATCACCTACCACTACCTCTTCCCGCAGCTGACGATGGGCCTCGCGCTACTCATCGTCGTCCTCAAGGCGATCGGCCTGCGCAGCGATACCCAGAAGTGGGACGACGCCGCCCGCTTCTGGATCCGCATCTTCGGCCTCTCGTTCGCCATGGGCGTGGTCACCGGGGTGCCGATGGAGTTCCAGTTCGGCACCAACTGGGCCGCCTTCTCCGCCCGCACCGGCGGGGTCATCGGGCAGACGCTCGCGATGGAGGGGCTCTTCGCCTTCTTCCTCGAATCGAGCTTCCTCGCCCTGCTCGTCTGGGGGGAGCGGCGGCTCGGGCGCCGCGGGCACTTCGCGGCGGCGGTGGCGCTGCTCGTGGGCAGCTGGCTCTCGGGCTTCTTCATCGTCGCCACGAACGCCTTCATGCAGCATCCGGTGGGGCACCTGATCCAGCCGGACGGCACCTTCGCGGTCGCGAGCCTCTGGACCTTCCTCACCAACCCGTGGGCGCTCGCCCAGTACCCCCACACGATGCTCGGGGCGGTGACGACCGGCGCCTTCGCGATGGCCGCGGTCGGCGCCTTCTGGACGCTCCGCGCCGAGCATCCCGAGCCGGCGCGGGTCTCGCTCCAGACCGGGATCGTCGCCGGGCTCGTCGCCTCGATCCTGCTGGCGATGCCCACCGGTCACGTGCAGGGGCGGCTGGTGGCGACCCACCAGCCGGTGACGCTGGCGGCGATGGAGGGGCGCTTCGAGAGCGGCCCGTACGCGCCGCTGGCGATGATCGGCCAGCCGAACGTCGCCGAGCGGCGGCTCGACAACCCGATCCTCCTGCCGGCGGTTCTCTCCTACATCGCCTACGGCGATTTCTCCGCCAACGTGCGCGGCCTCGCGGAGTATCCCGAGAGCGACTGGCCGGACAACATCGCGCTGCTCTACTACGCCTTCCATGTGATGGTCGGCCTCGGGACGATCTTCATCGCGGTGATGGGGCTGGCGGCGCTGCTGCTCTGGCGCCGGCGGCTCGCCGCGAACCGGTGGCTGCTCTGGATCCTCGCCTTCGCCTTCCCGTTCCCGTTCATCGCCAACACCGCCGGCTGGCTGACCGCCGAGCTCGGACGGCAGCCGTGGCTCGTCTACGGCCTGATACGGACCGCCGAGGGGAGCTCGCCGACCGTGCACGGGGGCTCGACCCTCTTCACGCTCCTCGGCTTCGCCGGGCTCTACCTCGTGCTCGGGCTCCTCTTCGTCGGGCTCGCGCTGCGCGAGATCGTCCTCGGACCCCGTCCGCTCGGCGCCGCCGGCCACTGAGGTGATGCTCATGGAAGCTCTCTGGTTCGCGCTCGCGGCGGTGATGGTGGCGATCTACGTGGTGATGGACGGCTTCGACTTCGGCGCCGGCCTCCTCCACCCCGGGGTGGCGAAGACCGACAGCGAGCGGCGGCAGGTGCTCGCGGCGATCGGGCCGTTCTGGGA
>JAAYLR010000073.1 GCA_012521815.1 Acidobacteriota bacterium
ACGCCGGGCCCCCGCGGGAGGGTTGGAGCCCGCTCGCGGTCGGCCTGCGCGAAGGGGGAGAGCTGCCCGGCTGGTGGCGGCGCGCCGGCGCCTTCGTGCTCGCCGTCGCCGCCGACCGGCCATTCGCCCCGCCGGTTTCGCTCCGCGTTCCCCCGGGTCTCGATACCGCCCGCCCCGCCGAGGCCTGGCGGGCGCGGTTGGCGGCCTGCGGAGGATGCCGCTGACGGCAGGGCGGCGTCCGCGCTACCATCCCGGGGCGGGAAGCCGGCCGGAGAGCCGGGCTCGCCGGGAGGAGATGGCATGAACGACACGATCGCCTTCGAAGTCGATCCGGACAACCGCATCACTTCCTGGTCCGCGGAGGCAGAGGCGCTCCTCGGCCGGGATCGGACGGCGGCGGAGGGCCGCTCCTGGGTCGAGTTGCTCGCCGCGCGTGACGCCGTGGGCAACCGGCTCTGCGAGCAGAGCTGCGCGCTCCACGCGATGGCGCGGGCCGGCGAGACGATCGGCGTCTTCGAGCTCCTCGCGACCGATGCCGCGGGGGCATCCATGCGTCTCTTCGCGTGCGCCCAGCCGCTCGGCGTCGCCGCCACCCAGGGGCTCCGCTTCCTGCTCTGGCAGGACCGCCGCCGCGGCAGCCTCGAGCGGCGCCGTGGCGCCAAGCGGCCCAAGGAGTGCCGGCCCGGCCACTCGCCACTCACGCCCCGCGAGACCGAAGTCCTTCGCCTCCTCTCTCGCGGCCTGACGGTCGAGGAGATCGGCGAGCGGCTCGGGATCGCCGTCACCACGGTGCGCAACCATGCGCAGCGGCTGCTGCCGAAGCTGGGGGCATCGAGCCGGGTGGAGGCGGTCGCGCTCGCGATCCGGCGCGGGCTGCTCTGAGCGCGCGACCGCCGCGCGCTTGACAGCGCGGGTGGCGCCCGTATCATTCGAATCACGCTGGGACCCCGGATCGTCCGGGGCCGAGACGGAAAGAGAGCCTGCCGGCGAGCGGCCTGCGCCGCGGGCGGTACCCCGAGGGTCGCGAGACTCCCGGGAGCCGCGCCGCGAGGAGAGTCCGGTCCGCCACCCCGGTGTTGCGAAGCCCTTCCGTCGCCCGAGCTCGGAAGGGCTTTCTGCTGCCCGGAGGATCGCGCGATGGCCGACGCCCGTCTGTCGAGGATCACCGTTCCCGCCGTGGCCACCGCTCCCGCTCGCGGCGAGCGGCTGGTGATGCTCACCGCCTACGACTACCCTTCCGCCCGTCTCGTCGAGGCGGCCGGGGCCGATCTCGTGCTGGTCGGCGACTCGCTCGCGATGGTCGTCCTCGGCCACGACGACACCCTCGCCGTGACGATGGACGAGATGCTTCACCACGTCCGCGCGGTCCGCCGCGGCACCGAGCGGGCCCTCCTCGTGGCCGACATGCCGTACGGCTCGTTCCACCTCGGGCCGGAGCAGGCGGTCGCCAACGCCGTGCGTTTCCTCAAGGAAGGGGGCGCGGAGGCGGTCAAGATCGAAGGCGCCCGCCCGGAGATCGTCCGCGCCCTCGTCGCCGCCGAAGTTCCGGTGATGGGGCATCTCGGCCTGACCCCGCAGTCGCTGCACCGTTTCGGCGGCTTCAGGGTGCAGGGGCGCGGGCAGGAAGCTCGTGCCGCGCTCCTCGCCGCCGCGCTTGCGGTCGAGGAGGCCGGCGCCTTCTCGCTCGTGCTCGAGTGCATTCCGAGCGCGCTCGCCGCGGAGGTGAGCGAGGTGCTCACGATCCCGACGATCGGCATCGGCGCGGGGCCGGCATGCGACGGGCAGGTGCTCGTCTTCCACGACCTGCTCGGCTTCGAACCGCGGCTCGCACCGCGCTTCGTGCGCCGCTACGCCGAGCTCGGCCGCGATGCCCGGGAGGCGCTCGCGGCGTTCGCGGCCGACGTGCGTGCCGGCCGCTTCCCGACCGCGGCGGAGAGCTACGACGATCCGGCCACCGCGCAGCCCGAGACCGAACCCGCGAGGATCTACGGCGCATGAGAACCGTTCGTGAACCGGCCGAGCTCCAGATGGCGGTGCGCCAGCTGCGCCGCGACGGGATGGAGATCGGCTTCGTGCCCACCATGGGAGCGCTCCACGCGGGGCACCTCTCGCTCGTCGAGATCGCCCGCCGGCGCGGCGCGCTCGTGGTCGTCTCGGTCTTCGTCAACCCGACGCAGTTCGGGCCCGGCGAGGATCTCGACCGCTACCCCCGGCAGCCGGAGCGCGACGCCGGGATGCTCCACGAAGCCGGCTGCGACCTGCTCTTCCTGCCGTCCGTGGAGACGATCTACCCGCCCGGCAACGCCACCCGGATCCACGTCGAGGGAGCGGCCCGCGGCTACGAGGGGAAGCTGCGCCCGGGGCATTTCGACGGCGTCGCCACGGTGGTCACGATCCTCTTCCAGCTCGTGCGGCCGAACTTCGCGGTCTTCGGCGAGAAGGATGCCCAGCAGCTCGCCGTGGTGCGCCAGCTCGTGCGTGACCTGCACCTGCCGGTCGAGATCGTCGCCGGGCCGACGAAGCGCGAGCCCGACGGTCTCGCGATGTCGTCGCGCAACGCCTACCTCTCGCCCGCCGAACGCGAGGCCGCGACCGTGCTCTCGCGGGCCCTCGCCGCCGCCGGCGACGAGATCGCGGCGGGCGAGCGGCGGGCGGCGGCGATCCGGCGGCGGCTGCGCGACGAGCTCCAGACCGAGCCGCGCTTCGAGCTCGACTACGCCGACGTCGTCGATGCCCTGACCTTCCAGCCCGTCACCCGCCTCGCCGGACGGGTGGTGATCCCCGTGGCCGGCCGGGTTGGCAACACCCGGCTGCTCGACAACCTGCAGCTCGAGCTGCCCGGCGAGAGCGGCGGCTGACGCCCGCCCCGAGAGGAGCCGACCATGCGCCGCACCCTCCTCAAGTCGAAGATCCACCGCGCCACCGTCACCGACGCGAACCTCGACTATCAGGGCTCGGTGACGATCGATCCGCACCTGCTCGCGGCGGCCGACATCCTCCCGTACGAGCGGGTGGAGATCTACAACGTCACCAACGGCGAGCGCCTCGCCACCTACGCGATCCCCGGGGCTCCCGGGCGCGGCGAGATCTGCATCAACGGCGCCGCGGCGCACAAGGCGGGGCGGGGCGACCTCGTGATCCTCTGCAGCTACGTCGAGGTCGAGGAGGCGGAGGCCCGCGACTGGCGCCCCCGGGTGGTCTTCGTGGACGCCGAGAACCGCCAGCTCGCGGCCCCCGCCGCGGTCTGAGCGCCCCCCGGTGCCCTACCCGGGCGCGAACGCCGCCGCCAGAGCCGCCCGCGTCGCCGCGCGGGTGAACCGTTCGGCGGTGCGGCGCGCCGCGGCGCGGAGGCGCCCGAGCTCCGCCGCCCGCTCCGGCGCCGGGTCGAGCAGCGCCAGGAGCTTGCCGATCAGCGGCCAGAGGTGGTGATTCGGGAAGACCCAGGCGTTCTCGCTGTCGACCAGGAACTCCGCCCCGCCCACGGCGTCGTAGCAGAGCACCACGCAGCCGGCGGCCATCGCCTCGGGCACGGCGGTGTTGAACGCCTCGTGCGTGTTGAGGCAGACCAGGAAGGTGGCGTCGGCCATCCGGGTCGCGACCGCGGCGTGGGAGAGCCCGTGAAGCTCCTCGACACGCCAGCCGTTCGCCGGGCGCGCCGCGAGCTCCCGGTTGACGACGCGCAGGAAGAGCTCCCGGTCGGGGGCTCCGAGCGCTCCGTATTCGGGCTTGACCGCGAGCAGGATCGTCCGGCTGCGCGGACGCGTCTCGGCGTCGGGGAGGAAGAAGCCGGGGGCGACGAAAGGCGGGACGAGCGCGGCGGCGAGCCCGTAATGCCGCTCGACGATCTCGGCCACGAACGGCAGCACCGCCAGCGCCCGCTCGAAGCCGAGCTCGCGGTAGCCGGCCGCGCCGCCGAGGCCGGACTCGACGAGGAACGATCCCTGCACGAAGACCCACCGCCGGCACGGCCAGTCGAGGGTGGCGGCCCGCGCCGCCGAGACCTCGGGGACGACCAGCAGGTCGCCCGCCGCCGGCGGGCTGTCGAGGGCGTCGAGGTGCGCGACGGGCACGTCGCACGCGTACCAGCCGATCCGGAACGGCGCCCGCTCGTGGAGCACCCGGGCGTCGTGTCCGAGCTCGCGCAGCAGCGCGACGTGCTCGTAGAGCATCGCGATCCCCCAGCTCGGGCGGTCGTAGTCGGGGACGAGGTAGTGGATGCGCGGGGCGGGCATCGGTGGCGGAGGGGAGGCTATCACCGCGCTCGCGCGCGAGCCGCTGTGCTAGCTTGACCGCGCCCGGAGCGCCGGAGCGCGATGCCCGATCTCACCTGCGCCGTCGTCCACTGGAACACCCCCGAGCTGCTCGCCGACTGCGTGACGAGCCTGCTCGCGGAGACCGCCCGCCTCGCCGCCGCCGGTCTGCACGCCGAGGTCGTGGTCGTCGACAGCGGCTCGCGTCCCGCGGTGCGCGCCCGCCTCGACACGCTCCTCCCGGCCGGGGCGACGCTCCTCGCCGCGGAGACGAACTGCGGCTACGGCGGCGCCGCGAACCTCGCCTTCGCGCGCTCGACCGCGCCGTTCTTCCTCGTCTCGAACGCCGACGTCCTCTACCTGCCCGGCTCCCTCGCGGCGCTCGTGGATCTCCTCCGCTCACGCCCCGGGGCGGCGCTCGCCGGGCCCGCGAGCTGGTGGGACCGGGAGCGGACGCTCCTCCTCAACCCCGGCTTCCCGGAGGATCGCGAGCGGCTGGAGGAGGATGCGGCGGCGGCCGCCGGCGCCACGTGGCCGGCGCACGCGCTCGCCTGGCAGCGGCGGATGGCGGCGACCGCCTTCGCGACCGCACCGCGCGAGGTCGCGCTCCTCGCCGGCGCCTGCCTGCTCGCCCGCCGCGAGCCGGTCGTGGCGGCGGGTGGCCTCTTCGACCCTTCGTTCTTCCTCTACTACGAGGACACCGACCTCTGCCGCCGCCTGCGGGACCGGGCGCTGCCGATCCTCTACGAGCCGCGCGCACAGATCGTGCACCTCTTCAACCAGAGCCGCTCCCCGCAGGCCGCGGCGTGCCTGGCCGCCTCCCGCCGGCAGTACCTCGACAAGCATTACGGCGCGCCGGAGGCCGAACGCCTGCTCGCCCTCGCCGCGGCCTCCGTGCCCGGAGAGGCCGACTTCCGGGAGTGGGGGCCCCGCGATCTCGGAACGCCCGGGCAGCCGCCGCGCTTCGTCTGGGAGAGCGAAGGGGAGAGCCTCTTCACCCTCGGCCTCAACCCCCAGATCGTCCCCGCGGCCCTCGCCCGCTGCGCCCGCCCCGGGCTCGCTCTCACCGGATCGTTCTGGGAGCAGCTCGTCCCCGGCACCTACTGGGCCCGCGCCACCGACCCGGCGGGCGAACGGGTGCACGGCTACTGGCGCTTCGCGCGCCCCTGACCGCCCGGCCGCTCCGCCCGTCCCGGTTGCACCGCCCGCCCCGGTTCGCTATCCTTGCCCTCCCCACCCCGTGGGGCGTGCAGCCATAGCTCAACTGGATAGAGCGACAGACTACGGATCTGTAGGTTGGGGGTTCGACTCCTCCTGGCTGCACCATTTTCCTTCCCTTTCCACCTGACGATCCTCTCGGGGCGCCCTGCCTCTCACGCCGTGCGCAGGCGTGCCAGGTAGCGCAGGCCGGCGGCGGCGCGGCTGCCGTACCAGGAGAGGAGCTCGCCGTCGACGAGGCGGGCCGGGGCGGCGAAGCGGGCTTCGGCGAGGGGGATGTCGGCTGGAGTGAAGCGGTACGGCTCGGTGGCGAGGAGGAGGTGGTCGAGGGGGCCCGGTTCCTCGCCGGTCTCCGGAAGCCGCGGGTACCGTTCGGCGCTCGCCGCGGGCTCGGTGTCCCAGCCGGCGGCGGCGAGCATGGCGCTGATGTAGGTCGCCCGCGAGACGGTCATCCAGGGGTTTTCCCAGATCAGGTAGAGGACCCGCTCCCGGGGGAGCGCCGCGACCGCCTGCCGGAGCTCTTCGCGGGCGGTGCGGAAGTCGGCGGCGAGGCGTTCGGCTTCCCGTTCGCGGTGGAAGAGCCCGCCGAAGAGGCGGAAGAGGTCGAGGTTCTCCTCCGGGCGGTTCGGGTGGGTGACGATCACGTGGGGCACGGTGCGGGCGAGCTCGGCGATCTGCTCGCGCCGGTTCTCGTCGACGTTGACGAGCAGGTGGGTCGGCCGGGCGGCACGGATCTTCCCGAGGTCGGGATCCTTGGTGCCGCCCATCTTCGGGATGGCGGCGACGACCGCCCGCGGATGGATGCAGAAGCCCGTCCGGCCGACGAGGTGCGCGGCGAGGCCGAGATCGCAGACGAGCTCGGTGAGGCTCGGGACGAGGCTCACGATCCGGAAGCCGGCGGCCGCCGGCGGGTGCTCGGTGCCGAGGGCGTCGCGCAGGGGTGCCATGTCCGGCATCCTACGCGCTCCCCGGCGGCGCCGGAGCGGGCCGTATACTCGGCTCTTCCCGAACTCAGGAGCCCGCCGATGCGCACCTTCGCCACCGCCGTCATCGCCACCCTGCTGCTGGCCGCGCCGCTCGCGGCCGCCGAGACGACCCGGATCCCCGAGGCCGCGCTCGCCCGTGCCGAGGGCCTGCGGGCACAGGCGCTCGCCGACGACACCGCCTGGCGGGTGATCGAGTCGTTGACGACCGAGGTCGGACCGCGGCTGGCCGGGAGCGAGGCGGACGCCCGCGCGGTGGCCTGGGCGAAGGCGAAGTTCGCCGAGCTGGGATACGAGCGGATCTGGACCGAGCCCGTGACCTTCCCGAAGTGGGAGCGGCGGCACGAATCCGCCCGGGTGGTCGGCGCCCATGCGCAGCCGCTCGCGGTCACCGCGCTCGGCGGCAGCCCGGCCGGGATCGTCGAAGGGGAGGTGGTGCGCTTCGACTCGCTGGCGGCGCTGGAGGCGGCCGCTCCCGGCTCGCTCGCCGGCAAGCTCGCGTTCGTCGATCTGCCGATGCCGCGCGGGCGCGACGGGCACGGCTACGGCCTCGTCTCCCAGGCGCGCTACGGCGGGCCGTCGGCGGCGATCCGCGCCGGGGCGATCGGCTTCCTCCTGCGCTCGGCCGGCACCGGCTCGCACCGCCATCCGCACACCGGCGGGACGCATTTCGCGCCGGGTCTCGCGCCGATCCCCGCCGCCGCGCTGGCGCTGCCCGACGCCGACCAGCTCGCGCGCCTCACCGCGCTCGGCCCCACCCGGGTGCGGCTCGAGCTCGACTGCGGCTGGAACGGCGAGTACACCTCCGAGAACGTGATCGGGGAGATCGCCGGCAGCGGCGACGGCGACGAGATGGTCGTCATCGGCGGGCACCTCGACTCGTGGGATCTCGGCACGGGAGCGATCGACGACGGCGCCGGCATCGGGATCACGATGGCCGCCGGCCATCTGATCGGCCGCCTGCCGCGGGCCGAGCGCCCGGCGCGCCGGATCCGGGTGATCGCCTTCGCCAACGAGGAGGGGGGGCTCGTGGGCGGGCGCGCCTACGCCGAGGCGCATCACGAGGCGGTGCGCACGCACCTGATCGGCGCCGAGAGCGACCTTGGCGCCGGGCGGATCTACGCCTTCGCGACGAAGGTGCCGGAGCACGCGCGGGAGGCGGCCGCGCAGCTCGCGGCGGCGCTCGCCCCGCTCGGTATCGAGTACCGTCCGGATACCGACGGCTGCGGCCCCGATCTCTATCCGATCCACGGCCACGGTATGGCCTGCGCTGCCCTCCAGCAGGATGCGACCCGGTACTTCGACGTCCAGCACTCGGCCGCGGATACCCTCGATGCGATCGACCGCGAGGAGCTGGCGCAGAACGTCGCGGCCTACACCCTCTTCGCCTTCCTCGCCGCCGCCGCCGAAGGCGATTTCGGCAGCGCGCCGCAGACGCCGCCGCCCTCTCCCTGGTGAGGAGGGAAGGCTCACTCTTCGCGGCTGCTTGACCGTTTCGCGAGAGTAGATCAGACTCTTCGATGAGATCCTCTGGAGAGGAGAAGGCGATGAGTTACGCCACGCGTCTGCTTGGTGGAATCGTCGGCTGCTGGCTGGGCATCGCCAGCGTCGGTATCGCCCAGACAACCAGCGTCGCCGGGCGGGTGACGGGCGCCGATGGCACTCCGCTCGCGGGAGTGGCCGTCGCGATCGAGGCCCTTCCCCTCTCGACCTACTCCGACGCCGATGGGCTCTGGGAGCTGTCGCCGGTACCCGCCGGCCGGCACCGGGTCGGCTTTCGCCAGGGTGTCCACTTCGCCGCCGCGGAGGTGGAGGTCGACGAGGGCGCCACGGCCCGCCTCGACCGGGTGCTCGACTGGGATACGACGTTCGCCGGGAGCCCCACCGTGAGCTCGGCTTCCCATCGCGCCGAGCCTCTCCTCCAGGCCCCGATCGCGATCAGCGCCGTCGCTCCCGCCGCGCGCGGATCCGTCGCCGCCGCGGAGTTGCCCGTGAGCCTCGGGCTCCTGCCGGGGGTGGCGGTCACCCAGGGCGGTCTCCATCTCTTCGATCTCAACGCCCGCGGCTTCAACGGCTCGCCGAACCGCCGCCTGCGCGTGCGGATCGACGGCCGGGAGCCCGTGATCCCCTTCTTCGCGGCGCCGGACTGGACGGCGATCACGACGCCGCTCGACGGCTTCGCCGAGGCCGAGCTCGTGCGGGGACCGTCGGCCGCGATCTCCGGAACCAACGCCATGAGCGGGGTGCTCAGCCTCGTCACCCACCGGCCGCGCGACCGCGAGGGCGGCACGGTCCGGCTGAGCGCCGGTGAGCTCTCGACCTTCCACGGCGAGGCGAGCTGGGCGGCGCATCTGGGCGGCAACTGGTGGGGCCGGCTCCAGGGCGGTACGCGGCGGAGCGACGGCTTCTCCCGGTCGCGCGTCAGCGGGGTCGAATACGGCATGCCGTGCCTCGTCGAGGGACAGTCCGACTGCCTCCCTCGCGAGCGGGTCGGGCTCGAGCGCGACCGCGACACGATCGACTTCGGCTCGGCGCGCTTCGACCGCTACTGGCAGGACGGCTCGATCACGGCGATCGAGAGCGGCTGGTCGGCGGTCGCCGGACCGGTGCTCTCGACCGGGATCGGCCGGATCGAGGTGGTGGACGCCGACCGCGCCTTCTTCCGGGCCGATCACGCGATGGCGAAGTGGAACCTCCGGGCCTTCTACAACGCGCGCAAGGCGGACCGCCAGACCGCGCTCGCGACCGGTGTCAACCTCGTTCTCGACGAGAAGAACTGGAAAGGGGAGATCGAGCGGTGGTGGGCGTTCGGCGGCGAGCGCCTGCAGCTGATCGCCGGGGCCTCCTACGAGGACGTGAAGACCGACTCCCGCGATCCGAACGGCCCGTACCGGCCGACCCGGCTGTTGCGCCGCAACCAGCAGACGCTGCTGTTCGAGCCGCAGGACGAGAGCATCTCCGCCACCTGGGCGCAGCTCGACTGGTTCCCCGCGGAAGGGGTCAAGCTGGTGCTCGCGGGGCGTACCGATCACTCCTCCCGCCTCGGTTCGCGTCTCTCGCCCCGGGCGGCGGCGATCTTCTCGCTCGCGCCGGAGCAGACGCTGCGCCTCTCGTACCACGAGGGGTTCCAGGTCCCCGCCTACGCCGAGTACTTCCTGCGCGCCGACCTCGGCGACCCGATCAACCTCGGGCCGCTCGAGACGCTCTGCTTCGAACAGGGGGTGGCGTGCGGCTTCAACCTCGACGGCGACCAGGCGACGGCCGACACGCGGCTGCTCGCGGTGGGCAACGAGAACCTCGATCCGGGGAAGGTCAGGACCGTCGAGCTCGGCTACTCGGGTCTGCTCGGGAAGCGGGCGCTCGTGACCGCGAACTACCATTTCGCGAAGCACGAGGATTTCATCACCGGACCGCTGCCTCAGCTCGGCACCGCGCTCGGCCGCATCAACCCGTCTTTCGGCCCCTATCAGACGCCGCGCTGCAAGGGCAGCGACGGCATCGAGCGCCCCTGCCTGCCGGCCAACGTGGATGCGGAGGTCTATGAGCTGCTCCGGATCGCGCTCGGCCCCCGTTACGTCTTTCTCTCGAACGACCTCGATGGCACGCCGGTCCTCGTCCTGGCCTCGTACCGGAACCTCGGCCGGGTGGATGCCCAGGGTGTCGAGCTCGGTCTCGACTGGAACTTCGCCGCGGGCTGGCGGCTCGACCTCTCCGGTGCCTGGTACGACTTCCGGATGAAGAGCCGGGGCGCCGACCTCGACGAGTTCCTGCAGCCCAACGCCCCGGAGCTCTCCGGCGCGATCGCGCTCTCCTACGCCGGCGCCCGCTTCGGCTTCTCTGCCGGCTACCGGTGGGCGGACGACTACCGGTGGGTGTCGGGTCCGTTCCGGGGAGAGGTTCCCGCCTTCGGCGTGCTCGACCTCGGAGCGAGCTTCGAGATCAACCGGCACCTCGCGCTCGGGCTCAGCGTCACGAACGCCACCGACGAGCGGCACTGGGAGAGCTTCGGCGGCGACCTGCTCGCCCGCCGGGCGCTCGGCAGCGTGACCTTCCGCTGGTAGCAGCGGCGGAGGTCAGAGAAGGAACAGCAGCGCGAACGCGCCGAGGGCGGCGAGCCCCGCGCTGAGCGGCAGGCCGAGGAGCGGCAGGAGCCAGAGGCTGCCGAGCAGCGAGCCGGCGGCGCCGCCGAGGAGGTCGGCGGCGTAAAGGGGCGCGATCGCCCGCTCCGGATCGCGGGTGCGGGTGGCGAGCGCGAAGAGCGCGCCGGTCGCGCCGCCCGCGGCGAGCAGGAGAAGAAAGGCGGGGAAGAGCCCGCCTTCGCCGGCGGTGAGCACGAGCGCGGTGAGCCCCGCCACGGCGGCCGCCGCGAGGACGATCGCCGCCCCGGCGCGGCGGGAAGGGATGGCCGCGAGCCGCCGGTCGGCGGCCGCCGCGCCCGCGGCGAGGCCGCCCATGAAGGCGGTCAGCAGCAGCCCGAGATCCTGGTAGAGCACGCCGCG
>JAAYLR010000074.1 GCA_012521815.1 Acidobacteriota bacterium
ATCTTCACCCCGGCGCGCGCGAGGATCCCGTCGAGGGTCTCGGCCTGTCCGGTCGTCCGCGGGTAGCCGTCGAGGATGAAGCCCGCCCGCGCGTCGTCGCGCTCGAGCCGGCTCGCCACCACCTCGCCCATCAGGTCGTCGGCCACCAGCGCCCCGGCGGCCATCACCCCTTCGACCCGGGCTCCCAGCTCGCTGCCGGCGGCCACCGCCTCCCGGAGCATCTCTCCCGTCGAGATCGCGGGAACCTGCAGCGACTCCGCGAGATGCAGCGCCTGCGTCCCTTTGCCCGACCCGGGCGCCCCGAGCATGATGACCCGGCGCACCGGCAGCCCGCCCTTCACTTCAGCCACGCCGCCCCCGTATCCGTCCTCGCTTGAGGAACCCCTCGTAGTTGCGCATGACCAGCTGACTCTCGATCTGCTGGAGCGTGTCCATCGCCACGCCGACCACGATCAGGAGCGAGGTCCCGCCGAAGAAGAAGCTGATCCCCATCCCCTCGGTCACCCAGCGCGGCGTGTAGGCATCCAGCGCCGCACCGATCCAGGGAAGGTTCTGGACCTTGAACCCGGTGAGCAGGAACTCGGGGAGCACCGAGACCGCCGCGAGATAGAGGGCACCGACGAACGTGATCCGCGTCAGGATCCGGTCGATGTACTCCGCCGTCCGCTTTCCGGAACGGATGCCGGGGATGAAGCTCCCGTACTTGCGCATGTTCTCGGCGAGGTCCGCCGGGTTGAAGATGATCGAGACGTAGAAATAGCTGAAGAAGACGATGCCGATGACGTAGAGCAGGTAGTACATCGGCTGGCCCCAGGCGAGCTGGTGGGCCACCGTCTGCAGCCACTCCTGCTCCTCGAACATGCCCGCGATCGTCGCCGGCACCGTGATCACCGAGCTCGCGAAGATGACGGGGATGACGCCGCCGGTGTTGACCCGCAGCGGGATGTAGGTGCTCTGGCCGCCATAGACCCGGCGCCCGACCATCCGCTTGGCGTACTGCACCGGGATCCGGCGCTGCGCCCTCTCCATGAAGACGATGAAGGCGACGACCAGGACCATGAAGGCGCTGAGGAGGACGATCTTCACGATCGAGAGCTCGCCGATCCGGGTCCGCCCGAGGGTGTCGATGACCGCCTGCGGCAGGCCGACCACGATGCCGGCGAAGATGATCAGCGAGATGCCGTTGCCCACGCCCCGTTCGCTGATCTGCTCGCCCAGCCACATAATGAAGGCGCAGCCGGTGGTCAGCGTGAGGATCGTCATCAGCCGGAAAGCCCAGCCCGCGGTGGGAACGAGCACCGCGCCGCCGGGGCTCTGCGCGCGTTCCAGCCAGATGGCGATGCCGGTGGACTGGATGATCGAGATCAGCACCGTGCCGTAGCGCGTGTACTGCGTGATCTTCTTCCGCCCGAGCTCACCCTCCTTCGAGAGCTTCTCGAGGTAGGGCCAGACCACGGTGAGCAGCTGGAGGACGATCGACGAGGTGATGTACGGCATGATGCCGAGCGCGAACACCGCCACTCGCTTCAGGCTGCCACCGGTGAAGGTGTTGATGAAGCCGAGGAAGGTGTTCTCGGCTTCGCCCATGAACTCCAGCAGCGCCTGGGTGTCGATCCCCGGCGTGGGAATGTGGCAGCCGACCCGATAGACCGCGAGCAGGCCGAAGGTGAAGAAGAGCCGCTTGCGCAGGTCCGGGATCGCGAAGATGTTGCGGAAGATCTGGATCACGCCGACAGCTCCTCGCAAACCCCTCCGGCCGCCTCGATCTTCGCCCGCGCGGAGGCGCTGAACGCGTGCGCGCGCACCCGCAGCGCCCGGCCGAGCTCGCCCTGTCCGAGCACCTTCACCCGCTTGCCGGCGGGCACGAGCCCGCGCGCGGCGAGCATCGCGGGATCGACTTCGCCCTCGAACCGGTCGAACTGAGCGAGGTTGACGACCGCGTACTCGGTGCGGAAGATGTTCTTGAAGCCCCGCTTCGGGACCCGCCGCACGAGCGGCATCTGGCCGCCCTCGAATCCGGGGCGGGTGCTCGCGCCCGAGCGCGACTTGCCGCCCTTGTGCCCGCGGCCGGAGGTCTTCGGATTCCCGGAGCCGATACCCCGTCCGACCCGCTTGCGGTTCTTGCGGCTCCCCGGCGCGGGGGAGAGCTCGTGCAGTTTCATCGCGACTCCTCCACCACCGTCACCAGGTGCGACACCTTGGCGATCAGCCCGCGCACCCCCGGCGAATCTTCCCGCTCCACCTCGTGCCGGATCCGGCGCAGGCCGAGGCCGCGCAGCGCTTCGCGCTGCGGCTCCGGGCACCCGATCACGCTGCGCACCTGCCGGATCCGGATCGTCTTCTTGTCCTTCGTCATCGTCTGGATCTCCCCGGCCGGCCTCAGCCCGCCACCGCCGCGGTGGTTTCGCGCGGCGTGACCGGGCGCAGTTGCAACAGGGCGTCGAAGGTCGCCTTCACCACGTTGTGGGGATTGGTCGAGCCGAGCGACTTGGTGAGGATGTCCTGGATGCCCGAGGCCTCGATCACGGCCCGGACCGGACCGCCCGCGATCACCCCCGTGCCGGTCGACGCGGGCTTGAGCAGGACCAGGCCCCCGCCATACCGCCCGAGCGACTCGTGGGGGATCGAGGTGCCGGCCACCGGGATCGAGATGAGGTTCTTCTTGGCGATCTCGATGCCCTTGCGGATCGCCATCGGCACCTCCTTGGCCTTGCCGGCGCCGTAGCCGACCCGTCCCTGACCGTCGCCGATCACCACCAGCGCCGAAAAGGAGAAGTTCTTGCCGCCCTTCACCACCTTGGTGACGCGGTTGATGTGCACCACCTGCTCGAAGAACTCGGTCTTCTGCTCGAAATCCCTAGCCAACTCCGGTCTCCTTGTCGCCTCTGGCGGTCCGCCGCGATCAGAACTGCAGGCCCTTGGCCCGCGCGGCTTCGGCGAGCTGCTTGACCCTGCCGTGATACCGATAGCCACCACGGTCGAATACCACGGCCGTGATCCCCTTGGCGAGCGCCCGCTCCGCGACCAGCTCACCGATCAGCTTGGCCGCCGCGAGGTTGCAGGCGGCCGCGCCGCCGAGCGACTCGCGAATCCCGGCCTCGAGCGTGCTCGCGGCCGCCAGCGTGTGCCCGCCAAGGTCGTTGATCACCTGCGCGTAGAGGTGACGCGAACTCTTGAAGACAGACAGCCGCGGCCGGGCCGGCGTCCCCTCGACGCGCTGCCGCAGGCGCTGGTGCGCCCGCTCGCGGCGAGCCCGCTTCTCCCGGCACTTCTTGTCCTTGTACAACGTGCTCATCGCCTCACCTCGCGCCGCCTCACTTCGCACCGGCCTTGCCGACCTTGCGCCGGAGGATCTCGTCTGCGTACTTGATGCCCTTGGCCTTGTACGGGTCGGGTGGCCGCAATCTCCGGATCTCCGCCGCCACCTGTCCGACCGCCTGCCGATCGACGCCGCTGACCGTCAGCTTCGTGTTCTTCTCGATCTCGATCTCGATCCCCGCCGGCACCTTGTAGAGCACCGGATGGGAGTAGCCGAGGGCGAAGAGGATCTCCTTGCCGCCGGCGCCGCCGTCCCGGAGCTCGGCCTTGTAGCCGACGCCGTTGATCTCGAGAGCCCGGGTGAAACCGGTGCTCACGCCCTGGACGGCGTTGGCGAGCAGCGCCCGCAGCAGGCCGTGCTTGGCGCGATCCGGGCCGCTCTCGCCCGTCCGGGCCACCTTCACCTCGCCCCCCTCCACCGTCACCGGATAGCCGGGCAACAGCGGCTGGGCCAGCCGGCCCTTCGGGCCCTCGACGACGAAGGTCCCGTCCGTGATCTCGACCCGCACGCCCGCCGGCACCGGGATCGGCTTCCTGCCAACTCGCGACATGACTCCAACCTCCTGCCTACCAGAGCTCGCAGAGCACTTCGCCGCCGATGCCCTGCGCGCGCGCCTGCCGATCGGAAAGCACGCCCTGCGAAGTCGAGATGATCCCCAGCCCGAGACCGTTGCGCACCGGCTTGATCTCCTTCGCGCCCCGGTAGACCCGCCGTCCCGGCCGGCTCACCCGGGTCACGTGCGAGATCGCGGGTTCGCCCATCTCGCTGTAGCGCAGGAAGATGCGCAGCACCGCCACCGGCTCGCCGGGAAGGACTCTCACGTTGCGGACGAAGCCCTCCTCCTTGAGGATGCGGCAGACTTCGGTCTTCAGCTTCGAAGCCGGAACGTCGACGCGGTCGTGCTTCGCCTGGTGCGCGTTGCGGATCCTCGTCAGGAGGTCGGCAACCGGATCGTTCATGCTCATGATGCTCTCCTCGCGGTCCCGGTCGCGCCGCTCACCAGCTGGCCTTGATCACGCCCGGGAGATACCCCCCGCGGGCGAGGTCCCGGAAGCAGATGCGGCAGAGTGCGAACTTGCGCAAGTAGCCGCGGGGGCGCCCGCAGCGCCGGCAACGGTTTCTCTGCCTGATGGCGAACTTCGGAGTCCGCCGCGTCTTCGCCATTCTCGCCTGGGTCGCCACCTTGCGTTTCCTCTCGTCTCTCCGGCTCAGCGGGCGAACGGCATGCCGAGCTCGCGCAGCAGATGCAGCGCGCGCTCGTCGTTCCCCGCCGAGGTCACCACGGTGATGTTCATGCCCTTCGGCTTGTCCACCTTGTTCATGTCGATCTCCTGGAAGATCAGGTGATCGCGCACTCCGAGGGTGTAGTTGCCCCGTCCGTCGAAGCTCCGGCTCGAAACGCCGCGGAAGTCACGTACGCGCGGCAGCGCGATGTTGATCAGCCGGTCCAGGAAATCCCACATCCGGTCGCCCCGCAGCGTCACGCGGCAGCCGATCGGCATGTTCTCGCGCAGCTTGAACGCCGCGATCGATTTGCGCGCGCGGGTGATCGTCGGGCGCTGCCCCACGATCGCCGCCAGCTCCTCGACGCCGTCCTCGAGGATCTTGATGTTCTGGATCGCCTCGCCGAGCCCCATGTTGACCACGATCTTCTCGATCCGCGGCACCGCCATCCGGTTCTCGATGGCGAACTCCGAACGAAGCTTCGGAACGACCTCGTCGAGATAGCGCTGCTTGAGCCGCGGCACGTAGCGCTCTCCCGTCGTCTCCGGACCGGCGCCCGCGGCGCTCGTCTTCTTGGCCATCTCCGTCACTCCTAGTTGAAGGTGGCGCCGCTGCGCTTCGCCACCCGGACCGCCTTGCCGTCGGCCGTGCGCTGACGCCCGACGCGGGTCGGCTTGCCGCTGTCGGGGCAGATCAGCATGAGGTTCGAAATCGCGATGGGCGCCTCCTTCTCGAGGATGCCGCCCTGGACCTGCTTCTGGGGGTTCGCGCGCGTGTGGCGCTTCATGAGGTTCACGCGCTCCACGACGGCCTTCCCCTCGGCGGGAAGCACGCGCAACACGCGGCCCCGGGCGCCGCGGTCCTTGCCGGCGATGACGACCACCTGGTCGTTGCGCTTGATCTTCGGTCTGCTCATCTCTCTCACCTCGCCGCCGAGCGACGTTTGGGGTCTCGCGTCAGATCACCTCGGGAGCCAGCGAGACGATCTTCATGAATCGCCGCTCGCGCAGCTCCCGCGCCACCGGCCCGAACACGCGGGTCCCGATCGGCTCCTTGTTGTTGTCGATCAGCACCGCCGCGTTCGTGTCGAAGCGGATGTAGCTGCCGTCGCGGCGCCGCTGGGCGCGCACGGTGCGGACGATGACGGCCTTGACCACCTGGCCCTTCTTCACCGTGCCTTCCGGAGTCGCCTCCTTGACCGAGGCGGTGATGATGTCGCCGAGGTGGCCGTACTGGCCGATCGAGCCCCCCTTGAGGTGGATGCAGGCGACCCGCTTCGCGCCGGAGTTGTCCGCGACCTCGAGAATCGTTCCCATCTGGATCATGGCCTACCTCTCGTCCGCCCGCCGGATCACGTTGCGAACCCGCCACCGCTTGAGCCGCGACAGCGGCCGGCTCGCCTCGATCTCGACCTTGTCGCCGAGGCGGCACTCGTTCGTCTCGTCGTGGGCGTAGTACTTCGAGGTCCGCTTCGTGTAGCGATGGTAGAGCCGATCCATGACCACGTTCTCCACCGCGACAACCACGGTCTTCTCCGTCTTGTCGCCGACGACGGTTCCCACCAGCACCTGCCGGCGGCCGCGGCCCGTCTCCGACTGCCCGTTGCCAGACGTCTTGTCGATCCCGGTGCTCATCCCTGCTTCTCCCGCAACACGGTCAGGACCCGCGCCAGGTCACGCCGCGCCTGCACGATCTTCGACGGCTTCTCGAGACGGCGCGTGGCGTTCTGGAGCCGGAGGACGAAGAGCTGTTCCGCCAGCTCCTTCTCCTTCTGCATCAGCTCGTCGACCGTCTTCTCTCGCAGCTCTGTTGCCTTCATCGCTCTCGGCTCCTACTTCAACTCGCCGTGCCGGGACAGGAACCGGGTCCGGATCCCCAGCTTGTGCGCGGCCAGCCGCATCGCCGCCGCCGCCATCGCCTCTTCGACGCCCTCGAGCTCGAACATCACCCGGCCCGGGCGAACGACGGCCACCCACTCCTCGGGGTTCCCCTTGCCTTGCCCATACGGGTTTCGAGCGGCTTCTTCGTCACCGGCTTGTCGGGGAAGATCCGGATCCAGATCTTGCCGCCACGCTTGACGTAGCGGGAGATCGCGATCCGGCTCGCCTCGATCTGCCGCGCGGTGACCCAGCCGGGCTCGACCGCCTGGAGCCCGTAGTCACCGAAGGCGATGTAGTCCCCCCCTTCGCTCCCCCTGCCCGGCGACCGCGGTGCTGCTTGCGGAACTTGACCTTCTTCGGCATCAACATCGGATCGTTCTCCCGCTAGGCCGTCGCCGCGCGACGCCCCTTCTCCTTGAGCAGGTCGCCCTTGTACACCCACACCTTGACGCCGATGACGCCGTAGGTGGTCCGCGCCTCGCCGAACCCGTAGTCGATGTCCGCCTTGAGGGTGTGCAGCGGCAGGCGCCCTTCCTGATACCACTCCGTCCGCGCGATCTCCGCGCCGCCGAGGCGCCCGGCGACCATGATCTTCACGCCCTTGGCGCCGAACCGGAAGGCGTTCTCCATCGCCTTCTTCATCGCCTTCCGGAAGGAGACCCGGCGTTCGAGCTGGCCGGCGATCCACTCGCTCATGAGCTGCGCGTCGAGCTCCGGACGCTGGATCTCCTGGATGTTGATGTGCACCTCGCGGCCGGTGGACTTCGCGAGATCGTCACGCAGCTTGTCCACCTCGACGCCCCGCTTGCCGATGATGACGCCCGGCCGCGAGGTGTAGATGGTGACCCGGAGCTTGTCGGCCGCCCGCTCGATGTCGATCTCGCTCACCCCCGCGTGCCCGAGCCGCTTCTTCAGGCTCGACCGCAGGGCGAGGTCCGAGTGGAGGAGGTCGGCGTAGCCGCTCTGGGCGTACCAGCGCGAGTGCCACGTCTTGTTGTAGACGAGACGGAAGCCGTACGGATGCGTCTTCTGACCCACTGTGCTCTCTCCTGACCGCTCTCGCTCAGCCCTTGCGGGTGTCGAGCTTGATGGTGACGTGGCTCTGGCGCTTCAGTACGCGGAACGCCCGGCCCATGGTCGCCGGCCGGATGCGCTTGAGCATCGGGCCACCGTCCACGAAGATCTCGCGGATGTAGAGACGGCCGACGTCGACCGCCTCCTGCCGGTTCTCCGCGTTGGCGATCGCCGACTTCAGGAGCTTGGCGAGCGGCCGCGCGGCGGCCTTGGGCGAAAGCTGGAGGATGCTGGCGGCCTCCTCCACGCCCTTGCCCCGGATCAGGTCGACGACCAGCCGGACCTTCTGCGGCGAAGCCTGGAGATGACGAAGGCGAGCGGTAGAGATCATCGGAGCCTCCTCAACCCTTCCGCGGCGCGCCCGTGCGCTCCGCCTTCTTGCCGCTGTGCCCCCGGAAGGTACGGGTCATGGCGAACTCGCCGAGCTTGTGCCCGACCATGTTCTCGCTCACGTACACCGGGATGAACTTCATGCCGTTGTGCAGCGCGATCGTGTGCCCGACCATCTCCGGAACGATCGTCGAACGCCGCGACCAGCTCTTGATGACCCGCTTGTCGCCGCTGGCGTTCATCTCCGTGACCTTCTCCAGCAGGTGGCTGTCGATGAAGAAACCCTTCTTGAGTGAGCGCGACATCTCAGGCCCCCGCCATCACTTCTGGTTGCGCCGACGCACGATCATCGGCTCGGTACGCTTGTTGTTCCGGGTCTTGAACCCCTTCGTCGGGACGCCCCAGGGCGTGCACGGATGCCGGCCGCCCGAGGTCCGCCCCTCGCCACCGCCCATCGGGTGGTCGACCGGGTTCATCGTCACCGCGCGGTTGTGCGGCCGCCGGCCGAGCCAGCGCCGCCGGCCCGCCTTGCCGAACGAGACGATCTCGTGCTCGAGGTTGCCCACCTGTCCGACCGTGGCGTAGCAGTCGATGTGCACCTTGCGCACCTCGCCCGAAGGCAGCTTCACCTGCGCGTAGGCGCCTTCCTTGGCCATCAGCTGGGCGCCGGCGCCGGCGGCCCGCACCATCTGCCCCCCCTTGCCGAGCTTCAGCTCGAGGTTGTGGATCACGGTGCCGAGCGGGATCTGTCGCAGCGGCAGCGCGTTGCCGACGTTGATCTCCGCCTGCTCGCCCGCCATCACCACGGCCCCGACGTTCAGCCCCTCCGGACAGAGGATGTACCGCTTCTCGCCGTCCGCGTAATGCACGCGGGCGATCCGCGCCGAACGGTTCGGGTCGTACTCGATCGCCGCGACCTTGCCGGGAATCCCGCGCTTGTCACGCCGGAAATCGATCTCCCGGTAGCGCCGCTTGTGGCCACCGCCCCGGAACCAGGAGGTCAGCTGGCCGCGATTGTTGCGCCCCCCGGTCTTGGACTTGCCGCGGGTGAGCCCCTTCAACGGCCGCTCGGCGGTGATCTCCTCGAACGTCGGGAACGACTGGAACCGGCTCGCGGAGTTGATCGGCCTGATCTGTTTGATGCCCATGGTCTGTCAGCTCCTGCCGTCTAGACGAGCTCGATGAAGTCGATGGTCTTCTCGCCCGGCGCCAGGCGCACGAACGCCTTCTTCCAGTCGGGACGATGGCCGGCGAACCGGCCCTGCCGGCGCAGCTTGCCGTGCATCCTCGCCACCCGGACCTCCTCGACCTTCACCTTGAACTGCGCCTCGACGGCCCTGGCGATGTCGATCTTCGTCGCCTCCGGATGCACTTCGAGCGTGATGGTGTTGCCGGTCTCCCGCATCCGCTCCGACTTCTCGGTCAGTAGCGGGCGGCGAATGATCTCCTGAATCCTCATGACGCCAGCACCTCCATCAGCCGCCGGAGCGCCGGTTCGGAGACGACGAAAAAGGAACGGTCCACGACGTCGTAGACATTGACTCCCAGCGCATCGACCGCCTTCAGCGCCGGGTTGTTTCGCGAAGCGAGCTGGAGCTCCTCGTTGTCCCAGCGGTCGACGAGGAGCGCCTTGCCCGCGATCCCGAGCCCGGCCATCGCCGCGGCGAGCTCACGGGTCTTGGGCGACTCGAGCTCCAGCCGGTCGAGCACCACGAGCCGCTCGTCGGCGAGCTTGCGCGAGAGCGCCGACTTCAGGGCGTTCTTCTTCTCTCCGGCCGACAGGCCGTCGGAGTAATCGCGAGGCTGGGGGCCGTGGACGGTACCACCCTTGCGCCAGACCGGGCTGCGCAGGCTGCCCATCCGGGCCCGGCCCGTGCCTTTCTGCCGCCAGAGCTTCTTGCCCGAACCGCTCACCTCGCCACGCACCTTGGTCTTCGCCGTGCCCCGGCGCCGGCCGGCGAGGTAGCTCTTCACGGCGAGATGGATGAGGTGTTCCTTGTACTCGTACCCGAACACCGCCTCCGGGAGCTCGATCTCGCCCACCGGCTGGTTGTTCAGGTTCCTGATCGCGACCTTCATCGCCATCTCCTCCTCAGCCCCGCTTCGCCCGGCAGACGGCGACGTAGGCGTTGCGGCCGCCCGGCACCGCGCCCCGGACGTAGAGCAGGCCCTGCTCCTCGTCCACCTTGACCACGAGCAGGTTCTTGACCGTCACCCGCTCGCCGCCCATGCGGCCGGCGGCGAGCATTCCGGGGAAGACGCGCGACGGCCACGACGAGCTGCCGATCGAGCCCGGCGCCCGGTGGAACATCGAGCCGTGCGAAGCGCGACCGCCACCGAAGCCATGACGCCGCATCACGCCCTGGAATCCCTTGCCCTTGCTGGTGCCGACCACGTCGACGTACTCCTGGGGCTGGAAGATGGACGCCTTGACCTGATCGCCCTCCTTCCACTCCTCGCCGGCGTCGATGGCGAACTCCGCGAGGCGGTGGACGGGAGTTACGCCCGCCCGCTTGAAATGCCCCGCCCGCGGCCGGGTCACGTGCCGTGGCGGCCGGGCCTCGACGAGACCGAGCTGCACCGCCTCGTAGCCGTCGCGGTCGGTGGTCCGCCGCTGGACGACCACGCAGGGACCGGCGGCGATCACCGTCACCGGCACGGCGGTTCCGTCCGCCTCGAAGATCTGCGTCATTCCGAGCTTGCGCCCGAGGATGCCTTGCATGGCGCTCTCCGTCCTACTTCCCGAAGGCCTTGATCTCGACATCGACTCCCGCGGGGAGCTCGAGCTTCATCAGCGCGTCGACGGTGCTGCCGGTCGGCTCGAAGATGTCGAGGAGCCGCTTGTGGGTACGAATCTCGAACTGCTCGCGCGACTTCTTGTCGACGTGCGGCGAACGGTTCACGGTGTAACGGGAGATGGTGGTCGGCAGAGGGATCGGGCCCACCACCCGCGCCCCGGTCCGCCGCGCCGTGTCGACGATCTCGTGCGTGGAGGAATCGAGGATCCGATGGTCGAAGGCCTTCAGCCGGATCCGGATCTTTTCGTTGACCATGAGGCTACCCCCTGCTCTCTTTCCGTGGTTCCGATCAGGCCACGATCTCGGTGACGGTGCCGGCGCCGACGGTGCGGCCGCCCTCGCGAATCGCGAAGCGCACGCCCTTCTCCATCGCGATCGGCGCGATCAGCTCGATGGCCAGGTTCACGTTGTCGCCCGGCATCACCATCTCCGCG
>JAAYLR010000075.1 GCA_012521815.1 Acidobacteriota bacterium
GCGATCGAAGGGGTGATGAAGGAGAAGGCGCGGGAGGATGCCGCGGCCACGATCCGCGCCCTCGCGAGCCAGCGTGGCCGGGATCCCGGGCTCGCCGAGCAGGCGGTGGTCGAGAGCCGGGCCTTCACCGCCCAGGAGGCGCTGGAGAAGGGGCTCGTGGATCTCGTCGTTCCGGATTTCGACGCGCTCCTCGCAGCGCTCGACGGGCGAGAGGTGCGAAAGGGCGAGCAGGTGCTCACCCTCCGGACCGCCGGCCTCCCGGTGCGCACGGTGGAGATGTCGGCGTCGCAGCGCTTCCTCTCGGCGCTGGCCCATCCGAACCTCGCCTACATCCTCCTCACGCTCGGCTTTCTCGGGATCTACTTCGAGCTCTCCCACCCGGGAGCGGTGCTGCCGGGGGTGGTCGGCGGGATCTGCCTGCTCCTCGCCTTCTTCGGCCTCTCGGTCCTGCCGGTCAACTATGCGGGGATCGCGCTGATCCTGCTCGCGCTGCTCCTGTTCGTCGCCGAGGTGAAGGTCACCAGCTACGGGCTGCTCACGGTCGGCGGTATCATCTCGCTCGTGCTCGGCTCGCTCCTCCTGTTCCGGAGCGCCGAGCCGGCGCTGCGCGTGAGCTTCGAGCTGGTCCTCGGCATCGCCCTCGGGATGGCGATCATCGTCGGGTTCCTCGCCCGGCTGGCGTTCCGTGCCCAGACCCGGCGGGTGACGACCGGCAACGAAGGGTTGGTGGGCGCCCGCGGGGTGGCGGTCTCGGCGCTGACGCCGAAGGGGAAGGTGAAGGTGGGGGGGGAGTACTGGTACGCGGTTGCCGACGCGCCGATCGAGGCCGCGGCTGAGGTCGAGGTCACCGGGGTCGACGGGCTCACGCTGCGCGTCGGCCGGCCCGGTGGCGGGGGGTGAGCATGGAAGTGATGCCGCAGATTCCCGGAATGCTCATGGTGGCGCTCGCGGTCATCGTGGTCGTGGTCTTCAAGTGGATCAACGTCCTCAACGAGTACGAGCGCGCGGTGGTCTTCCGCCTCGGCCGGCTCGTCGAGCGGCCGAAGGGGCCGGGCCTCATCCTCGTCTTCTGGCCGCTCGACCGGATCGTCCGCATCTCGCTGCGTACCGTCGTCCTCGACGTGCCGCCGCAGGACGTGATCACCCGCGACAACGTCTCGGTGAAGGTCAACGCGGTGATCTACTTCCGCGTCGTCGATCCGGCCAAGGCGGTGGTGATGGTGGAGAACTACCTCTACGCCACCAGCCAGCTCTCGCAGACCACGCTGCGGTCGATGCTCGGGCAGGCGGAGCTCGACGAGCTGCTCGCCGAACGGGAGAAGCTCAACGAGAGGCTGCAGGAGATCATCGACCAGCACACCGATCCGTGGGGGATCAAGGTCTCGATGGTGGAGGTCAAGCACGTCGACCTGCCGAGCGAGATGCAGCGGGCGATGGCGCGGCAGGCGGAGGCGGAGCGTGAGAAGCGGGCGAAGATCATCCACGCCGACGGCGAACGGCAGGCCTCGCAGTCGCTCGCCGAGGCCGCGGCGGTGATCGCGCAGAACCCCGTCACCCTCCAGCTGCGCTACCTGCAGACCCTCACCGAGGTCGCCGCCGAGAAGAACTCGACGATCCTCTTCCCGGTGCCGATCGATCTGATGAAGACGTTCATGGATCGCAAGTAGCGGACGGGAGCCGGCGTCGTGGAACACGGGGAGCCGAACGAGCAGAGCTATTACGAGGTGGCCCTGACGAACCGTCAGGTCCTGGTGGCGTTCGTGCTGCTGCTCGGCTGCATGCTCGTCGCCTTCTTCTCGGGTCTCTGGGTCGGCCGCGGCGGGGCCGCGCGGCAGGCGGCCTCGACGGTTGCCCGGGCCGAGGCGAGCGACGAGGTGCCGCTCGAGGAGTTCCGCTTCTTCGCCGAGGACCGCCGGAAGACCCCGGTGCCGACGCCGACCGCGATCGCTCCGAAGCCGGGACGCAGCCTCGCCGCCGACGTGGGGGCGGAGGAGAGCCCGGCGCCGGCTCCGAGCCCGGTTCCCGCCACCCCGGTGGCGACCCCCGTCCCGCAGCCCACGCCGCCTCCGCCCACGCCACCCCCACCCGCACCCGCTCCGCCCCGGGCCACCGCCGCGCCGGCGGTGGCCCCCGCCGGGGCCTTCTACGTGCAGGTCTTCTCGAGCGGCCTCGAGGAGCGGGCCCGACGCTTCCAGGAGGAGGTCGGGCGGCTCGGGCACGCGGCCTTCATCTCGAAGGTGACCCGCGACGGCCGGGAGATCTACCGGGTCCGTGTCGGTCCGTTCGCCACCCGCGAGGAAGGGCAGCCGGTCCTCGAGCAGATCCGGCAGCGGATCAGCCGCGACGCGATCCTCACCGACACGCCGTAGCGAGAACGCAGCGTCGGTGGCGTCCCCTTCCCGTTCCGCGCCGGGGCTCGCCCTCGTCCTCCCTCTCGCCGCCGCCGGCGGCCTCTGCTGGGGCCTCGCCTTCGGCCGCGAGCCGCGAGCGTGGCTGCCGCTCGTCGCGCTCGTGGCGCTCGCCCCCGCGCTCGGCCGCCGCCGGCCGTTCGGGAGCGGCTGGCTCTTCGGGACCGTCGCCTGGCTCGCGGCGCTGCCCTGGATCGTGCCGACCCTCGCCACCTACGGCCATCTCCCGGGCTGGCTCGCGGGGCTGGCGCTGCTCCTCCTCGCCGCCTATCTCGGCCTCTATGCGGGCCTTTTCGCCCTCCTCTCGGCGCCGGTCTGGCGGCGGGGCGGCTGGGCCGCCTGGCTCGCCCCGCCGGCGATCTGGGTGACGCTGGAGGTGGTCCGGGAGCATCTGCTCTCCGGGTTCCCATGGAACCCTCCCGCACACGCCTGGATCGGTCTGCCCGGAGCGCTGCCGCTTGCCGCCTGGGTCGGGGTGCATGGCGTCTCCTGGCTCGTCGTCGCCACCGGGCTCGGCCTCGGGCGCGCGCTCCTCGCCCGGCGCCCCGCCGCCGCGGCCTGGGTGCTCCTCGTGCCGCTCAGCCTGCTGCCGGTGGCGGGGCGGTGGGCGACCGGGGAGGGGGAGCCGGCGACGCCGGTCCCGGTGCGGATCGTCCAGCCGAACATCCCGAACCTGGTGAGCTGGGATCCGGTGACGAACGAGAACGATCGCGAGCGCCTCTTCGCCCTCTCGCGCGCCGCCTGCGACCGGCCGGCGCTGCTCGTCTGGCCGGAGAGCGCGGCCTGGCCGCTCGAATACCCGCACGACCGGCTGCTCGCCGAGCCGCTCGCCGAGCTCGCGGCCCGGGGCTGTCCGGTGCTGGTCAACAGCCCCGTGACCGAGGGCGGCCGGGTCTTCAACTCCGTGCTGCTCGTCGCCGACGCGGGCGCGACCGCTCGCTACGACAAGCGCCACCTCGTGCCGTTCGGCGAGTACGTGCCGCTGCGCGAGCGGTTGCCGTTCCTCGGCCAGATCGCCCGGCACGCCGGAGAGTTCACCGCCGCCACCACTCCCGGCCTGATCCCCTGGCGGGGAGAGCGGCTCGGGGTGGCGATCTGCTTCGAGGTGATCTTTCCGGACGCGGTGGCCGAGCTCGTCCGTGGCGGGGCGACGCTGCTCGTCACGGTGACGAACGACGCCTGGTACGGCGACACCGCCGCTCCCTGGCAGCATCTGCGGGCGGCGCAGTTCCGGGCCGCCGAGAGCCGCCGGCCGCTGCTGCGGGCCGCGATCACCGGCATCTCGGCGGTGATCGCCCCCGACGGCGCGCTCGCCGCCCGGCTCGGGGTCGGCGAGGAGGGGACGCTGCGCGCCGAGATCGCGGGGCGCACCGACCTCTCGCCGCAGAGCCGGGCCCCCTGGCGGATCCCGGCGCTGGCCCTGCTCGTCGCGGCCGCCGGGATCGTCGCGGGACGTCGCCCCCGGCGGGCTGGAGGTCCGCCCGCGCCGGTGGTAGCTTCCTCCCGACCGGACGACGAGAGGAAACCCGAAGATGCTGGCGACTGATCTGTTGGAGCGCCTCGACAGCGCGGAAGAGCGGCTCACCCTCCTGCGGAGGTTCCTTTGAAGAGCAGGGCCTCGAAGAGGAGATGCGCGATCTCGATCGGCAGATCGAACAGCCCGGTTTCTGGAACCGCCCCCAGGAGAGCACCGGAGTGCTCCAGCGGCGGCGGGGGGTGGAGAAGCGGCTCACGACGCTGAACCGGCTGCGGGCCGATGCCGCCGACCTCGAGGCCTGGCGCGAGCTGCTCGCCGAGGCTCCGGGGGAACCGGACCCGGAGCTCGTCGCCTTCCTCGATCGTCTCGAGGGCGACCTCCAGCGGCTCGATCTCGAGATCAAGCTCTCGGGCCCGGACGACGACAAGAACGCGCTCGTCGCGATCAACTCCGGCGCCGGGGGCACCGAGTCGCAGGACTGGGCCGAGATGCTGCTGCGGATGTACGTGCGCTGGGCGGAACGGCGCGGTTTTGCGATCGAGCTCCTCGACCGGCAGGATGGCGAGGAGGCGGGGGTCAAGAGCGTGACCTTCGCGGTGCGTGGCGACCACGCCTTCGGCTACCTCCGTCCCGAGAACGGCGTCCACCGGCTGGTGCGGATCAGCCCGTTCGACTCCGCGGCCCGGCGGCACACCTCGTTCGCCTCCGTCTACGTCTACCCGGAGGTGGACGACACGATCGAGATCGAGATCCTCGACAAGGACCTGCGCGTCGACACCTACCGCTCCTCGGGCGCGGGCGGACAGCACGTGAACCGGACCGACTCCGCGGTGCGCCTCACCCACCTGCCCACGGGCATCGTGGTCAGCTGCCAGAACGAGCGCAGCCAGATCAAGAACCGCGCGATGGCGATGAAGATCCTGCGCGCCCGGCTCTACGACCGGGAGATGAAGCGGCGCGAGGAGGAGCAGGCGAAGCGCGAAGGGGAGAAGGCCGACATCGCCTGGGGGAGCCAGATCCGCAGCTACGTCCTCCAGCCTTATCGGATGGTCAAGGACCACCGCACCGGCCACACCGTCGGCGACACCGATTCGGTGCTCGACGGCGAGATCGACGGCTTCATCGAGGCGTTCCTGCGCGGCCAGATCGCCGGCGAGGACGACGCCGAGGCCCCGGTGTGAGACACCGCTCACGCCGGCGGCGGCAGCCCGGAGGCACCGCGGTCGCGCTGCTGCTGCTCCTTTTCGCGGCCGCCGCCACCGGACAGGAGCCACCGCCGCCGGTCGAGGAGCCCGCCACCACCCCTGCCGAAACCGTGGCGGAGGTCGCCGATCCCCCCGTCGCGACGACGCCCGCGGGCGAGAGCGGCGGCGAGGGAGCGGCCGGGGCGCCCGCCGCGGAGAGCGACGATCCGTGCGCGGTGCTCATCCCTCCCGATGCCCCCTGGATCGACCGGGCCCGGCTGATGATGGCGCGCGCTCTCTGCACCTCGGTCGAAGGGGTGGACCGCTTCTTCGGTGGACGCGAGTTCGACGAGCGGCGGGAAGGGACGTGGGGTCGCCTCAGCGTGCTCGCGGACTGGGACGAGC
Organism: Acidobacteriota bacterium; assembly: GCA_012521815.1. GTDB lineage: Bacteria > Acidobacteriota > Thermoanaerobaculia > Multivoradales > JAGPDF01 > JAAYLR01. The sequence goes on from JAAYLR010000075.1 coordinate 5,475, forward strand.
GCGATGGCTGGAGCGGCAAGGGCCGGCTGCGCGCGCGCATCGAGCTGCCGCGCACCAAGCAGCGCCTCTACGCGCTCGTCGGCCGCGGCGACGAGACCGAGCTCCTGCAGGATCGCGGCGAAGCGTTCACCGCGCTGCCGGAAAGCTTCCGCAACCTCGCCGACGACGAGTGGCTCATCGGGCTCGGCTTCAGCCCGCCGCGCCGCACGCACGGGAAGTTCGGCGTCGACGTCGGCGTGCGGGCCCGTTTCCCGCTCGAACCGTACGTCAAGGGGAACTGGTCGACGGCGCGCTTCTTCGGCGAGGAGAGCCTCGCCCGCTACCGGCAC